>NZ_JSYC01000007.1:0-290445 GCF_054823965.1 Gordonia sp. GN26 | reverse complement strand
CGCGCGAAACCGGGGCGTCGGACTGCGAGAACTCGGTCAAGACGGTCACCCCCCGGAGACGCGGTTCGAATGTATGTTCGACTGTACCCGTGATCTCGCTGGCGCGCAACGAATTTCGCAGGCGGTTTCGATTGTGGAATGTGTCGGTGGCGTCTGATAAAGAGTGCCCGCAGGTTGGCCCTTACGGCATACGGGTAGGGGGTATATAGTCGGACGCATGAGTGCTACATCGACCCATCATGGGCACTACATGGGTACGCACGAAGGTCACCAGCACGCTGGTGGCGACCACGGCGGTCACGCCGACCACGTCGGCCGTTTTCGCCGATTGTTCTGGATCATGTCGGTACTGGCGATCCCGACGGTGGCGTTCAACGAGATGTTCGCCCACCTGATCGGTTATTCACTCCCTCACCACGGGTGGGTCACGTGGATCTCGCCGGTACTGGGCACGGTCATCTACTTCTGGGGCGGCCGGCCGTTCCTCACCGGTGCGGTCGCGGAGGTTCGGTCCCGCGCCCCGGGGATGATGCTGCTCATCGGGCTGGCCATCACCGTTGCCTTCGTCGCGTCGTGGGGCGCGAGTCTCGAGTTGCTGGACAGCGAGCTGAACTTCTGGTGGGAGCTGGCGCTCCTCGTCGTGATCATGCTCCTGGGGCACTGGGTCGAGATGCGGGCGCTGGCCCAGACGACGTCAGCCCTCGACTCGCTGGCTGCGTTGCTGCCAGACGAGGCGGAGAAGGTCGACGGTGCCGGAGTGGTCACCGTCCCGGTCTCTGAACTGGAGGTGGACGACGTCGTACTCGTTCGGCCCGGTGCATCGATCCCGGCCGACGGGGAAGTCATCGACGGCACTGCGGATGTAGACGAGTCGATGATCACCGGTGAGTCGCGGCCGGTCCGACGATCGGTCGGGGAGCGGGTGGTCGCCGGGACCGTTGCCACGGATTCCGCGGTCCGTGTCCGGGTCACCGCGATAGGTGGCGACACCGCGCTGGCCGGGATCGAACGGCTCGTCGCCCAGGCACAGGCCTCGTCGTCGCGGGCTCAACGTCTTGCCGACCGCGCCGCCGGGTGGCTCTTCTGGTTCGCTGTCGCCGCGGCGGCTGTCACGGTGGTCGTCTGGACGTCGGTGGGCATGCCCGACACTGCGGTCGTCCGGGTGATCACGGTGCTCGTCATCGCCTGCCCGCATGCTCTGGGTCTGGCCATCCCGTTGGTGGTGTCGATCGCGACGGAGCGTGCGGCGCGTGGGGGAGTCCTGATCTCCGACCGGCTGGCCCTCGAGACGATGCGGTCGGTCGACGCCGTGCTCTTCGACAAGACCGGGACGCTGACCCGTGGCGCTCCGACGGTCCGCGCCGTCGAACCCGCGGGCGGTCGTACATCGGACGAGGTGCTGGTGCTGGCCGCGTCGGCGGAGGCAGACAGCGAGCATCCGCTCGCGGTTGCGATCGTCGAGGCCGCCCGGCGTCGGGACCTGAAGGTGTCGGAGGCGCAGGACTTCACCTCGTCGCCTGCGGTGGGTGTCTCGGCGCGCGTCAACGGAATGTCCGTCGCGGTGGGCGGGCCGAGATTGCTCGACAGACAGGGTGTCTCAGAGCTGCCGATCGCCACGGCCTGGGGTGACGAAGGAGCGATCATCCTTCATGTGATCGCCGACGGTGAGGTCGTCGGCGCCTTGGCACTGACCGACGAGGTGCGACCGGAGTCGCTCGAGGCGGTCGACGGTCTCCGGCGTCGTGGGGTCGAGGCGGTGATGGTCACCGGGGATGCGCGGGCGGTGGCCGAGGATGTGGCACGGGAGCTGGGGATCGATCGCGTCTATGCCGGTGTTCGGCCGGAGGGCAAAGCCGAGAAGGTGGCCGAACTGCAGCACGAGGGCAAGCGGGTCGCGATGGTGGGGGACGGGGTGAATGATGCGCCGGCACTCGCGCAGGCCGACGTCGGCATCGCCATCGGAGCCGGTACCGACGTCGCCATCGCCTCCGCGGGTGTGATCCTGGCGTCCTCGGACCCGCGGTCGGTGCTCTCGGTGATCGAGTTGTCCCGGGCGAGCTACCGGAAGATGGTGCAGAACCTGTGGTGGGCGGCCGGGTACAACCTGATCTCGGTCCCACTCGCCGCCGGTGTGTTGGCGCCGATCGGATTCGTGTTGCCGATGAGCGTGGGTGCGATCTTGATGTCGGTGTCGACGGTTGTCGTTGCGCTCAATGCCCAGCTGCTCCGTCGGCTCGATCTGTCTCTCGATCGGCAAGCGCCACGCTGACTGCGATCAGATGACCCGACGCCTGTCGTGCCATGGGCTCGACTCCGCTGTCGCCCGGCGGTTCCGAGCCCTGCTTGGTATCTGCGGAAGAGCGCCACGAAGGGTTTGTCATCGAGAACGGCGACATCACGCTGGTGATCTCACTCACACAGGGTCATTTGTCCAAGGCTGGCCTACCTGCATCAGCATCTGAAATACAGTGTGCTGCAATGCCATCCGGTTTCGTATATGAAACGGGCCCTTACGTGCGACGAAAATATTTTCTCGGATTCTTGAAATCGTCCCGTAATAGTCGAATATTCATATCTACTGGCAAGTAACAACGGCTCGGAAAAGGGGGACGAAAGTCCCTCTCCATCCGAGCCTGTTGTTTCATCTCCCCAACGATGTGAAGATTTGTGACATCCCCTCATGAAATGCTCTTTCTCTGCGCGTAAGCCCCGCCATGCGTGCGACACAACAGAAAAACAGTCTCAGTTCGGCCGCTCTCGATCTGCGCGCCATTGGGCAATCGGTCTCGGTGGAATAGCGCTCACCGCGAGTGTTGCGGCAACCGCATTCGGTGGCGCTGGTGCCGGCGTCGCCGCTCCGGCTCCGACGGTTCCCACGTTCAATCTCTTCATTCCCGGGACCTGGGAAACGGATGCGGCTGCTGATCCCACCCATGCAACGGGCGCGCTGGCGGGGGTGGCCGACTCGATCTCGCGGACACACGGCGACTCGGCGACCATCTACTTCCTCCCGTATATGGCCCGCGCCTTCGACAACGGGCGGACGTACGCGGACAGCAAGGCCACCGCGATCGCGAACGCCTCGAAGGTGCTCGCCGACCGTGCGGAAGCCGACCCCGACCTGAAGTTCACGATCAGTGGCTACAGCCAGGGTGCGGACGCGGCGGGGGATCTCGCCGCGGCGATCGGCAACGGCGACGGCCCGGTTCCAGCGGACAGGGTGCTCGCGGTCGGCCTCCTCGCCGACCCCGGCAACGGAACGGCCGGCCAGAAGACCGTGGGTCCGAAGCCGCGCGGAATCGGGATCGCCGATCCGCGTCCCGAGGGGATGGGCAAGCTGTCCGGGAAGGTCACGAGCATCTGCGCCCCCTCCGACCTCTACTGCTCCATCGACAAGCGGCGCCATCCTGTCCTCGGCAAGATCGGCACCGTCCTCAGTGAGGGGGCGGAAGAGGTGGCGGACGCCGTCGAGACCGCGATCGACGTCATCGGCGCGATCGCCAGGATCGACTACGCCGGTCTGGGTGCCGATATCGGTCGATTTCCGCAGCTCATCGGGGTCGGAGACCTTCGGTCAGCCCACAAGGTCGCGGGGCGGGTGAACACGCAGCTGCGCCCGTTCGTGAAGCTCGCGGACACGGTCGACTACGCGAAGACCGCCCGCATCCTTGACCTCATCCCGGACCAGACGGGCCTCGCCAAGGTCGGCGCCTCGATCTGCCGTGTGCTCGACCGGGTGGACATCGAGCGGACCGCGAACCTGGTCGGGGAGGTCCAGGAGCTGACCTGGACGGCGGCGGGATCGGTGGGTGCTCGCGTCGGAGCCGCGTCCCTCCCGGACACCGAGGTCTCGGCCGAGGAGGTTGTCGAGTTGGGCAAACAGCTCGCCTCACTGGTGGCGGATACGGCTGTCGATGTCTCCGACGGCGAGGGCGAGGGGGAGAAGAAGGGCAGCGGGGTGTTGTCCGAGCTGATCTCGCCCGAGTTCAAGGAGCTCGGCAAGGAACTGGCCAAGATCGTCGCGGGGCAGGCCGTCAGCGACCCCGCGTCGCTGATCCGTGACGCTGTCACGGCAAAGGACTTCTACTCCGGTAACTCGCACACGAACTACGCCAAGCTCGTCGTCGATGAGGCCGGCCGGAGCGCGATCGCCTGGCTGGGCGTCTGGCTGGCGGACACCATCAACAAGGCCGGCGCGGAGGTGGAGCGCGACTCCGAGTAGTCGGCCTTCGACCCGGTTTGCCAATAACCGTTGTCGAAATATCAATGATCATTGTCGCGAATAACAATGCTTATTGTCATTATCGCAATGGTCATTGTCGTAAATTTCGGGACACTAACGAAGTGGGTCGAATGACCATCGAATAAGTAGTCTGAACGGTCTACAAATAAGACAACGGGCGTATCCAGAAATCGGTACATATGACCAAAAGGCGGTGAGTCACTTCACACGATTGATCTGCAAAAACAGGTAACAAAAAACGCAAAACAATCTAAATTACTCGTGAGTAGCAATGAGCTACGCCCCCGCAGAATGATGGACGGAAGATGACCAACAACCAGACCCCCACCAGCGCCCCCCTGACCGACGAAGAGCGCAACCGCAAGAGCCGCAAGCGCAAGGCGATCCTCGCCTCCGGTGCAGTCCTCGGTGTCGGCGCGGTGGTCACGCTCGCCGCGTGGAACGACACCGTGTTCGGTGCCGGAACCTTCGGTATCGGCGACACGGCGTGGAACGTGCAGGGCAGCACTAGCGGCGTCGAGGGCTCTTACGCCGAGTACGCGACGAACACCACCTCAGGACCCATCGCGTTCAACGTCGACCTCAACGTCGATCCAGCGCATCTGATGCCCGGTCAGACTGCCAAGGGCAAGTTCTGGCTCAAGGAGACGCACAACAAGATGCCGGCCGACATCGTCATCCAGCCTGCGGCAAATGCCGGGAACACCCTCGGCCAGGCTCTGCTGGTCACCATCAAGGAGGGCTCAACGACACTGCTCAGCAATTCGCCGCTGAGTGCTACGGGTGCTGCAGCAACTGCGGCCAAGTTCACGATCCCCAAGGGTGGCACCAAGGTCGTCGATTTCGAGGTGACCCTCCCGGCGAACGCCAACCCGAGTGCGATCACGGACACGAGTGTCACCGCGCTCTGGGAGATGCGCGCGCAGAGCGTCGGCTGATGATCATGCTCGATCCGGCGGTGCGGTAGTCCTTCCAACCCTGAAGCTGCCGCCGGATCGAGGGTTTCACGCGATACGCGTTGCCCCGCCTGCCCAGCGAATCCGCACCACCAACCCAGAGAGACGGCTCGATGACGACGACCGCGAATCCCGGTACCGACCGACCCGACACGAACGTGTCCGGGATCCGGGACTCGTGGACGGTGACCGCGCCGGCAAGGGGCGTGGCACCCGCCCCGCGTGCGGTGTGGGCGTCGGCTCCGGGGGCGTACATCCCGGCTTCTGACGCGCCGACCATGCCCATTCCGCTGGTGCCGCTGCCGCCGGCAACGGACTCGACGCCCACCGAGTCGCTGTCCGTCGAGTCGCACTCAGCGCGTCCGGGGACGCGCTCGCTGGGGAGTCGGCTCGTCGACTGGGCGCTGAACATCCTCGCCGTGTTCGGCGTCCTGTGCATCGCGCTGACAGTCCTTGCGTTCGTGGGCAATTACACGATCATCATGTTCAAGACCGGCTCGATGGACCCGACCATCCCGCAGGGGTCCATCGCTGTTGTGCACGAGATCCCGGCGACCGAGGTGAAGGTCGGCGACATCATCACCGTCGACCGCGGGGTCGGTCTGAAGCCGATCACTCACCGGGCCATCGCCGTACAGCAACTCGGCGGTGGCGAGGCCCTCATCGAGATGCAGGGCGACGCGAACCCGAACCCCGACCCGGAGCCCTACCGCGTCAGCCAGGTACGCAAAGTCGTCTGGCATGCGCCGGGCCTCGCGAAGCAGATCGTCTGGTTGTCGAATCCCTACGTCCTCGGCGCCATCACCCTTGGCGCGGCACTCCTCGTCTTGTGGGCCTTCTGGCCGAAGTCGGCCACCGGTCGCCGCGAAGACGAGATCGCCGAATCCTTTCGCTCCTGAACGCACTTCCCCCGCAACTCAAAGAGACACACGGCAAGCATGAACCTCACCAATCGCAGCAAGATCCTGATCTCCGTCGTCGGCCTGATCGCTATTCTCGGCGTGGTCGCGCAGGCGACCGGCGTGCTCGCGGCCTGGAACGACAAAGTCTGGGGCAGCACCACGTTCTCGCGTGCTGCTGCTCTTGACGGGTACGCGCGCTCCATTACCGCGCACGCCAAGAACCAGCGACTGATCACCGGTGGAGAGTTCACTGTCAACAGCGCCACGCATACCTACCAGTCCGCAGGGACCACATGGTCTCCCAACCAATCGGATTGGGTCCTGAACTACAACTCGGGGTTCGCCGGTGTCGGTCTGGTGGCTGCGCGGGGTCGCTCGTTCGCGGAGTTCACCCGAAACGGCGGAAACATCGAGGGCGCGGCCAAGTCATGGGCAAAGGAAGTAAAGGCGATCCCGGCGCCATCGTTGATCAACCCGCTGAACTCGGCTCTGTCGGTCCTTGACACGCGCACCAGTGAGTTCTATGCCGAGGTTGACTGCAAGTCGACCGATTACGGGGGAAATGTCACCCCACGAGCGGTCGCGCCCACAGGTAATGGCATCTACCTCGGCATCGAGTCGAACAACAGAATTCCGGTTCCTGCCGCCAATGCTGCCCCTACTGTGATCGACGACAACGCCGTCGGCTACCACGTGGATGGGGTCTTCCAGAGCATCGCTGTCGCGACCGGCAAACGTGCCCTGTCGACGCTGGTTCTGCATCTCGACGTCAAGACCCTGATCACTCGCACCCCTGTCTGGGAGATCACCATTCAGTTGGTGCGTGCCGAATGCGCCGTCGGAGAGCCACTTCCCAACGCCACTCAGACGGTCGCTGCCGGCGCAGCTGCGCGCATGGCCGCCCTCGCCCCGACCTCCGAGAGCACCACGCCGTCCGAGTCCGCGGAGAGCTCGGCGGCAGAGAGCTCCGAGTCGGAGAGCTCCGCGAGCTCGAGCACCGAGAAGTCGGCGTCCGAGAGTTCCTCGTCAGCAAGCTCTTCCGAGAGCGAACCCGCCGAGACCCCGGTCTTGAAGCAGGGCCCGACGACGCCGACCGATGTCGATGTCGGGGAACGGTTCCCGGTGACTGCGACCGACGGAACCGACCTCGGTACGGCGACGATTCAGAAGGTCGAGTCCACGGCTCCTTCGGACGGTGCACCGGCGACAGTCGCGGTGAAGATGTCCGTGACAACGTCGGATACCGACGACGACGGACGATTGTCGTCGATCGACTGGGATGACTTCGCACCGATGGTCGGGGGAGTGCAACAGGCACCCGGGCCGGCGCCGAACGAGGGGCCGGAGTTGCCGGACCAACTGACGCCTGGCCAGACCTACACCGGCTGGGTGACGTTCACCGCGCCCGGCGCGGCCGGCAAGGCGATCTGGAAGCCCGAGGGCACAGCGGGATTCACGTTCGTCCTGCCGGACCCGGAGGTGCCGGTGACCTCGACGACGTCCACGCCCGCACCCATCGCCAACGCGCCGGATACCAGCGAACCGGAAGCGGCCCCGACCGAGGATGCACCCGCGGCCGAGTCGCCCGCCGCAGAAACCGAGGACTCCGACCCGGTGCCCACTCCGGAGAAGAAGAGCCGGACGCGGTCGAGTTCCGGCGAGTCCGCGTCTGATCCCTCGGACGAGGAGTAACCGGTTGAACATCGCGTTGCGTTTTGTCCCGTAACCCGGGACAAAACGCAACGGGAACTTTCGTGTCAGGAGTCCTGAGTCAATCCGGCGAGAGCACTTGCAAGATAGTCGTCTTCGGCGTCGTTGCCGGGTAACTCGAGTGCGCGTCGGTAGGCGGCGGCCGCACCGTCGTGATCGTCGAGCTCCGCGAGCGTGAGTGCCCGCGCGACATGGAACGGACGGTAGCGGTCGAGTGCGGCGTTCGACGCCAACCGGTCGAGCATTTCCAGCCCTCGTGACGGTCCGAAAGCCCGCCCGATGGCGACCGCCCGGCCAACGCGCACGACCGGGCCGGCGTCGTGAGCCTCGAGCAGGCGGTAGAGGACCGCGATCTGTGCCCAGTCCGTCTCGTCGGCGGTTCGGGCCTCCGCGTGGACCGCGGCGATCGCCGCTTGGATCGTGTATGCGCCCGCGTCTTGCTGGGCCGCAGCGGATTCGGCGATCGCCGTGCCCTCAGTCACCAGCGCTCCGTCCCACCGGGTTCTGTCTTGGTCGGGCAGCGGTACCGGACGGCCGTCGGAGTCCACCCGAGCGGGCCGCCGAGACTCGGTGAGCAACAGCAGCGCGAGAAGGCCCTTTGTCTCGGCGCAGGGGAGCAGCCCCTGAAGAGTCCGCGCGAGGGAGATGGCCTCGGCGGTGATGTCGTCGCGGATGTGTGAGCTGCCCGTCGACCGTGCGTAACCCTCCGAATAAAGCAGGTACACAACACGTAAGACGCCGCCGAGACGGGCGGGTAGGTCGTCGGGGCGGGGCGCATGGAACGGGACACCGAGTGCCTTGATCCGCTTCTTCGCGCGCACGAGTCGCTGTTGGGCGGTCGGAACGGGGATCAGCAGTGCGTGCGCGACCTCCTGCGTGGTCAGGCCGGCGACGAACCGCAACATGAGGGCGATCCGGTCCTCGACCTTCAATACCGGGTGGGTACACGCGAAGAACATGCCGAGACGTTCGTCGGGCAGCGCTTCCTGCGCGATGTCGGCGGGGTCGCCGAAGTCGGCCGGGACGGGTGCTCGGTCCGAATCATTCTGCAGCTGTACCAGTTTCCCGGCGAGGACGTTCTCCCTGCGCAGCGCATCGAGCACCCGACGCTTGGCCGTCGTGATCAGCCATGCTTCCGGCGACTCGGGGACGCCGGTGTGCGGCCAGGTGACCAGGGCTTGGGTCAGAGCGTCCTGCAGGGCGTCCTCGGCACGGTCGAGGTCGCCGAATCTCTTGGTGAGAGTGGCGATGACACGTGTGCGGACGTCGCGGTCGATCATGGCGACCGCTCGACGGGCGACGGGTTCTGCGCCCGCCGAGCGGTCGGATGGCCCGGTCACGGTTCAGTACGGTGCGAGCGGCCGGATCTCCACGTGCCCGCCGGGTGCCGATCCCGGGCTACGACGAGCCCACTCGATCGCCTCGTCGATGTCGGCGACGTCGATGACGTAGACACCGCCGACGAACTCGCGAACTTCGGCAAACGGACCCGACGACGCCACCACACGCTCGCCGGTGCCGTTGGTGTGGACGACCGCGCGTTCGTCCTCGAGGGCGAAGGAGCTGACCACGACGCCGGCCTCGGTGATTTCTTCGTCGAAGGCGAAGAACTCCTCGGGTGTGGCACCACCCTCCTCGCCGCACGCCGGGTCGTCGACATGTCCCATGAGCAGCAGTGCGTATTTCATCGTTCCTCCAGTCATCTGCCGCCGGACCGGAGTGGCCCGACACCATGGTGACGTACGGCCCGACCTGATATCGACAGCCGGCCGAAAACTTCTCACCGGGAAACGAAAAGTGGGAGGTCCGAAATCGGACCTCCCACTCGTCGGGGTGGATGACGGGACTCGAACCCGCGACAGCCAGGATCACAACCTGGTGCTCTACCAACTGAACTACATCCACCATCGGCATCGGATGCCGGGGCTTGCGCGCCCGGTCTCAGAGCCAAGAACACTCTAGCGGGTAGATACCGCAGAACTCCAATCGGTTATCTGACCTGCGTTTTCAGGCGGGTCCGAGATCCTCGACGATCTTCGCGAGCGCATCGACGTCGGGGCCGGGAGCCGGCACGAAGGCCGCCGCGCGGTAATAGCGGAGCTCGCGGATCGACTCGCGGATGTCGGCGAGGGCACGGTGGGCGAGGCCCTTGTCGGGCTGCCCGAAGTACACCTTCGGGAACCAGCGTCGGGCGAGTTCCTTGATCGAGCTGACGTCGACCATGCGGTAGTGCAGGTAGGCGTCGAGTTCGGGCATGTCGCGGGCGATGAAGCCGCGGTCGGTGGCGATCGAGTTGCCGGCCAGCGGGACGGCACCGGGCGTCGTCACGTGTTTGCGGATGTAGTCGAGCACCATCTTCTCCGCCTCGGCGAGCGTGACGGTGGACGCACGTACCTCTTCGGTGAGACCGGAATCGGCATGCATCTTGGTCACCACGTCCGGCATCGACGCGAGAGCCTCGTCGTCGGCGTGGATGACGACGTCGACGCCGTCACCCAGGATGTTGAGGTCACCGTCGGTGACCAGGGCTGCGATCTCGATCAACTTGTCCGACTCGAGTCGGAGGCCGGTCATCTCGCAATCGATCCACACCAGTTTGTCCTGCACCCGACAACCTTAACGAACCGTCCCGACAAGCCCGCGTCAGACGGAGAACAGCGGTCCTCCGCGGGCTATTGTGTCCCTCGTGACCGAAGCCCTCAGCCCTGCTCAGACCATCGCCGCCGGCTACGCCTTCACCTCCACCTCTCTCGAACTCGGGACGGTGTCGGTGGACGGCCAGGTCGACGCCACCGCGTCGGTGCGCATCCCGCTCGCGATGATGAACCGGCACGGCCTCGTCGCCGGCGCCACGGGTACCGGCAAGACCAAGACGCTGCAGTTGCTGGCCGAACAGCTTTCCGCCAACGGTGTGCCCGTGGTGATGGCCGACATCAAGGGTGACCTGTCGGGATTGAGCCGCGAGGGCGTCAGCAACGACAAGATCGTCGAACGCGCACAGCAGACCGGCGACTCCTGGCAGCCCGCCGCTCACCCCGTCGAGTTCGTCTCGCTCGGTGACACCGGCATCGGCGTGCCCATCCGCGCGACCATCACGTCTTTCGGCCCGATCCTGCTCTCCAAGGTGTTGGGGCTCAACGACACCCAGGAATCGACCCTCGGCCTGATCTTCCACTGGGCCGACAAGAAGGGCCTGCCGTTGCTCGACCTGAAGGATCTGCGGTCGGTGATCGCATTCCTCACCGGCGACGAGGGCAAGGAAGAACTCAAGAACATCGGCGGGGTCTCGCGTCAGACCGCGGGGGTGATCCTGCGTGCCCTGACCAACCTCGAGGCCGACGGCGGCGACACGTTCTTCGGTGAGCCCGAGATCGAACCCGCCGACCTCATCCGCCTCGCCGCCGACGGTCGCGGCATCATCACGCTTTTCGAACTCGGCGCACAAGCTGCCCGGCCCGCACTGTTCTCCACTTTCCTGATGTGGATCCTGGCCGACCTCTTCGAGTTCCTGCCCGAGGTCGGTGACCTCGACAAGCCGAAGCTGGTCTTCATCTTCGACGAGTCGCACCTGCTGTTCGACGACGCGTCGAAGGCGTTCATCGACCAGGTCGTGCAGACGGTCAAGCTGATCCGCTCGAAGGGCGTGGGCGTCTTCTTCTGCTCGCAGCTGCCCACCGACATCCCCAACGAGGTGCTCTCGCAGCTCGGCGCCCGCATCCAGCATGCGTTGCGTGCCTTCACACCTGACGATCAGAAGGCGCTCAAGAAGACGGTCAAGACCTACCCGATCTCGGAGGTCTACAAGCTCGAGCAGGTTCTCACCTCGCTGGGTACCGGTGAGGCCGTGGTGACGGTGCTGTCGGAGAAGGGTGCGCCGACCCCCGTCGCGTGGACCGTTGTGCGTCCGCCGCGGTCGTCGATGGACGCCATCGGGGCGGAGGCGATCACCGCCGCCGCCAAGGCGAGCCCGCTGTACGCGAAGTACGGGCAGTCGATCGACCGCGAGTCGGCCTACGAGATGCTCGCCGCCAACACGCTGGCGCCCGGCGAGTCCGCCGACGCGCCCGCGCCGGCGCCCATCCCGGTTCCGGCACCCGCTCCCGCGCCGGCTCCGAAACGTGCTCCGGCACCGAAGCCTGTTCCGGAGGAGCCGGGCATCCTCACCGAGGTGCTGACCAGCAAGCCCATGCAGAGCTTCCTGCGGTCGGCGGCCAGCGCTGCGGGACGCGAGTTCAGTCGCGCGATCTTCGGTACCGGGCGGCGCCGCAAGCGGTGAGAAGTGTTCCGCGCGAGACCTACTCGGCGCTGAACTTCCGGTAGAACCCACCGACGATCGGCGCGACGACGGCGCGCGGGGTGTACCCGCCGGCCACCGACATGGCCTTCGAGAGGGTGCCGGGGACGACGCGCATCTTGTTGTGCGCCAACGCGTCGAGGCTCATCTCCGCGACCTTCGCCGACGAATGCCAGAGGAAGTCGGGGACGACCTTGTCCACGATCGATTCCTCTTCCGGCGTCGGAGTGTGGGTGCGGACGGGCCCGGGCGCGAGCAGCGTGACGTGGACGCCCTGGGACGAGACCTCACCGCGCAGCGATTCGCTGAAGGTGTTGACGAAGGCCTTCGACGCGGCGTAGGTGGCGTTGTTCGGGATCGGCATGTTGCCGGCCGCCGACCCCACCATGAGGATGCCGCCGGCGCCGCGCTTCACCATTTGGGGGAGCACCGCGAGAGTGAGATCGTGAACGGCGTTGACGTTCAGGAGGACCTGGGACTTCTCGTAGGCGGCGTCGAGCTCGGCGACGGGGCCGAAGGTGGCGATGCCGGCGTTGTTGCAGAGGATCGAGATCTCGCGTTCGGCGAACTCGGCGGCGAGGACCTCGACCTTGGTCGGGTCGGACAGATCGACGGCGCGGACCTCGACGGCGACATTGTGCGCCGTGCGCAGTTCGCCGGCGAGTTCCTCGAGGAGCTCACCGCGACGGGCGACGAGGATGACCGAATGGCCACGGGCGGCCAGCGCCCGGGCGAGCTCGCGGCCGATACCGGAGGAGGCCCCGGTGACGACGGCGCGTGCGTTTTCTGAAGGCGGCGGTACCGGCATGGGAGCAATCGTAGCGGCCGCTGCGCCCCGGCCCGAGGAGAGCCGGAGCGCAACGACAGCGGGTTCTTCCTGTCAGTCGATACCGGCGGCGACCTCGGTGCCCTGCCGGATCGCCCGCTTGGCGTCGAGTTCGCCCGCGTAGTCGGCGCCGCCGATCACATGGGTGGTGACGCCGGCGAGGGTCAGCGGATCGATGAGCTCGCGCACCGATTCCTGGCCCGCGCAGATGACCACGTTGTCGACCTCGAGGAGGCGGGTCTCGGTCACGTTGCCCTCGTCGTCGCGGAAGCTCAGGTGCAGACCCTGGTCGTCGATCTTGTCGTAGGTCGCGCCGCTGATCTGCTCGACGCCCTTCATCTTCATCGTGGCGCGGTGCACCCAGCCGGTCGTCTTGCCGAGCGACTTGCCCTGCTTACCGGACTTGCGCTGCACCATGTAGACCTGACGCACCGGCGGCAGGGGACGGGGCTTGGTGACGAAACCGGGCTTCTCCGGATCATCGGTGACACCCCATTCCTGTTCCCATTCCTTCAGATTCAGCGTCGGCGACTCGTCGGTGGTGAGGAACTCGCTGACGTCGAAACCGATGCCGCCGGCGCCGATGACGGCAACCCGCTTACCGATCTCGCGGTGGCCGAGAACGGCGTCGGCGTACGACATCGCCATCGGATGGTCGACGCCGGGGAAACTCGGGATGCGCGGCACGACGCCGGTGGCGACGATGACGTCGTCGAACTTCTCCGCGATGAGGGTGTCGGCGTCGACCCGGGTGTTGAGTCGGACGTCGACGCCGAGGACCTCGAGCTTGCGGGTGAAGTAGCGGATCGTCTCGTTGAACTCCTCCTTGCCCGGGATGCGGGCGGCGATGGAGAACTGGCCGCCGATGGACTTGCCGCCCTCGAACAGCGTCACCTTGTGGCCGCGTTCGGCGCTCGAGACGGCAGCCGACAGGCCGGCCGGACCGGCGCCGACGACGGCCACGCGCTTGGCCTTGCGCGTCGGACTGAGGACCAGCGTGGTCTCGCGCCCCGCTCGCGGGTTCACCAGGCACGACACCTTCTTGCCGACGAAGGCGTGGTCGAGGCAGGCCTGGTTGCAGCCGATACAGGTGTTGATCTCGTCGGCGCGTCCCTCGCGGGCCTTGTTGGCCAGGTGGGGGTCGGCGAGGAACGGGCGGGCCATCTGGATGGCGTCGACGCGGCCGTTGGTGAGGATCTCCTCGGCGAACTCCGCGGTGTTGATGCGGTTGGCGGCGATCAGCGGGATCGAGACCTCGTCGCGGAGACGCTCGGTGAACTTCACGAAGGCGCCGCGGGGGACCGAGGTCACGATCGTGGGGACCTGGGCCTCGTGCCAGCCGATGTCGGTGTTGATCGCGTCGACGCCGTGTTCCTCGGCCTTGCGTGCCATGAGGGCGATCTCGTCCCAGGTCTGGCCCTTGCGAACCAGGTCGGCGATCGACTGACGCAGGATGATCGGGAAGTCGCGGGGGACCTGACGGCGGATCTCCTTGATGACCTCCACGAGGAAGCGCTGCCGGTTCTCGGTGTTGCCGCCCCACTTGTCGGTGCGGTCATTGGTGTGCGGACACAGGAACTGGTTGATCAGGTATCCCTCGCCGCCCATGATCTCGACGGCGTCGTACCCGGCCTTGCGGGCCAGCTTGGCCGACTGACCGAAGGTCTTGATGACGTGCCGGATGATCGGCTCGGTCATCCGCAGGTGCTTGAACGGGTGGATCGGCGACGGCTCCTTGCCCGGCGCGACCTTGAACGGGGTGTACCCGTAACGGCCGGCGTGGATGAGCTGCATGGCGATCTTGCCGCCCTCGTCGTGCACGGCCTTGGTGACGCGCTGATGACGCTTCCAGTCGAGGGTGTTGGTCATCTTGCCGCCCGCGAACATGAGCAGACCGGTACGGCTGGTGCCGAACCCGCCCGTGATGATCAGTCCCGCACCACCTTTGGCGCGTTCGGCGAAGTAGGCGGCGAGCTTGTCGGTGTCCCAGAGACGATCCTCGAGACCCGTGTGCATCGACCCCATCACCAGACGGTTCTCGATGGTCATGCCGCCGATCTGCAGCGGCGTGAACAGGTGTGGGTAATACGGGTTGGGTTGTGCCGTGTGGGCTGACATGGCGCGACCTTTCATCTCGGTGTCGTCGTGACGTTTCGTGCGTGTATCGCTCTGTCTGGGTGGGGCGTTCGTGCAGTCACCGGCGGCGGTGGTTCACATACCGGCGAGTTCGCGTTCGAGTGCCGGGATGACCTCGTCGCACCACTCGATGTAGCCCTCCTCCTGCCGGATGCCGCCGCGCAGCACGAGGTACTGGTGGAGCTTGCGGCCGGTCAGGGTGTCGGGTTCGGGGTAGTAGTCCTCCTGAAACCCCTTGAACAGCTTCAGTTGTGCGACGTGCTCGTCGCGGTGGGCCTTGAGCTCGCCGATGATGGCGGCGAGGTCGCCGAACTCGGCGGCGCGGAGTTTGACGCCGATGTCGCTACGGAGTGATTGCCGTGGGGTGGGGCTCATCGCCCACTGCGCCAACGCATCCCGGCCGGTGTCGGAGATCGTGTAGACCTTCTTGTCCGGGCGGCCGTCCTGGCTGATCGACTCGACGCTGACGAGTCCGTCGTCGAGGAGCTTCTTGAGCGTCCGATAGATCTGCTGGTGGGTGGCCGACCAGAAGTAGCCGATGGATCGGTCGAATTGCTGACCGATCTCGTAACCCGTGCCGGGTCGCTCCGCCAGCGACACCAGAATCGCATGTTCGAGCGCCATGTGAGCACGCTAACACTGCAACAGCGCACTATGCAACAAGGTGCGTATGAGTCTTGTTGCATATGGAAGGGGTAAGCGCGGGGTAAGGGGAGCGGGCACGCCGTGAGTGCCGCAAACTGTTGCGCATGACTGAACCGGGGACGAGATCCCAGAACCTGCTGTCGTGGAAGCTCACGACGAACACCGTGGTGGCACCGGAGGAACGGCTGACCTGGCCGAAGACCGTGAGTATCGGTCTGCAGCACGTGGTCGCGATGTTCGGTGCGACCTTCCTGGTGCCGGTGCTCACCGGGTTCCCGCCGTCGACGACCCTGCTCTTCTCGGGTATCGGCACCATCCTGTTCCTGCTGATCACCCGTAACCGTCTGCCCAGCTATCTCGGCTCGAGCTTCGCGATCATCGCGCCGGTCACTGCGGCGGTGGCCTCCGACGGTGCATCGTCGGCGCTGGGTGGCCTGGTCGCGGTTGGTGCGCTGCTCGTCATCATCGGTCTGATCAGCCATTTCGCCGGCGTGAAGTGGATCGAGACGCTCATGCCGCCGGTGGTGACCGGCGCGATCGTGGCACTGATCGGCCTCAACCTGGCTCCGGCCGCGAAGAACAACTTCGTCGAGGACCCGGTTCTCGCGACCATCGTGCTGGTACTGCTCGTTGCCTCGGCGGTGCTGTTCCGGGGCCTTCTCGGGCGTTTGGCGATCTTCCTCAGCGTCGCGTTCGGCTACGTGTTGGCGCTCGTCCTCGACTGGATCGACTCCGACAACGACTACATCGACACCTCCGGCATCGCCGACGCCGCGTGGGTCGGCCTGCCCGACTTCCAGACCCCGACCTTCGATCTCGGTGTCCTGCCGCTCTTCCTCCCCGTCGTCCTGGTGCTCGTCGTGGAGAACATCGGTCACGTGAAGTCGGTGGCGATGATGACCGGCAAGGACTACGACGACACGATGGGTCGCGCGCTCGCCGCCGACGGTCTCGCAACGATGCTCGCGGGCAGCGGTGGAGGTTCGGCAACGACGACCTACGCCGAGAACATCGGCGTGATGTCGGCGACCAAGGTCTACTCGACCGCGGCCTACTGGGTGGCCGGTGCGGCGGCGATCCTGCTCGGCCTGTCGCCCAAGGTCGGTGCGGTGATCGCCGCGATCCCGCCGGGCGTCCTCGGTGGCGTCACGACCGCCCTCTACGGCCTCGTCGGCATCATCGGCGTGCAGATCTGGGTCAGCAACAAGGTCGACTTCTCCAAACCGATCAACCAGTTCACCGCGGCGATCCCACTCATCATCGGCATCGCCGACTACACCTGGCAGATCGGCGATCTCGTGTTCGCCGGTATCTCGCTCGGCTCGGTGGCCGCCCTGGTGATCTACCACTCGATGCGGATCATCGGCGGCTGGCGCGGGACGGTGGTTCCCGACAAGTCCTGACCGGTCGACCTCGTTTCGGCTGCGCGAGCTCGATCGAAAGTCGCGTCGTCGAGATGAGGTCTGGCAGTCGGCCGTCACCACGGGAGCCTCAGCGGGATGTCGGGGATCGGTCCCGGTAGGTCGATGTCCCCGTCGGCGCGGTCGTTGAACAGATACAGCCACCACAGCGGTGCGAACGCGGCACCAGGTGGAGGTGGTGGGAGTTCGGGGACATCCGGTTTGCGTTCGACGTACAGGTCGGGTTCCCGGCCGGTGATGACCTTCACCATGTTCCGGAAGGCCGTCGAGTCGGGGTCGTTCCAGTAACCGCCGTGGGTCTTGATCCCGCTGTCGTAGGTGCGGCCGTCGATCGTCACCGTGCCGGTGTCGAGGCGTGTCACGCCCGGCGCGGAATCGGGGTCGGAGCCATGCGGATTGCCGGGCAGGGACTGCGCGAGGTGGATCGGGTCGCCGGGAAAGGTCAGTGAATAGCGATCGACGCCGGCGGGGTGCGGCAGATCGTGCACTCCGGTCCCGGCCGACGAGGCGTAGATGACGCGGTCCGGTGTCAAGCCCAGCTGCTCGGCGGTCCCGACCACCACTCCGCCATACGAGTGCCCGATGTAGGTGGTGCTCGCCTCGGGTGCGTGGCGGGCGATCTCGGCGTCGAGTTCGGTTCCGAACAGTTCGAGCCGACGCGCCATGGCGGCGGCGAAGGCCGGACTCGTGGCCGCACGGAGGTCCGCCGGCAGATCGCCGTCGAGGTAGAGGAACACCGGGCCGCCCGTCTGTGCGGCGAGTTCGGCTGCGGTGCGCCGGTTGTCGCCGGCGGCGGTGTCGATGGTGGTGCCGGTGCCGGGGACATACGTCGCCGCATTCCGGGTGCCGGGGCGCAGCGATCCGATCATCTCGACGACGCGTCCCCGCGGTGTGTTCACGAAAGTCACGAATTGCCGCTCGACCGGGCCGGGCGCCAACATCTCTCGCAGTGTTCGGGCGCGACGCCCCTCACCCCGGCCGGCCTGGATCTCGTCGACGAGGGCGTTGCGGATGTTGATCTCGTTGGCCTGGATGCGTATCTCGAAGGGGACGCCCGGAAGATTGCCCATCACATGCGGATTCGCCTGGAGGAGGCGTCGGACGTCGTCAGGTTCCATGTGTTCGACGATCGTTCGGATCTGGGGTGCACCGAGGCTCTCGAGCGTGTGGACCGCCGCGTCGGCGTCCATCGTCCGGCCGCCGGGCAGGGTGACGTCGGGTTGGCCGTCGACCATGGCCGTCAGATCGGCGGCGAACTCGTCGAGCCGGGAGCCGTAGCGTTCGTCGAGGGCGTCGATCGCGGTGAGTCCGGAGGCGATGGTCTCGGAGACCTCGGCGGCGGTCGATGCTCGACGTGGATCCGGATGGGTGACGGTCCCGTCGTCGGCGACGTCGAATCCGGACGACGTCGCCGCGTCGACGATCCGTAGCACGTGATCGCGTGCATGGGACAGATCCGTCCCCGCGCCCGAGGCCTCGTCGGCGATCATCTGCAGCACGTTGCGGACCTCACCGCCGTGGTCGTGCTCCTGCCAGATCTTCTGATGTGCGGCGTCGTGGGTGCGCCCGCGCCAGGACCGTGCGGAATCGAGAGTCCGCACAGAGCGGTCGATTCCGGTGTCGACGGCTTCGGCGGCCAGGGTCGCCGCCGATCCGGCGTCGGTGAAGGTCTGCGGATTCCAGGTGCGCAGCGCCGAGATGGTGGGGCGCATCAGCGGGTTCGTAGTGAGTCGAACTTCGATGCCACCCGGGCATCCGACGCGACGGTGGTCGACACGAAGGTGTCGAGGAGTTCGCCCATCGTCAGCAGTCGGTCGCCGATCGACTCGACGGCGCGACGGGCGGGTTCAGCGGTGTCGCGGAGTGCACGCGCTACCCGGCTCGACGAACCCTGGACCTCGCCGATGGCTGCGGTGCCGATCGCGGAGATGGCGATGCCGTTGCCGCGCCACGACCTGACCACAGCCTCGATCTCGTCCGGCGACACCCCGAAAGTGCCGTTGTCCGAATCGTTTCTGCGTTCGGGTCGGGGAAACCACCGGGGCACAAGCGGGATGGGAGAAGGAATGGGGAACGGTACGAGCATGATCCTCCGCGACTCGTCGAGGACTGCGGCCACCCGGAGAGGTGGTGCAATTCTTGGACGCGCCGGGTGCCCCGCCGGTTCCGAGAAAATCGTTCGCCCCGGCCACGCGCGGTCGCTACGTTGGGGGCACTTCGACACAGGACAGGGGAGCCACCGATGCCGCAACCGGCTTGGCGCACGAGGACGGAACGGGCCGACGACATCGCGCGCGTCCATGAGATCAATGCCGACGCCTTCCCGACGTCGGAGGAAGCCGAACTGGTCGATGCGCTGCGTGTCGACCCGTCCTGGATCGACGGGCTGTCCTTCGTGTCCGTCGATGCCGACGATCGGCCCGTCGGCTTCGCGCTGCTGACGCGCTGTCACATCGACGACGCCCCGGCGCTGTGCCTCGCACCATGTGCGGTTGCCACCGACCACCAGCGCACCGGAGCCGGTTCAGCCGCGATCATCGCCGCGCTCGACGCGGCGCGCGAGATGGGGGAGAGCACCGTCGTCGTGCTTGGCCACCCCGACTACTACCCACGCTTCGGTTTCCGACGAGCCGTCGACCACGGCATCCGGCTCAGCGTCGAGGTCCCTGATGAAGCGCTCATGGTGCTCGGTCTCGACGGGACCGACATCCCGTCCGGGCTGGTCCATTACGCGGCGCCGTTCGGCATCTGAGCCCCCGGCGTAGTACAGAAACAGCAGTTAACAGGCGGTTTTGCGAGGACTATCGTTGGAATCGTGCCCCTGCACCACGTCGATCCGTACGCGAAACGGAGCCGCGTCTACCGGGCCAACGAGAGATTCGGACGGTCACGGTGGGGCAGAGGCTATGCCCTGCGCTACGGACACCGCTTCGACCCGATCATCTATCGCGCGACCGGCGGCCGCTACCCGTGGATCCTCGGCGCGATGGCCACCGCACCCCTGACGACGATCGGCGCCAGATCGGGGCAACAAAGGGAAGTGCAACTCATGTACTTCCACGATGGACGAGACCCGATCCTCATCGCCTCGAACGGCGGCGGGAACCACCACCCGGGGTGGTACCACAACCTCAAGACTCATCCCGAGTGCGAACTCGGCGGCGAGATGTTCAGGGCGACGGAGGTCACCGACCCGGACGAACGCGCCCGGCTCTTCGGACTCGCGGACCGTGTCTTCTCCGGGTTCGCCGAGTACCGGACGAATACCGCGGCGTTCGGTCGGCAGATCCCGATCTTCCGTCTCGAGCCGCGCTGACTTCCCGCGTGCTCGATCAGCGGTAAGGACTGACATGCGGTAATCCGGTGCGGCACCGCGGCGTGAGCGCCCCCGGCAGGATTCGAACCTGCGACCTAGGGATTAGAAGGCCCTTGCTCTATCCACCTGAGCTACGGAGGCTGGCCGGCGCCCGTGGCATCAGACACGGGGCGTCGGGCACATGGAGTTTACGACATGACCCCGGTTCCGCCGCAGGTGTGCCGCGCACCACGGCCTGACCAGGTCGGAGGGTGTGTCGTCGGCGCTCGGACCTACAGTTGAGGAATGACCCGCTCGTCGACGTCCGCCACGCCGGATCAGAATCGCGACGCGATGAACGAACCGCGCGGCGTCGTCACCGCGGTCCTCTGGGCGTCGGGATGGCTCGCCGCGATCGTCGCCGTCGCCGTCACCGCCGTCTCCGCGTCCACCGCACTCAAGCTGACCGGCGTCCCCGACCCCGGCCCGCTCACCACCTACGGCCTGCCGACGCTGACCGCGATCGGTGAGTTCGCGGCCGCGATCGCGCTCGGATGTGCGGTGTTCGCCGCGTTCTTCGTGCCGCCGCAGTCCGACAACGTCCTCGACGTCGGCGGCTACCGCGCCATCCGGATCGCGGCGTCGTCGGCGCTGGTGTGGTCGGTGTGCGCGCTGCTGCTGATGCCTCTGTCGGCGTCGGAGGTCAGTGGGTCGCCGCTCTCGGAGGCGATCAAACCCGCCAACCTGATCAACGCCTACGGCCAGGTCGCCGAGGTGCGCACCTGGTTCTGGACGGCGGTGTTCGCGCTGGTCGCGGCGATCATCGCGCGGACGATCCTCAAGTGGGGGCCGACGGTCGCGGTCATCGCGTTCACGATCTTCAGCCTGATGCCGTCGGCGCTGGCCGGGCACTCGTCGTCGGGCGGCAACCACGACATCGCCACCAACAGCCTCATCCTCCACCTGATCGGTGCGACACTGTGGCTCGGCGGGCTCGCCGCGGTGGTCGTCTACGCGCTTGCGTCCGGGCGGTGGCGGGCACTGGCGGTCCGACGCTTCTCGCGGGTCGCGTTCTGGTGCATCATCGTTGTCGGCCTCAGCGGCGTGGTGAACGCCGCCGTTCGCGTGCCCCTCGATCAGCTCTTCTCCGACACCTACGGGCAGCTCGTCATCGCCAAGGTCGCGGCGCTCGTCGTCCTCGGCGCTCTCGGTGCGTGGCACCGCCGGGTGACCATCGCCCAGCTCGAGTCGGACGAACGGCCGTCGCTGTTCGTCCGCTTCGGACTCGTGGAACTGGGCGTCTTCGCCGCCACCTTCGGTCTCGCGGTCGGCCTGAGCCGCACCCCGCCGCCGGCCCTCGACACCGCGAACGTCTCGCCGGTCGAGAACGCCATCGGCTACGACATCGACGGTCCGCCGACCTTCGTCCGGTTCTTCACCGACTGGCGTTTCGACCTCATCTTCGGTCTCGCCGCGATCGTTCTCGCGGTCGTGTACATCCGCGGAGTCGTGCGCCTGAAGCGCCGCGGTGACGACTGGCCGGTCGGCCGCACCTTCGCGTGGCTTCTCGGATGTGTGCTGCTGCTTCTGGCGACCTCGTCGGGCCTCGGGCGGTACGCCCCGGCGATGTTCAGCATCCACATGATCGCCCACATGCTGATGTCGATGATGATCCCGGTCCTGCTGGTCCTGGGTGGTCCGGTGACGCTGGCGCTGCGCGCACTCCCGCCGGCCGGTCGCGGCAACCCGCCCGGACCCCGCGAGTGGATTCAGGCCGGCGTGCACTCGGGGCCGTCGCGCTTCCTGACGCACCCGCTGATCGCGGCCATCATGTTCGTCGGCAGCTTCTACATCCTCTACCTCGGCGGTTTGTACGAGTCGGTGGTCGAGTACCACGCGGCGCACCTGCTGATGAACCTGCACTTCCTGCTCAGCGGCTACCTGTTCTACTGGCTCGTCATCGGGATCGACCCCGCACCACGACAGGTCAAACCGGTCGCAAAACTCGGCATCGTTCTCGGCTCGCTGCCGTTCCACGCCTTCTTCGGCGTGGCCCTGATGATGACCACGGCCGTCATTGCCGAGAACTACTACCGCGGCCTCAATCTGCCGTGGACCTACAACCTGTTCGACGACCAGCGCGCCGGTGGCGGAATCGCCTGGGCGGCAGGCGAGATCCCGCTTGTCGTCATCATGCTGGCCCTGCTGGTCCAATGGCAGCGCAGCGACACCCGGCAGGCGAAACGCTACGACCGCAACGCGGCCCGCGACCACGACGCCGAACTCGAGAACTACAACGACATGCTCAAGGAACTCAACAAACGAGGCTGAGCTCCAACGGGTCTCAGCTCGATCCCGTCGAGACCGCGCAGACGGACGCACCGGCCTGGGCCAGGGCGGCGACGTGCAGCGGGTCGAAACCTGCACCGGCGGCGGACCGAGCACTCGACACAGCCAGTTCCGGCGGGCAGCGCAGGGTCGTCACGATGTCGCGTGAGGCCGCGAGCTCATCGACGATCGCCACGTTGAACTCATTGATCGCCGCGCGGACCGGACCGAGATCCGGGGTGGCGGGCGGCGCGGCCTGTCCGGGCAACTCCCACAGGGCGAACAACCCGCGTTGGACCGTCTTGCTCGCCTCGATCTGGTCACGGAAGACGTTGCGTACGTAGGCGGGGTCGAGATTCCGGTCGACGGCCAGCTGCGACACGGTGTCGAGGACGACCTGTTCACGTGCGGGATCGTCGATGGCTGCACCGGATGCCCACTTCGATGCGGCGACCGCGTCGGCCAGTACGAGGCGACCGGCGACGGCGTCGGTCAGGCCCGACAAGGGAGGGGCCGGTGCCGCCGCGGACATGGGTGGCGCGGACAAAGGTGGCGCGACCAGCATCGTGGCCGCCGCGATCAGACCAACCAGGAACCCTCGCAGTCGCATGTCGCGATCCTATGGGCGGAACGCCAGAGGTGCCGGTGATCTGTGGGTAAACCACGGCGAGTTCTCCACAGCCCGATGACGTCCCCGTCTTGGGCCCATCTCGGGGGTGATGCTGATGCGGCCACACTTCCCGTGGCCGACACCAGTAGGAGACGACCATGTTTGAGACGTACACGACCGTCATCGGAACCGTTGTGTCCGAGCCCCGCCGACGCCAGACCACCACCGGCGAGGACGTGATCTCGTTCCGCGTGGCCTGCACCTCGCGCCGCATCGACAAGCGCAGCGGCGAGTGGGTGGACGGGCCGACGCTGTATCTGACGGTGAGCTGCTGGCGCCGACTCCTCGCCGGTGTCGGCCTCGCCATCGCGAAGGGGCGGCCCGTCATGGCGCACGGTCAGATCAAGACCAATGAGTACCCGACCGCCGACGGGTCACGCCGGTCCGATCTCGAGATGACCGCCGTCGCCGTGGGACTCGACCTGAGTCGCTGCATCGTCACCTACCGCGGCACGCCGTCGTCGGAGCGAGACATCGCGGCCGCCCTGCCGGTCGCCGCTGCGGGGAAGGCGGAAACCCAGACGGCTGCGTGAGTCTCGGTTTCGGAACGAGGTCGCATGCGAGCTCGATCCGGCCGCGCGACGGCGACCGAGGTCGTTCGGCCGGATCGACGTCGCACGCGACCTCATTTCGCCGAGCTCTGCTCCAGCGCCCATCGGCGGTCTCCGGGGAGTCGATGACTAGACTGGGTTGCTGTTGTGCCACGAGGGCCCACCTCCACTGTGCTCATGCCTCCCCGTGCGGGGGGTTTGCGGGAGGGGCCGCGGCAGATGAGCCAATAATCGCTGGTAGAGAGGCTAAGACATGGCAGAGTTCATATACACGATGAAAAAGGTGCGCAAGGCGCACGGCGACAAGGTCATCCTCGATGACGTCACCATGTCCTTCTACCCGGGCGCCAAGATCGGCGTCGTCGGTCCCAACGGCGCAGGTAAGTCGTCGATCCTGAAGATCATGGCCGGCCTCGACCAGCCGTCGAACGGCGAGGCCTTCCTCGACCCCGAGGCCACCGTCGGCATCCTGCTCCAGGAGCCGCCCCTCAACGAGGAGAAGACGGTCAAGGAGAACGTCGAAGAGGGCATGGGCGAGATCAAGGTGAAGCTCGACCGCTTCAACGAGATCGCCGAGCAGCTCGCCACCGACTACTCCGACGAGTTGATGGAGGAGATGGGCAAACTCCAGGAAGACCTGGACAACAACGACGCCTGGGACCTCGACTCGCAGCTCGAGCAGGCCATGGACGCCCTGCGCTGCCCGCCCGCCGATTCGCCGGTCACCCACCTGTCCGGTGGTGAGCGCCGCCGCGTCGCACTGTGCAAGCTGCTGCTGCAGAAGCCCGACCTGCTGCTCCTCGACGAGCCCACCAACCACCTCGACGCCGAGTCGGTGCTGTGGCTCGAGCAGTTCCTCGCCTCCTACCCGGGCGCCGTCCTGGCCGTGACCCACGACAGGTACTTCCTCGATCACGTCGCGCAGTGGATCTGTGAGGTCGATCGCGGCAAGCTGCACCCCTACGAGGGCAACTACTCCACCTACCTGGAGAAGAAGGCCGAGCGTCTCGAGGTCCAGGGCAAGAAGGACCAGAAGCTGCAGCGTCGCCTGAAGGAAGAGCTGGCCTGGGTCCGTTCGGGTTCCAAGGCGCGCCAGACCAAGAACAAGGCCCGCCTCGCACGCTACGAGGAGATGGCCGCCGAGGCCGAGAAGACGCGGAAGCTCGACTTCGAGGAGATCCAGATCCCGACGCCGCCGCGCCTCGGCGACGTGGTGGTCGAGGTCTCCCACCTCGACAAGGGCTTCGAAGGCCGCGTCCTCATCAAGGACCTGTCCTTCACGCTGCCGCGCAACGGCATCGTCGGCGTCATCGGCCCCAACGGTGTCGGTAAGACCACGCTGTTCAAGACCATCGTCGGTCTCGAGGAGCCCGACTCGGGCACCGTCAAGGTCGGCGAGACGGTCAAGCTGAGCTACGTCGACCAGACGCGCGCCAACATCGACCCCAAGAAGAACGTGTGGGAGGTCGTCTCCGACGGACTCGACTACATCGAGGTCGGCCAGAACGAGATGCCCTCGCGCGCCTACGTCAGCGCCTTCGGTTTCAAGGGCCCGGACCAGCAGAAGAAGGCCGAGGTGCTCTCCGGTGGCGAGCGCAACCGCCTGAACCTTGCCCTCACCCTGAAAGAGGGCGGCAACCTGATCCTGCTCGACGAGCCGACCAACGACCTCGACGTCGAGACCCTCGGCTCGCTGGAGAACGCGCTCGAGAACTTCCCCGGCTGTGCCGTGGTCATCAGCCACGACCGCTGGTTCCTCGACCGCACCTGTACCCACATCCTGGCGTGGGAGGGCAACGTCGAAGAAGGAAAGTGGTTCTGGTTCGAGGGCAACTTCGAGGCATATGAGGCGAACAAGGTCGAGCGTCTCGGCGCCGACGCGGCACGTCCGCACCGGGTGACCCACCGCAAACTCACCCGCGATTAATGCCACCCCCGTCCGGCACGGGTGACTAGCATCGGCGATGTGACGTCACTCGTGCCGGACGCGGTGAACCACTACTTCAAGTCCCGGGCCGAAGGCTCCGGGGCGGACAGCGCCGCCGAGCAGGTGATGCGTCACCTTGACGTCGCGACCCGGCGCGATCCCGGCCAGGCGCTGGTCGACGTGGTCGTCGACGAGGGCGGTGCGGTCGAGATCGTCGTCGTCAACGACGACATGCCGATGCTAGTGGAGGCGGTCCTGGCGACCGTCGAGGCCCACGACCTCTCCATCGACCGCATGGACCATCCGGTCATGCCGGTACAACGCGACTCCGACGGCCGGCTCGAGGCGATCGACGACGGGTCCGGTGCCGCCTGGGAGTCCTGGATCTTCGTCGGCGGACTCGCCGGACATCCCGGCGTCGACCCGGAGGCACTTCGTTCGGATCTTCTCGAAGTCGTGTTCCGGGTGGGCGACGTCGACCACGACGCCGCCCGCATGCGGTCACGGATGACAACCTGTGCGGCCGACCTGTCGGTGGCGCCGGTGCGCGAGTCCACCGGCATCCGCAACACCGACCGCTACGAGTACTCCAAGCTCCTCGAATGGTTCGCCGGAAACCACTTCCATCCCCTCGGCTACACCAGGGTGGGCACCGACGGCGTCGGGGAGGGCGACGAGCGGCTGGGTGTCTGGCGAACCGACTCCATCAACCGGGACTTCCCGGCGGTGACCACGCGGCCCCTGCTCCCGCGGGCGAGCCGGGTCTACGTCACAACCGGCATCCAACGGTCAAATTTCCCTGTGCTGCTCCAGGTTCCGGCGTTCGATTCGCACGGCAACTACGACGGTGAGCACCGGTTCCTCGGCACGCTGACCTCCTCCGGTCTGCACCAGACCGTGCTCGACGTCCCGGTGCTGCGTACCAAGGTGCACGACGTGCTCGCACGGGCCGGCGTCGACGAGGACTCCTTCGCGGGGCAGTCCATGATCGAGCTGCTGCAGAACTATCCGGTGGTGGAGATGTTCGCCTCCACCACCGACGAACTCACCCGTCGCGTCACCGAGATGCTCGACGCGGTCGCGACCCGGTCGTTGCGACTGTTCGTGCGCACCAACGCCGACGGCAAGACCGCGGTCGCCCTCATCTACCTACCCCGGGATCGCTACAACACCCAGAGTCGGCTCGCCCTCGAACGTGCCCTCATGGACGAATTGCACGGTAGCGCACTCGAATACACGGCTCGCGTGAGCGAGATGCCGCTCGCGCTCCTGCAGGTGCTGGTCTGCATCGAACCGGGCGCCGCATCCGAACTCGGATCGGTGGACACCGGATCGCCCGCGCACGCACGGATGCAGGCGGCGCTCGCGGCGGCGATCCGCGGCTGGGACGAACGTGTCCGGGAACTCGCCGCGAACCTCGGTGATCGTTCCGGATCACTTGCCGGTGGACCGGAACTTCTTCTGCGGCAACTGCCCTCACTTTCGGACGACTACAAGGAGATCCGCGAACCCCAGGACGCCCTCGAGGACCTGATCCACGTCGTCTCGCTCGAACCGGGCGCGCTGGCGGTGACCCTCGACGCCACCGAGGAGCGCGGGCCGGGCGACCACCACCGCTGGCGGTTCACCCTCTACCTGTGCGGCGAGTCGGCGACCCTCACCGATGTCCTACCGGTGCTGCACAGTCTCGGCCTCGACGTTCTCGAAGAGCATCCGTACGAGATCCGGCGGTCCGACGGCACCGCCTGCTGGGCCTACGAGTTCATCGTGCAACTCGCCGCCGGGATGTCGGTGGACCTCGACCATGCCGACGACCTCGAGGAGCGCTTCACCGAGGCGTTCCGTCAGATCTGGCTCGCCGCAGCGGAGGTCGACGACTACAACGAGCTGATCATCCGCTGCGGTCTGGACTGGCGATCGGCGGCGATGCTGCGTGCCTACGGGCAGTACCTGAGGCAGTGCGGATTCTCCTACAGCACAGCACATGTCGCGAATGTGCTGGGTCGTCATCTGCAGATCACGCGCGGGCTGGTCGACCTGTTCGTGGCCTCCTTCGACCCGGCCGCCGCCGACCCGGAACGGCGCGAGCGGGTGAGCGAGCAACTACGGGCCGACATCGGCACGGTGCTGAGCCTCGACGCCGATCGCATCGTGTCGGCGTTCGCCGCCGTCATGACCGCGACGTCACGGACCAACTACTTCGTGACGGTCGGCGACGGGGATCGCGAGCACCGCCCGGTGATCTCGTTCAAACTCCGGCCCCGGGAGATCCCGCAGACCCCCGAACCCCGTCCGCTGCACGAGATCTTCGTGTACTCGCCTCGGGTCGAGGGCGTCCATCTGCGGTTCGGTGCGGTGGCCCGCGGCGGGTTGCGCTGGTCGGATCGGAAGGAGGATTTCCGTACCGAGATCCTCGGCCTGGTGAAGGCACAGGCGGTCAAGAACGCCGTCATCGTCCCGCTCGGCGCGAAGGGCGGATTCGTCGTCAAACGTTCGCCGGCGCCGACCGGTGACGCAGCAGCCGACCGGGATGCGCAGCGCGCGGAGGGCATCGCCTGCTACCGGCAGTTCATCTCCGGTCTGCTCGACATCACCGACAACATCGACCGCTCGACCGGCGAGGTCATCCCGGCGCGGGGCGTGGTCCGGCTCGACGAGGACGACACCTACCTGGTGGTCGCCGCCGACAAAGGCACGGCGGCGTTCTCCGACATCGCCAACGAGGTGTCCCGGTCGTACGGTTTCTGGCTCGGTGACGCGTTCGCCTCGGGCGGCTCGGCCGGTTACGACCACAAGGCCATGGGCATCACCGCCCGCGGTGCCTGGGAATCGGTGAAACGGCATTTCCGGGAAATGGGCGTCGACACCCAGACGCAGGACTTCACCGTCGTCGGCATCGGGGACATGAGCGGCGACGTGTTCGGCAACGGGATGCTGCTCAGCGAACACATCCGGCTCGTCGCCGCCTTCGACCACCGGCACATCTTCGTCGACCCGGAACCCGTCGCCGACCGGTCCTACCGCGAACGCCGACGTCTGTTCGAGCTGCCGCGATCGTCGTGGGCCGACTACGACACCGATCTGATCGGCACGGGCGGTGGGGTCTGGTCCCGTGACCGCAAGTCGATCCCCATCAGTGCGGAGATGGCGGCCGCGCTCGGCATCGAGGAGGGCGTCGACGAACTCTCACCGCCCGAACTGATCCGGGCGATCCTCCTCGCGCCGGTCGACCTGCTCTGGAACGGCGGGATTGGCACATACATAAAGGCGTCGGCGGAGACCCACGGGGACGTCGGCGACAAGTCCAACGATGCGATCCGCGTCGACGGTGATCAGGTGCGCGCCAAGGTGATCGGGGAGGGCGGCAATCTCGGGGTCACCGAACGGGGGCGGATCGAATACGACCTCGCCGGTGGCCGGATCAACACCGATGCACTCGACAACTCGGCCGGTGTCGACTGCTCCGACCACGAGGTCAACATCAAGATCCTGCTCGACTCCGCGGTGTCGAGCGATGTGCTCGACCCCGACGACCGGAACCCGCTGCTCGAGTCGATGACCGATGACGTCGCCGATCTCGTTCTCGCCGACAACATCTCACAGAACTCCGAGTTGGGCTTCTGCCGCACCTTCGAACTCACGCGCGTGGAGGTCCATGCCCGGATGCTCGACCAGCTGTCACGAGAACGCGGCGTCGACCTCGAGCTCGAAGCGCTCCCGCACGCGCGTGAACTCCGCAAACGGTTCGACGGGGAGTTGCACCGCGGGCTCACCTCGCCCGAATTCGCGACCCTGATGGCGCACGTGAAACTCGAGGCGAAGTCGGATCTGCTGGCCAGCGATCTCCCCGACAACGATGTGTTCTCCCCGCGCGTCGCCCGCTACTTCCCGGAAGCCCTGCGTGAGACGTACAGCGAGCAGATCAACTCCCACCGGCTGCGCCGCCAGATCGTCACGACGACCCTCGTCAACGACGTCATCGATCACGCCGGGATGACGCACCTGTTCCGGTTGAGCGAGGGCACCGGGTGCACCACCGAAGAAGGTGTCCGCGCCTACGTCGTGTCCAACCTGATCTTCGGCATGGGCGACGTCTTCGAAGGCATCCGGCACGCGCCGGCGCCGGCCGAGGTCGTCGACGGGATGATGCTCTACGCCCGCCGGCTGCTGTTCCGGGCGTCGCGGTGGCTGCTCGCGTTCCGTCCGCAGCCGCTCGCCCTGGCCGCGGAGATCACCCGTTACTCCGATCGGATCACCCAGTTGTCCGCAGCCGTCGACGGCTGGCTGGGGGAGAGCTCCGCGAAGGACATCGCCGATCGCGTGCGTGCCTACGTCGACGAGGGGGTCCCCGACGACCTCGCCCGGACGGTGGCCGTCAGTCTCCACCGGTTCTGCCTCCTCGACATCATCGACGCCGCGGAGATCTCCGACCGCGATCCCGAAGAGGTCGGCGACCTCTACTTCGCGGTGATGGAGCACTTCGGACTCGAGGAACTGCTCACCGCGGTGTCGAACCTGGATTACGGCGACCGCTGGCACGCGCTCGCCCGACTGGCGCTCCGCGACGACATGCACGGCGCGCTACGGGCGCTCACCCTCAAGATCCTCGAGGTCAGTGAGCCCGACGAGTCGAGCGTCGAGAAGATCGCCGAATGGGAGTCCTCCCAGTCGAACCGGCTCGGTCGCCTGCGCAGCGTCCTCGGGGAGATCGAGGAGACCGGGACCCTCGACCTTGCGACGCTGTCGGTCGCGGCGCGACAGCTCCGGAGTGTGATCCGCTGATTCGTCGTGTCCCCTGATCCGTTTCGGCCCCCTGCTCCGTTCGGCCCCGCCGACCCGATGCCGGGCCTAGCCTGACCTCATGACGCGCACGGCACCGCGAATCTGCCCGCTCTGCGAAGCGACCTGCGGGTTGTCCCTCGTCGTCGACACCCACAGCGGCCCGATCGAGGAACACGCCGAGGGGAACAGTCACCTGCGGGAACATGTGACCGGTGCCCGCGGCGACGCCGAGGATGTCTTCAGTCAGGGCTACATCTGTCCGAAGGGGGCGAGTTTCCCGCAGCTCGACAACGACCCGGACCGCCTCGAACGCCCGCTGGTCGCACGGGACGGGCAGTTCGTCGAGGTCGGTTGGGACGAGGCGCTCGACGAGGCCGTCACGCGTCTGCGCGCGGTCATCGACGCCCACGGCGGGTCGTCGGTCGGTTTCTATCTCGGCAACCCGTCGGCGCACACCATCGCGGGCACCATGTACGCGCCGCTGCTCGCGCGAGCCATCGGCACCCGCAACGTGTTCAGCGCGGGCACCCTCGACCAGATGCCCAAGCAGGCGGCGTCGGGTTACCTCTTCGGCCACGCCGGGACCTTCGCGGTTCCCGATCTCGACCGCACCGATCACCTGGTGATCATCGGCGCGAATCCCGTTGTCTCCAACGGGAGCATGGCCACCGCCGCGAACTTCCCCGGCAAGCTGGCCGCCCTCCGTCATCGCGGCGGGCGGCTCACGGTCATCGACCCGGCGCGCACTCGCACCGCCCGCCTCGCCGACACCCACCTCGCACCGCGCCCGGGAACAGACGCGGCGTTGCTGGCCGCCATCGTCACCTGTCTCTTCGACGAGGGGCTGGTCGCCGACGACCTCGGCGGCATCGCGCCCCACGTGCAGGGCGTCGACGAATTGCGCAACGAGACAGCCGATCTCACGCCCGAGCGGGTGGCCCTGTACTGCGATGTGCCGGCCGGGGACATCCGTGCGCTCGCCCGTGAGATCGCGGCGGCACCGTCGGCGGCGGTCTACGGCCGTCTGGGCACCACCGTCGTCGAGTTCGGCACCCTCGGCAGCTGGCTCATCGACGTGGTCAACGTCCTCACCGGCAACCTCGACCGGCCCGGCGGGGTGATGTTCCCGACGGCGCCGACCGCCCCCGCACCCAGGCCGGCCCGGCCGGGGCGCGGATTCCGGACCGGCCGCTGGCGCAGCCGGGTGTCGGGACATCCCGAGGTCGCGGGGGAGTTGCCCGCCGTGGCGATGGCCGAGGAGTTCGAGACGCCCGGCGAGGGACAGCTGCGGGCACTGGTCACGGTCGCGGGCAACCCCGTACTGTCGGCGCCCAACGGCGGCCGCCTGGCCGCGGCGCTCGATGCCGCCGACGTCGTCGTATGCGTCGACCCGTATCTGAACGAGACCACCCGGCACGCCGATGTCATCCTGCCGCCACCTCGCCCCTCCCAGAGCCCGCACTTCGACGCGATCCTCAACAACCTCGCCGTGCGCGCGAACGCACGCTACTCGCCGCGAGTGCTGCCACTGCCCGACGGTCGACCCGACGAGATCGACATCGTGTGCCGCCTGATCCTCGGGCTCTCCGGGGTGGGCGTCGACGCCGATCCGGGCCTGGTCGACGAGCAGGTCATCGCCGCGACCCTGGCCAAGGAGGTGACCGACCCGTATTCACCGGTCGCCGGGCGCGACACCGAGACGCTGGTGGCGATGTTGCCCGATGCGCCGGGCCATCAGCGCCGCCTGGACATGATGCTGCGCCTCGGCGCGTACGGCGACGGTTTCGGTGCACGGGAGGGCCTGACGTTCGCCGATCTGCTGGCCGCCCCGCACGGCATCGACCTCGGGCCGATGCGGCCGCGGCTGCCCGGCGTGCTCCGCACCCCGTCGGGAAAGGTCGAGCTGGCACCGGACCCGCTGATCGAGGATCTCGCCCGGCTGCGCGCCGCGGTCGACGCCGGTCACCCGACGGGCGACCGGTCGTTGCTCCTCGTCGGGCGCCGGCACCTGCGGTCCAACAACAGCTGGATGCACAATCTCCCCGCTCTCACCGGCGGCACGAACCGATGCACCCTGCAGATGCACCCGGACGATGCGACGCGACTGGGCATCGACGGCATCGCGACGGTCCGCGGAGCGGGCGGATCGCTGACCGTCCCGGTGGAGATCACCACCGACATCAAGCCCGGCGTCGCCTCGATGCCGCACGGTTGGGGACACGACGACGCCCGGTCCCGTCTGTCGGTGGCGGCCGCCGAGCCGGGGGTGAACGTGAACATCCTCAACGACGGCGCACGGCTCGACCCGCTCTCGGGGACCGTCGTCCTCAACGGCGTGCGGGTCGAGGTCGGCCCCGCCTGAGCCCCCGCGGGTCCGTGACCGCCTGTCCGGGGTGCCGGGCCCGTCGTGCGTAGGGTTGATCTCGCGGCGCCCGGCGTCGTACCAGCAGATCCGGATCGACAGGGGATGGAACACACGTGCTCAACGAGGACTCGGGGACCGCAACCGCCGACGGCTACGTGGTGAAGGTTCCGGTGAGATGGTCGGACATGGACGTCTACCAGCACATCAACCACGCCCGGATGGTCACGCTCCTCGAGGAGGCGCGCATCCCGTGGCTCTTCCTCGACGGCCGGCCCACCGCGCCGCTGCGTGACGGCTGCCTCGTGGCCGACCTCCACGTGAAGTACCAGGCACAGCTGCGACATTCCGAGGGGCCCATCGAAGTGACCATGTTCGTCGAGCGTCTGCGCGCCGTCGACTTCACCGTCGGTTACGAGGTCCGCGCGGCCGGAGCCGACCCCGCGTCGAAACCGGCGGTCGTCGCCAGCACCCAGCTCGTCGCCTTCGACGTCGCCGGCCAACGCATCGCCCGGCTGACCCCGGAACAGAAGGAGTACCTGAACTCCTTCCGCCGCGGCGACGACACGTCGGCGAAACAGCGCTGATGGAACGGTTCATCCAGATCGCGGAGTCCGATCGCTCCAACGCGTCGGCCTTCCTCGCCCACGCCCAACGGCTCGACGACGCCGCCGTCGTGCGCGTCGTCGCACGCTCGGACGGTCTCGTCGGACTCTGGACGCACACCGGATTCGAGGTGCTCGCGACCCGCGCGGTCTCCGGGCGGGTGGCACCCGCCGACATCGTCTGCGACGCCGCAACGCTGCACTCCGCGCTCGCCGCGGCGCCCGCGGGTGAACAGATCGATCCCGGATTCTCCCTCGACTCCGCCTGGCGCGGTGCACTTCCCGCATCCGTCGGCTACCGACACGTCGACGATGTGCCCGCGCGCAGCATCGTCGGCCTCGCGCGCGACGGTGCCCGCGTGGCGCGCGAGGAGGGAAGTGCTCACGGACCCGCCACGGGTGTGCTCGACCAGGACGTGCTCGAGGTCTCGACCGAGGACGGTGCGCTGCGCGCGGCGGTCACCATGCGGTCGCTCTTCGCTTTGACCGGAATGGGTTTCATCCGGGACCGCGACGGGCGCGCGGTCACCGAGAGCTCGCCGGTCGAGGACATCGATGCCGCCGAGCCGGTCCGGATCCGCTTGTCCGCGGCCTGGATCCGGGTCGACGCCCGCTACGGATCGGTGTACCAGCGGCGGCACCGCGACCTGTCGGTCACGGTTCTCTAGGCGTTGCTCAGACCAACCAGGCGGCGGCGTCGGGCGGCAGCATGCCGTCGACCAGCGGCGAACTGATCAGCAGCAGCTCGCCCGGTGGCAGCGGAACCGGGACCTCGCCTGCGTTCAGTGCGCAGATGAGGAACCCCTCCGACCGCCGGAATGCCAGGCAGCCTTCCGGTGCCCCGTACCAGTCGATCGAGTCGCCGGCGAATTCCGTTCGGTCGTAACGCAATTCGATGGCCGCTCGGTACAGCGACAGCATCGAGCCCACGTCCTCGAGTTGGACCTCGGCGGTCAGCGACCGCCACGACTCCGGCATCGGCAACCAGGTGTCGGCCGACGAGCTGAAACCGAACGGCGGCTCGGTGCCCTGCCACGGCAACGGAACCCGGCATCCGTCGCGGCCCCGCTCGGCGTGACCCGACCGCTCCCACACCGGATCCTGGAGGGACTCCTCGGGCAGGTCGTCGACATTGGGCAGGCCGAGTTCGGAACCGTTGTAGAGGAAGATCGAACCGGGCAGGGCCATCTCGACGACGAGCATCGCCCGGGCGCGGCGCGTCCCGCGTTCGAGATCGAGTTCGCCGGTCGCGGGGTCGACGGGGGCGTACCGCGTGACCTCTCGGGTGACGTCATGGTTCGACAGCGTCCAGGTGGGCGTCCCGGACACCGACAGGACCGCGTCGAGCGAGTTCTCGATGGCCTCCCGGATGGCCTCGGCGCCGAAGGGGGCCTTGGCGAGTCGGAAGTTGAAACCCAGATGCAGTTCGTCGGGGCGCAGGTACTCGGCGAACCGCTCGTTGTCGTTCACCCAGATCTCGCCGACGTTCGCGGCGCCCGGGTACTCGTCGAGGACCTTGCGGATCTTCCGGTGGATGTCGTGCACCGCATAGTTGTTGAACCGCGGATCGTCGTCGTCGTTCGAGAGCAGCGCGGTCTTGGTCAGATCCATGTCGGGTAGGTCGGCGGGCTTGGCCATCCCGTGCGCGACGTCGATCCGGAAACCGTCGACCCCGCGATCGAGCCAGAACCGCAGTGTCTTCTCGAGATCTTCGAAGACCTCGGGGTTCTCCCAGTTCAGGTCGGGCTGCTCGGCGGCGAAGATGTGGAGGTACCACTGGCCGGGACTGCCGTCGGCCTCGGTGACCCTGGTCCACGACGGCCCGCCGAAGATGCTGTGCCAGTTGTTCGGTGGCTCGTCGCCGTTCTCACCGCGACCGTCGCGGAAGATGTACCGGTCGCGTTCCGGACTGCCCGGACCGGCGGCGAGCGCGGCCTGGAACCACTCGTGCTGATCGCTGGTGTGGTTGGGGACGAGGTCCATCGTCACCCGGATGTCGCGGGCGTGGGCCTCGGCGATGAGGGCGTCGAAGGTGGCGAGATCGCCGAAGAGCGGGTCGATGTCGCGCGGATCGGCCACGTCGTATCCGTGGTCGGCCATCGGGGAGGTCATGATGGGGCTGAGCCAGATCGCGTCGATGCCCAGCAGTTCGAGATATCCGAGTTTGCCGATGACACCGGCGAGGTCGCCGACGCCGTCGCCGTTCGCGTCGCAGAACGACCGCGGATAGATCTGGTAGAAGACCGCGGACTTCCACCACGTGGTGTCGGTCGGGTCCAGCTGGGGCACCGTCACGGTGGCCGGTTCGACTCGTGCGGCGGCGGTTTCGGTATCCGGTTCGACGTCGGCGTCCGGGTCGAGTTCGGTATCCGCCTCGGCCTCGATGGCCTCGTCGTCGAGGGCTTCCGGATCGGTCGTCGCGGGATCGACGACTTCCGGGTCGACGGCCTCGGTGTCTGTGGTTGCGCGATCGTCGATTTCGGGATCGTCGGCTGCTGCCGCGTCCTGGGTGGGAACGGCGCTCACGGCGTCGCCGGTCTCGGCATCCGATGCGTCTCCGGCGATCTCGGGGGTGTCTCCCGACAAGTCACTCACGTTGCCCTCGGTACCCGTGGTCTCCGGTACGTCGGTGTGTGCGCCGTCGGTCTGACCCCCGTCAGATGGCTCGGCGGGGACAACATCTGGTGTCTCATCGCTCACCGTGGTCATTCTGCCCTACCTGAGTTTTCGGCGAGAAATCCTGGTCAATCGGCGCGTCGTGGGCGTGTCGAATGTTCGGGTGCCGAAAAGCAGAGGGTATCCGCGGATCTCAGATCGGGGAGTTCATCATCGACTGGGCGGCCATCTCCATGTAGTCGACGAGTGCCTGCCGATGCGGCGGGTCCAGGGTCTCGTCGTCGATCGACGCGATGGCGGTGTGCATGCACCGCAACCAGGCGTCGCGCTCGATCGGGCCGACCCGATAGGGGTTGTGGCGCATGCGCAACCTCGGATGGCCGCGCTCCTCGGAGTAGGTCCGCGGACCGCCCCAGTACTGCTCGAGGAACATCCGCAGCCGTCGCTCGGCGGGACCGAGGTCCTCCTCGGGATACAGCGGGCGGAGCACCTCGTCCTTCGCCACCTCGGTGTAGAAGACCTCGGTGAGTCGTCGGAACGTCTCCGCGCCGCCGATCTCCTCGTAGAAGCTCCGCGGGGCCGGGTCGGGGGAGTTGCCGGATTCGCCAGTCACAGCCGCCATTGTCCCTACGACCGAGGGGTGCCTCAACGTCGCGTGCCCCCGGTGGGTTCCGGACGGGGTGTCTTGCCGCGGATTTTCCGTGCACGAGGTCGGTGTCCGTGGTGAACTTGTGCAGGTCAACCTGTTCACGCCGACCTGGCGGGAGGGCGAATGACGCACCGGTCACATCACAAGACGGGCGAGGTGACGAGGCTGCACGGCGGTGCCGCCTCGCAGACGGCCGGGTCTCGGCCGCGGACACGCCGCCGGGTGCTGTTGCTCAACGCCACCTACGAGCCGCTGAGTGCGGTCACCATCCGCCGCGCCGTCGTCCTGATCCTGCGTGGACGCGCCGACATGGTCCACGCCGACGAGTCCGGGGGAGCGTTCCACTCGGCCGCGACGGAGGTCCCGGTGCCGACGGTGATCCGTCTGCGCAACTATGTGCGGGTCCCGTACCGCGCGTCCGTGCCGATGACCCGGGCGGCGCTGATGCATCGGGACCGGTTCCGCTGCGGCTACTGCGGCAAACCCGCCACCACGATCGACCACGTCGTGCCGCGTAGCCGGGGAGGCGCGCACAACTGGGAGAACTGCGTGGCGTGTTGTGCGTCGTGCAATCACCGCAAGGCCGACCGACTGCTCAGCGAACTGGGCTGGACGCTGCGGAACCGGCCGGTCGCACCGAAAGGCCGGCACTGGGGGCTCATCGCCGCGGTCAAGGACATCGATCCGGCCTGGATGCAGTACATCGACGCAGGTGCCGCATGAGGCGCGTGGACACGCCGGGAATTGCCGTCCGGGAACTGTCTACGACGCGCTGTAGGGGTCGCTGCACCGGGCCGTGTGATGTGGGCTAGATTGATCAACGATGACCTGTGCCGACAACCGGCCTGGTCCGGCGCGACCATCGAAAGGGTGACATGGACAGCCTGATCGTCCCCATCGGAGTGCCAGTCACGATCGTGACGGTGCTCTTTGTCGTGCTCTGCGTTGTCGCGATGGTGTTCTCCAGCGGGGTCAAGTACCCGAAGGTCAAGGAGTACACCCTCGATCAGCAATGGGAGCATGCTCCGCTTCTCTTCAGTGCCACCGACATCGAACCGATGGCACTTCCGCGGCACGCGGAACCCGGCGACGTTGATGGGAGCTCGGCAAGTGGCAAGTGGTGAGGTTTCGCACGCGAACGTGAGTGCAGAGGTCGCGGCCCGCTCGGCCGCCGAACTTCCGCTGGGCGCCGTGATCACCAACAGCGGACGCATCTCGGCGGCCCGCTACCCGGGTGACACCCCGTCGACGCCGCCCTTCAGCAAGAAGGATCTGATCGCTCTCGACGACACCCTGAAGGCCGCGAGCGAGAAGGCTCTCGTGCGCTTCTCGGTCTACATCGGCGATCTCGACGGTGACCTCGACGCGAGCGCCCGTGCCGTCCTGGCGAAGGCTCCCGAGCCCGCCCACGGCACGCTGATCGCGGTGTCGCCGAACACGCGCGACGTCGTCATCGTCTCCGGTAGCGAGGTGTCGAGCCGCGTCAACGACCGCGTCGCCGCACTCGGCGTGACCGCAGCGGTCACCGGCTTCCGTCAGGGCAACCTGATCGACGGCCTCATCGCGTCGCTGCGTGTGATGGCGACTGCCGCCGCAGCAGGCTAGTCCAGCAGACCACGACGAAGGCCGCTCCACCTCCGGGTGGGGCGGCCTTCTTCGTGGTCGCGTCTGTCGTTGTGCCCGGTCGGGTGTCGGGTCAGCGGTACATGCGGACCAGGGGACAGGTGAACGGATCGCGATCCCCGAGCCCGACCTGGTTGAGGTAGCGGATCACGATGCCGTAGGACCCGACCAGCGAGGTCTCGGTGTACTGCACGCCGTGACGCGCGCAGTGCGCCCGGACCAGCGGCTGCACCTTCTTGAGGTTGGGCCGCGGCATGCTCGGGAACAGATGGTGCTCGATCTGGTAGTTGAGCCCGCCCATCATGAAGTCGGTGGTCGGGCCACCCCGGATGTTGCGCGACATCAGGACCTGCCGGCGCAGGAAGTCCACGCGCATGTCCTTGGGAACCAGCGGCATGCCCTTGTGGTTCGGCGCGAACGACCCGCCGAGCAGGAGCCCGAAGACGGCGAGCTGGACCGCGATGAAGGCGATCGCGAGGCCGGGTGACATCACGAGGAACGGAACCGCGACACCGAGGAGCAGGCGCAGCAGGATCAATGCGATCTCGACGGCGCGGTGCGGGACCGCGGTGCGTGCGGCGAGGCCCTGGAGGCTCGCGACATGGAGGGCGGCACCCTCGAGGGTCAGCAGCGGAACGAAGAACCAACCCTGGCGTCTGGTGAACCAGCCGTACAGGCCCGTCCGCTTCTCCGCGACGGCCGGCACGAAGGCGATGGGGCCATCGGCGATGTCGGGGTCGGTGCCCACCTGGTTGGGGGCCTTGTGGTGCCGGTTGTGCTTGTTGCGCCACCAGTGGAAGGAGAGACCGGCTCCCGCGGCGGCGAGAATCCGCGCGTTCCACTCGTTGGCCCCGGCGGAGGCGAACATCTGGCGGTGGGCGCCGTCGTGACCGAGGAAGCCGAACTGGGTGCTCACCACGGCGAGGAGAGCGGCGGGCACGATCTGCCACCAGGTGTCGCCGAGCAGGATCACCGCCGTCCAGATCCCGACGAACGCGAGGACGGTCAATCCGATCCGGGCGACGTAGAACCCGCGCCGACGGTCCAGCAGTCCTGATGCGCGGACCTCTGCCGCGAGTTCGGTGTAGGAACTCACGAATTTGTTGTCACGGGCCTGCGACACAGTTGAAAGGGACAAGAGTGCGTACCTCTGGCCTTCTGATTGGTGCCAGGTACGCCGGAGGGATCAGCTTTCGGAACTGAGGCGCGTCACGAGAGACATGAACCGGGATTGCGATGCATCAAGGGGCGAGGCCCATCATGCCACGATTCCGGTCGACGGACCCGGCCCGCGCCGTGATGGCGCGGGCCGGGCCTGCCCAGGTCAACGCTCAGGAGCGTGGGGCGGAACCCTCGAGCGCCTTCTCGTGGGTCGCGGCCCCGGTCGAGTTGAGGTCGTCGTCGACCATGTTCGACTCGTCGAACGGGACCCGACCGGCCAGCACCTCGTCGACCTGGTGCTTGTCCACCGTCTTGGTCCAGGAACCGACCAGGAGAGTCGCCACCGCATTGCCGGAGAAGTTGGTGACCGCACGCGCCTCGGACATGAACCGGTCGATACCGACGATCACGCCGACGCCCTCGAGCATCTCCGGGCGGTGAGCCTGGAGTCCGGCGGCGAGGGTCGCCAGTCCCGCGCCGCTGACGCCGGCGGCGCCCTTCGACGCGATGATCATGAACGCGAGCAGACCGATCTGCTCGCCGACCGACAGCGGGTCGCCCATCGCGTCGGCGATGAAGATCGACGCCATGGTCAGGTAGATCGCGGTTCCGTCGAGGTTGAACGAGTACCCGGTGGGCACCACGACACCCACGGTCGTCTTCTCGACGCCGAGGTGTTCCATCTTGGCGATGAGTCGCGGCAGGGCCGACTCCGACGACGAGGTCGCGAAGATCAGCAGGTACTCGCGGGCCAGGTACCGCACCAGGCGGAAGATCGACACGCCGGCGATGGTCCGGAGCAGGACGCCCAGCACGCCGAACACGAAGACCAGGCAGGTGAGGTAGAAAGCGAGCATCAGGGTCAGAAGCTGTTGCACCGCTGCCCATCCGGTCTGGCCGACGACGTTTGCGATGGCGCCGAACGCGCCGATCGGCGCGACCCACAGGACCATGGTCAGCACCTTGAAGACCAGCTTCTGGAAGTAGGAGACCGCGGTCAGGATCGGCTCGCCGGTGCGTCCCATCGCCTGGATCGCGAAGCCGACCAGGAGCGCGACGAACAGCGCCTGCAGCACACTGCCGTCGGTCAGTGCCGAGAGCATCGACTCCGGGACGATCCCCTGGATGAAGTCGATGGTGCCGCCCGACTCGTGGGCTTCCTTGGCGAGTTTGGAGCCCTCGCCGGAGACCGAGTCGATGTCGAGACCCTCGCCGGGCTTGAGGAGGTTGCCGACCACCAGTCCGATGGCCAGTGCGACCGTCGACATCACGAGGAAGTAGACGAAGGCGAGGCCGCCGACCTTGCCGACGGTCGCGGCCTTTCGCACCGATCCGATGCCGAGCACGATGGTGCAGAAGATGACCGGCGCGATCATCATCTTGATCAGAGCGACGAACGTGGTGCCCAGCCAGCCGAGGTCCTTGCCGAGCTCCGGGGCCACGAGGCCGACGGTGACACCGGCGACCACCGCGATGATGACCGCGATGTAGAGCCAGTGCGTACGGTCGCGTTTGGCCCGTGGGGCCTCGGCTTCCGTCGTCTCGTCACCGGCCTTCGGGTCTACGTTCATCGGCAGTTCTCTCCTCGTGTACCGGGAACATGGGTGGTTAGGATTGTGAACCGACCAGGTGACCACCGTCACGGTTCTGTTCATTACGTTCACCGCTGCCGGGGAATAGCCCGATATGGGGCTTTGCCAAACACGACACGGCGAGTCACGCACTCGCGACGCAGTTAGGGGCCGAGCATGCGGTGGTTTCCGCGGACGCTGGCCGGTCAGGTGGCGGCGCTCGCGCTGACGGTCGTTGCCGTCGTGGTCGTCGCGGGCAGTGTGCTCGCGGCAATCGATGCTCGCGTCGACGGCGACCGGGCCGCCCGCGACGAGGTCACCGCGGTGGCGGTCAGCCTCGCCCAGGCGCCCTCGACGGTGTCCGCACTCACCTCGCCGGATCCGAGCGCGATCCTGCAGTCGGTCACCGACCGTGTCCGTCGGGAGACGGGCATCGCCTTCATCACCGTGCTGGGTCCGGACCGGACGCGCTACACCCACACCGACCCGTCCCTGATCGGTGCGCCCTATATCGGAAGCATCGACGCGGCCCTGCGCGGCGAGACGATCACCGAGACCTACACCGGCACCCTCGGCCCGTCCATCCGGACGATCACCCCGGTCCGGGGTCCCGACGGCCGGATCATCGGGATGGTCGCCGCCGGGATCACCCAGCGTTCGCTCACGTCGACCTGGCGCGGGGAGCTCCCTCGGATCGCCGTCACCGCCCTGGCGGCCCTGTTGACCGCAGCTGCCGGCGTCTGGTGGATCCGACGCCGACTGTTGCGGCAGACCGGCGGACTGGCCCCGGACGACCTGCGTCTGATGTACGACCACCACGACGCGGTGCTGCGCGCGGTCCGCGAGGGCCTGATCGTCGTCTCCGACGGTCGGCCGGCGCTGGTCAACGCCGAGGCGCACCGCCTGCTCGGCATCGGAACCGGCACCCCCGCAAGCGAACTGCCGGGTTTCCTGACCCGCGGCGACGGGGTGTCCGACGAGTTGCACGCCGAGGGCGGACGGGTACTGCTGGTCAGTCGCTCGCCGGTGTCCGGACGACGAGGCTCGTCGGTCGTCACGATCCGCGACCGGACCGAATTGGCCGAGGCCATGGGAGAGTTGGATTCGATGACCCGATTTGCCGAGGCGCTCCGCTCCCAGGCTCACGAGTCCGCGAACCGGCTGCACACACTGGTCGCACTGGTCGAGATGGGGCGGCCGGACGAAGCGGTCCGACTCGCGACCACCGAACTCGAACTGTCCCAACACCTCATCGATCAGATGGCCCAGGCGGTCGCCGAGCCGGCGCTGGTCGCGTTGCTCCTCGGGAAGAGTACGCAGGCGGCCGAACGGGGAATCGCGTTCTCGCTCACCGAGGATTCGCAGGTGAGCGACGAGGCCACCCAGATCCTGTCTTCGCGCGAGATGATCACCGTGGTGGGGAACCTCGTCGACAACGCCCTCGACGCCTGCGATCCGAACGACCCGTGGGTCGAGGTCGGGGTCGTCGGAGACCATGAGGCGCTCGAGATCGTCGTCGCCGACAGCGGACCCGGGATGGACGACGAACTGTTCCGGCGCGCGACCGCCCGGGGGTACTCCACCAAGTCCGGCGGCGACGACGCCGGCCGCGGACTCGGCCTCGCCCTCGTCTCGCAGGTCGTCTCCCGGCACCACGGGACGTTGACCGCCGAGAACACCTACGGTTCGGTCGTGACCGTGCGTATCCGGGCGGCGCAGTCGGGAACGGGGGAGGCCCGATGATCCGCGTACTGATCGTCGAGGACGAGCCGGTGATCGCCGAGGCGCACCGCGACTACCTCGCACGCATCGGCGGTTTCGAGGTCGTCGGCGCGGTGACGACCGCGCAGGAGGCGTTGCGCTCCGCACGGACGCATGGCGTCGACCTGGTGCTGCTCGACCTCGGTCTCCCCGACGCCCGCGGCACCGACCTCGCCTCCGCGCTGTCCGGGGTGCGCCCGGCCCCCGACGTCATCGCCATCACCGCGCAGCGAGACCTGCCGACCGTGCGCGACGCGATGTCGCGCGGGGTGCTGCTCTACCTGCTCAAGCCGTTCACGTTCGCGGCCTTCCGCGAGAAGGTCGAACAGTATCTGCGATATCGGGAGGCGTTGACCGGTGAGGCGGAGGCGGTCAGTCAGCGCGACGTCGACCGGGCACTGGCCGAGTTGCGTTCCGGCGATCACCGACGGTCGGCGAAGAAGGGGTCGGCACCGCAGACCGAGGATGCGGTGTGTCGGGCCGTGCGCGACAGTGCCGACGGGCTCACCGCATCGGAAGTGGCTCGCGCGCTGGGATCTTCGCGCGTCACCGCATGGAGATATCTGGAGCGACTCGCCGACGACGGCGTCCTCGGCCGCGACACCCAGTACGGCTCGGCCGGTCGGCCGCAGGTGCGGTATCGGTGGCGCCGGCGCTGATCGCCGACACCACCGGTACCCGGAACATCAGTCCTGGGCGTCGAACTCGCGCGCTCGCAGCGAACGTGCAACGCCGTCACGGCCTTCGGAGATCAGCCGCTTGAGGGCTGGCGGATGGTCACCCGCGACGAACTCCTCGGCGAGATCGAGGGCATGCTGCGTCATCGCCCAGCTCGGGTAGAGGCCGATGACGACGGTCTGGGCGACCTCGCTCGAACGGCGCGCCCACACCTCGGGGATCGCCTCGAAGTACTTCTCGACGTACGGCTCGAGCAGCTCGCCCTGACCCGGCCGCGCGAAGCCCTCGATCATGGTGCGGGTGTAGATGTTCGACAGCGAATCGTCGTCGATCGCCTGCGACCACGCGTCGGCCTTGGCCTCGGGGATCGGTCGCGACGAGCGCGCCGCGGCGGCCTGCCGGGTGCCGGTGGCGGTGTTGTCACGCTGCGCCTCGGCGTCGATGGTCGGCGTCGAACCCGCGTCGGTGTCGATCGCACCGGCGGTTGCCAACGCCCGCACCAGCTTCCACCGTAGGTCGGTGTCGACGGCGAGACCGTCCAAACCCTGCTCGGCCGGGTCCGCACCGTCGAGAAGTGCGCGAACCACGTCGACCTGGTCGTCGTTGAGCTTGCCGGCCAGCCAGGTGTTGACGAAGGCGAGCTGGTGGTCGGAGCCCGCGTCGGCACCCCGTGCGAGTTCCAGCAGCCGGGCGCTGAACGCGGGCCGGCCCGTCGAGGACACCCAAGCGGGGTCGGCGTAGGACTCCATCGCGGTGGTCGCCTGTATCAGGACACGCTGCACCACACCGATCTCGGTCTCTGATGCGATCCCGCGCTGCACGAGTTCGACGAAGTCGCGGGCGCGCATCTCGGCCTGGCGGGTCATCTCCCACGCCGCTGACCACACCAGGGTGCGGGGCATGGAGTCGGTGATGTCTCCGATGCGTGCGGTCGCGGTCGCCAGTGACTCGGGGTCGAGGCGGATCGACGCGTAGGTGAGGTCACCGTCGTTGAGCAGCACCAGGTCTCCGCGGTTCACGCCGACGAGGTCGGCCACGTCGGTGCGCTCACCCTCGACGTCGAGTTCGACGCTGTGGGTCTGTTCGATGGCGCCGGAACCGTTGTCGGCGTAGATGCCGACGCGGAGCCGGTGTACGCGGGTCTCGCCCGCGCCCGGGGCGGCGCCGTCCTGGACGATCGTGAACCGGGTGAACGCCCCGGCCTCATCGACCTCGAAATCGGGTCGCATGACGTTGATGCCGGTGGTGCGCAGCCACTGGTCGCCCCAGTCCGACAGGTCACGACCGGACGACTTCTCCAGTGCGCCCAGCAGATCGGAGAACGTGGCGTTGCCGAACTTGTGGGCGGCGAAATAATCGCGCAGACCGGCGAGGAAGTCGTCCACACCGACGTAGGCGACGAGCTGCTTGAGCACCGAGGCGCCCTTGGCGTAGGTGATGCCGTCGAAGTTGACCTCGACGGCGGCGATGTCGGGGATGTCGGCGGCGACCGGGTGGGTCGAGGGCAGCTGATCCTGCCGGTACGCCCAGGACTTCTCGACGTTGGCGAACGTCGTCCAGGCGTTGGTGTACTCGGTCGCCTCCGACTGGCAGAGCACCGAGGCGAAGGTGGCGAAGGACTCGTTGAGCCACAGGTCATCCCACCACTGCATGGTGACGAGATCGCCGAACCACATGTGCGCCATCTCGTGCAGCACGGTCTCGGCGCGACGCTCGTAGAGGTACTTGGTGACGCGCGACCGGAAGACGTAGTCCTCCAGGAAGGTCACCGCGCCGGCGTTCTCCATCGCGCCGGCGTTGAACTCGGGCACGAACAGCTGGTCGTACTTGCCGAAGGCGTATGGGATACCGAAGTTCTTGTGGTAGAAGGCGAATCCCTGTTTGGTCTCGGTGAAGAGCCGATCGGCGTCCATGTGCTCGGCCAGTGAGGCGCGGCAGTAGATGCCGAGGGGGATGTCGCCGTGGTCGTCGGAGTAGACGTCGGTCCACTCGGCGTACGGGCCGGCGATCAGCGCGACGAGGTAGGTGCTCATCGGCGCTGTCTCGCGGAAGCGGTGGATACCCGGTTCGGCGGCGGTGGTCTCGACGTGTGCCGCGTTCGAGATGACCTTCCAGTCCTCGGGTGCGGTGACCGTGAGGGTGTAGGTGGCCTTGAGGTCCGGCTGATCGAAGCAGGCGAACATGCGCTTGGCGTCGGCGGTCTCGAACTGGGAGTACAGGTACACCGAGTCGTCGGACTGGTCGACGAAGCGGTGCAGTCCCTCACCGGTGTTCGAGTAGGCGCAGTCGGCGACCACGGTGAGGGTGTTCTCCGCGGCCAGCCCGGGCAGGGCGATGCCGACGGATTCGTCGAAACCGGAGACGTCGAGCTCGACGCCGTTGAGCGTCGCCGAGTGCAGCGTCGGCGCAACGAGGTCGATGAAGGTCTCGGCGCCCTCGGTCGCGGTGAACGTGACCGTCGTGGTGGATCTGAACGTCTGGGTGCCGGGCGAACCGTTGCCGTCGGTGAGGTCGAGTTCGATCTGGTAGTTCGACACGTCGACGATCGCGGCGCGCTCGCGGGCCTGGTCTCTGGTGAGGTTCGGGGCAGTCACGCAGGCCAGCTTATAGAGATTGGCGGTGCTCAGCCGTCCGACAGCAGATCGGCGGGTTGGAGGATCGCGGTCGCGAGTGCGATGAGGGCGTCGGAGATCCCCGGTCGCGCGCGCAGCTCCGGCGACTGCACGATGTCACCGGTCACCCCGATGAACGCGCGGGTGAGGCCTGCGGCGTCGCCCTCGGACAGTTCGGGCGTGCGGGCGCGGATCGCGGCGGCCCATTCGGCGATGTATGCGCGTTGGGCCGACCGCAAGACGTCCTGGTCGGCCTCGGGCAGGTAGACGAGGTCGCGGGTGAAGATCGGGACGATCCGTCCGTGCACGCCGAGCGCCTGCTCCACGTGCAGTGAGATCAGCACGTCGAGGGCGTCGCTCGGCTCGACGCCGTCGAGGTCGTGGGCCGTGAGGAAGAGCATTCCCTCGAGGGCGCGGAACAGGATCGCGCGCAAGACCTCGGTCTTGCCCGGGATCTGCTGATAGAAGGTGGCGACCGAGATGTCGGCCGCCCGCGCGATGTCGTCGATCCGGACGTCGTGGAAACCCCGCTCGGCGAACAGGTCGGTGGCGGCATCGAGGATGCGCTCGTGCCGGTCGGCGGGGCGTCGGGTGGGCGGCGACGGGGATGAGGCGTCGGGTCCGGCTGCGGGCACCTCGCAGTCGACGATCGACCGGGCTATGGCCCGCTGGATCTGCATCACGCGCGCGGGCGGCATCGGCCCGCGGATCACCGAGGTGTTGGAGTACAGGCTCAGAACGGCGAACCCGAGCAGACGGGCGTCGGCGTCCGGCAGGTCGGGTCGTACGGCGACGACCTTGTCGGCGATGTAGTCGCCGTACTTCGTGAAGTAGCCCCGCATCTCCGCGAGCTGCGTGGGCTGTAGGTGCCGTTGTTCGCGGCGCCAGAGGATGGACACGTCGTGATTGGCGGTCATGTCCCCGAGACGGTCGAGGAAACGCCACAGCTGGGCCTCCGGCGTCTCACCGTGACCGTCGGCCTCGCGCACGAGTTGGTCCACCAGGTCGACCTGGGTCAACAACGCCTGCACGAGGATGTCGTGCTTGCCGGGGAAGTGGCGGTACACCGCGGGACCGGTGAGACCCACCGCGGCACCGATCTGTTCGATGCTGACGTTGCGGTACCCGAAGTCCTGGAAGAGGATCGTCGCCGCACGGACGATCTGCTCGGCCCGGAGCCCCCGGGGGTTCGCCCGCGCGCCCGCCGGATCGGGACCGGAGCCCGGATCATGCGGCGTCGACGACATGGACGTTTCCTCTCCGAGAACGGTGGCGGACCCGGACGTGGCTCATCCGACGGGATCCTCCCAAGGAACGGTAACCGGATCCGGACCAGATTTTCGCAGCTCACATCACAAACCGGGAACAGCCGGACGCATGCCGATGTTGAGCACGGTTGACGGTGCCACCGGTACGGTCGAGATCGATCACCACTTCTGAGAGGACGTCGACGATGTCAGAGCAGGGCCAGTCCACCACCGATCGGGTCGATTTCTGGTTCGATCCGCTCTGCCCGTGGTGTTGGATCACCTCCCGGTGGGTCCTCGAGGCCGAGAAGGTCCGGCCGATCGACGTGAACTTCCACATCATGAGCCTGGCCGTCCTCAACGAGGGCAAGGACATCCCCGACGAGTACCGCGAGGCACTGAAGAACGCGTGGCGTCCGGTCCGGGTGATCGCCGCCGCAGCAGCGCAGAAGGGCGACGAGATCCTCGCACCCCTCTACGCCGCGATGGGCACCCGAATCCACAACGAGGGGATCAAGGACTTCGACGAGGTCATCGCCGGTGCGCTCGCCGAGCTCGGGCTCGACGCCTCGCTGGCGGAGGCCGCCGACTCCGAGGAGTTCGACGAGGCCATCCGCAAGAGCCACCACGAGGGTATGGACAAGGTCGGCGACGACGTCGGCACCCCGACGATCCACGTCAACGGTGTCGCCTTCTTCGGCCCGGTGCTGTCACGCATCCCGCGCGGCGAGGATGCCGGCAAGGTGTGGGACGGGGCACTCGCCCTCGCGTCGTACCCGCACTTCTACGAGCTCAAGCGCAGCCGCACCGAGGGTCCCGAGTTCGACTGAGTCGCAGCCTGATTCGCCCACCGCGAACCCGCTCCTCGAACCCCCGCTCAGAACCTGGGCGGGGGTTCGATGCCGTTCGGGAGCGAACCGGGCGGGACCGTCGCCGGATGCGCCGGCGGTGGCACGGCCACGACGTTGCCGCTGCCGATACCGCGCACGATCCGGCGTGGTCGGAGCAGCATGGCGCCGGCCCGGGTGCGGTCACGGAGTGCGGCCGCGCGCCAGGTCAGGACGGGATGGGTCGAGATCGCGTTCACCAGGTGCACGAAGAATCCGCGTTCGTGGGTGGCACGGTCGGCGAACTGGTCGAAATCGACCGCCGACAGCATGTACTTGCCGGCGGCCAGGACGCCGATCGCGCCCGGAGCTCCCGCCGGCTTCGCGTAGTAGCCGTAGTTGTCGGCGGTGTACTCCTGCGCTCGTGACAGGGCGCTGCCGAGCAGGGGGATGTTGGTGCCGAAGACCGTCGCCAGCTGACGCCAGTACGACGTGTGCCCGGCCGCGATGTGTCCGACCTCGTGGCCGATGATGAACTCCAGCGCCTCGGGACTGCGTGCGGTGCCACCGACCTCGAACAGGTCGGAGTAGACGACGACGAACCGGCGGAAGCCGTGGCCGGAGGCGAAGGCGTTGATCTGTCCGTTCCCGAGCACGACGTAGGCGTCGGGTACGTACTCCAGTCCATAGCGAGCGGCGGCTTCGACCACCATCCGGTAGCCCTCCGGGAACTGGGTGGGCGTCATCTGCACGCCGTTCACGCGCGGCGTCGCATAGGTGAGGCCACGGATCACGAACAGCAGCAGCGGAAATGCCAAGGCGGCCAGCAGGATCTGGTCCAGCATGCCGAGTGCGACCAGAAGGATGATCGCCGCGTATCCCACCGTCGTGGTGAGGATGACGAGGATGAGGACGGGGATCTCCCACGGATGCAGCTGCGGGCGTGCGGCGAAACGAGCCGCGCGAAGCCAGCGTCGTGACGGGTCGGGAGGTGTCTCCGGGAGCGGGTCGGCGACCCCGGGCACGTTCGGGATCGGGTTCGGCAACGCTCGGGGGATGGGCGCAGGCGTGTCCACGCCCTCAATCTATAGTGGCGCCATGCGTGTCTATCTCGGTGCCGACCATGCCGGATTCGAACTCAAGAACCAGATCGCCGACCATCTGACAGCGAACGGACACGAGGTGGTGGACTGTGGCGCCCACGTCTACGACGCCCTCGACGACTACCCGGCCTTCTGCATCGACGCCGCGGCCCGGACCGTCGCAGACCCCGGCAGCCTGGGCATCGTGCTCGGCGGCAGCGGCAACGGCGAGCAGATCGCCGCGAACAAGGTGCCCGGCGCCCGCTGCGCCCTGGCCTGGAGCGTCGAGACCGCCCAGCTCGCACGTCAGCACAACAACGCACAGCTGATCGGCATCGGCGGGCGCATGCACTCCACCGAGGAAGCCCTCGCCATCGTCGACGCCTTCCTGGCCACCGAGTGGTCGGATGAGGCTCGCCACCAGCGCCGCATCGACATCCTCGCCGAGTACGAGCGCACCGGCGTTGCCCCCGAGGTCCCGCAGCCGCCGGCCTGATCGGTGCCCGAGGGTCATACGCTGCACCGGCTCGCCCGCCGGCAACAGCGACTCTTCGGTGGCCGGCCGGTCCGGGTGACCAGCCCCCAGGGGCGGTTCGCCGACGGTGCGGCCGCCGTGGACGGGATGACCTTCCACGCCGCGGAGGCGTGGGGCAAACATCTGCTCCATCGCTATCGCGACGGTCGGACCGAGCGGATGGTGCACATCCACCTCGGCCTGTACGGCGCCTTCACCGAGTTGACGGCGCCGCTGCCGGAGCCGGTCGGTCAGGTCCGGCTGCGTATCGAGACCGAGGACACCGGCACCGACCTGCGCGGGCCGACGGCGTGTGAGATCTACCACCCTGCCGATCTCGACGCGCTGATCGCCCGTCTGGGTCCCGACCCTCTGCGACGCGACGCCGACCCGGACCGCGCCTGGGCGGCGATATCCCGCTCGTCGCGGCCGATCGGCGCACTGCTGATGGACCAGAAGGTCATCGCGGGGATCGGGAACGTCTACCGTGCCGAGGTCCTCTTCCGTGCCGGTATCGATCCCATGCGCTCGGGGAAGCGCCTTCTCCGAGGCGAATTCGACGAGATGTGGACCGATCTGGTGGCGCTGATGAAGGTGGGCGTTCGCCGCGGCCGGATCCACGTGATCCGGCCCGAGGACGACCACGGGGCGCCGGCGTATGCGGCGAATCGTCCGCGGACCTACGTCTACCGCCGGGCAGGGGATCCGTGTCGCATCTGCGGTACTCCGGTCCTGCTCGCCGAACTCGAGGCCCGCAAGCTCTACTGGTGTCCGGTGTGCCAGACGTGATGCTCCCCTCAAAAGATGTATGGATAGGCGAACCTCAGTAGCATCGCGGGAGTTCGGGATGTACGGCATCCGCGTCGAATCTCTGGGGGTAAGCGTGTCGATCGTCGAGGAATCCCGTGTCCATGCCGGCCTGATCTCGCGCGGTGAGGTGTCGCCACTGAAGGACGTGCCGTTCCACGGTGCTTCGGATGCGCCGATCACCCGACGCGTCCTCGCCGGCGGCGATCTGTTCCCCGAGGCCGAGAAGCGCGTCGTCGCCCACGAGATGCGAGCCGTCTCGGCCGCGACCCGGGACTACTGCGAGCCCCACGTGCACGACTGCCCCGAGATCAACATCCTCCTCTCGCTCGACCACCTGGTCTACGAGATCACGCTGGGTGACGAGTCGTATGTGGTGGAAGCGCCGGCGAGCATCTACATCCCGGCCGGCCTGAGTCACAGCGCGAACGTGATCGAGGGGAGTGGTTTCTTCATCGCGATCATCGAGACCGCGGACTACGTCGCCAAGCCGCCGCCCGGCGCCACCTTCTGACCTCCGTCGGTCGCGAGGCCCCCGGAGGATCTCAGCGAACCCACAGCGTCGTCTGACGTCCGTTCACATGTGCGGTCGTCACGATGGATGAGGTGTACAGCGACGAGCGGACCCGCGACGACGCCCTCGGCGATGTCGAACAACTCGGGAAGATCCAGCAGCCGGAGATCACCGTTTTCGTGGTCGGCGGAACCGGGGAGTCGTACCCGGGTGATGTCCGGACCGAGGTGACCGGTCTTCTCGCAGGCGTGACCGACGAACTCGACGATCGGTTCTCCTGCCGCTGGGTCGCCTATCCGGCGAGTTACGGCCCGGCGCCCCATCCCGGTGGCATGAGCTTCGTCGACAGTGTGGCGATCGGTGCCCGGCGATTGTCCGAGCTGCTCGAACAGGCCACGGGATCGGTCGCATTGCTGGGGTATTCGCAAGGCGCCGTGGTGATCCGGGCGGCGCTCGCCGAACTGGGGGCGCGCCGTCATCCGGTTGTCGACCGAGTGCTCGGCGTCGGACTCGTCGCGGACCCGCACCAGCCGCCGGGCGCCGTACCCGGATGCGACGGTTGGGGTGTCGCGGGTCCCGGTGAACAGCTGCCTTCCGGCCTGCCCGTGATGTGGGTGGGCGCACCCGACGACATGATCTGCAACGCACGCGCCGATTCCCTGGTCCGTGACATCGCCGACCTCACCCGGGCGATGACCTTCGCCGCGATGGGCCGTTGGGGACGCAGCGCATTCGAGGTGCTGCGCCGCAATGCCTTCCAGAACGCCCGCCGCACAGCAGTGCGGCCGTCACAGTGGCGACGGGACATCCGACGACTCGCATCGGCCTGGTGGGAGATCCGTTGCTATCTGCCGTCGATGATGCGGTTCCTCGGTATCGCGTGGGCGAATTCGCCGGGCGGACGCCACACCTCGTACGGGCACGAGCCTTATCGACGCGCATCTGTCACCGATCCCGCCTCGACCGGGTGCCAGGTGATCGCGGGCTGGCTGCAGGTGCAGGCGACGTTCGCGGCCGTTTCCGCGGATCACATCCGCGCTGCGTGACGAGTCGCACGAGTCGTGACGTCGCGACTCGAGTCCCACACCGACGACGAAGACCGGCCACCGTGGCGGTGACCGGCCTTCGAGGTCGGATGTGACGGGGGTCAGTTGCCGTTGTACTGGCCGCCGATGGTGTTGCGGACGACGATCGGGGTTCCACGCGGGACGTTGTCGTAGACCCACTTGCCGAACTCGGTGGTGACGTTGATGCAGCCGTGGCTCACATTGCTGTTGCCCTGCTGCGCGACGGACCACGGTGCCGCATGGATGAAGATGCCGTCCCACGACATGCGGGTCGCGTACTCGACGTAGGTGCGGTAGCCCTCGGCGGAGTCGACCGGCACACCGTACGTGGACGAATCCATGTACATGTCGCGGTACTTCTCCTTGGTGTAGTAGACACCGTTCGGGGTCGGGTGCTTGTCCGAACCCATCGAGATCGGCATGGACTTGACGACCTCACCGTTCTTCCACCACGTGATGGTGTGGGTCTTGTCGTCGGCCAGGGCGATGTACCCGGTCGGGGTCTTCACGTTCGGGATCGCCGGACCGGCGGGCTTCTCCGGGGTGGTGCTGCTCGACGGCGGCTCCGGGGCCTTCGGGGTGCTCGGCGCCGGCGGCGTCGGCAGGCCGGGGATCACGGGGATCTCGACCGGCGGAAGGCCGGGGATCACGGTGACGGGTGCAGCGTTCGCAACGCCGGGGAGGGCGAGAGCCATGGCCAGGACGCCGACGACGATCCCGCTGAGGCGCCGAGTGGAGCGTCGGCGAGACCGCGAGGTCGGCACATTGTTGGTCTGCACTAGTCGTACCTTCGTTCGATGAGTATCTCGCGCTGTACATCTGAAAGCGCGAATCCATCGTTACACAACCGTTGTCTAACGGCCAAGGAATGCGGCGGCCCCGCCGGCGCCGCGATCGCAAACGGGACGTGCGAGCTGGCAAAAACCAGTGGTGAGCGCCGTGACCGCAACTCGAGTGATGGTCGTCACAGACCGATGGCGGACTCCGCCGATCATCTCATCGGCGTGCATCATCGTCCCTGTCGCGGTGGTGTCAACAGGATCGGTTGTCCCACTGGGGCGCCGGGACTCAGACGGGTTGCGGGTGCTCTGTGCGCAGATGCCGCACCGGCTGCGTGCACGCCTCGTCCCGGCAGACGAGCATGATGTCGACGCGCTCGAGTCCGGTCTCGGATTCGGTGATGTCCCTGCGTATGTACAGCGGTGCGCCGCAGGTCTGACACTTTCGCTGGGTTTTCGTATGTGTGGATGACATGCCCTCAGCTTACGCGAGTGTGTCGTGTGTCACAGCTGGGTTGCGGCTTCGCGAACACCGCAAACAACGTCGTCGGCCGGAGCAATCTGGAGGTCGGCACCCGGGAAGGACAGGGCGCGTGCACGAGAGTGCACGCAGGTCGGGAGACATTTCCGCGCGGAGGGGGGTGCTGACGTCTGCGAATGGAAGACCGAGAGCAATGAACCGACCCTTGACCACCTTGACGTTCGCTGTCGCCACCGCCACCGCCGGGCTTTTCGGTGGCGCGGCACTCGCGAGCGCCGACACACCATGCACGATGCCCATCGCCAACGGGCAGACCGCTCCATGTCCGCCACCCGTCATCTCGACGGGCCCGGGGGAGAACGGCGCGGTGAAAGACACGCCGGAGACACCGCCTCTGCCGGAGCTCCCGCCGTTCTACGACTACCCGTTTGACTTCTACGAGTTCGGGGAGGGCTTCCCCTTCTGGGAATTCTGAGGTCGACCGTGGCCTGAGGCCGCCGACCGCCCAGAGAAACGAAACGACCCTGGTCCGTTCGTCTTTCGACGGACCAGGGTCGGATCGTGTCCTCGACCGGGTCGAGGGGTGTGGTGGAGCGGGTGACGGGAATCGAACCCGCGTAGCTAGTTTGGAAGACTAGGGCTCTACCATTGAGCTACACCCGCGTGCTCGCGATCACCGGGAACCGGAGTTCGCCGCGTGCGATGAGTGACTGTACATGGCAGCGCGCCGTATTTCTAAATCGGGTGGGGTGGCGGTGCGTCCGGCACCCGTTGGTCGCGGCGCAACCGGCGCCACGTACTATCTTCTGTTGGCCCTGATGTGCGGTCGGCCGTGAGGCCTCCACCGCGACCTGAGGACCGCGGGATGTGGCGCAGCTTGGTAGCGCATCCGCTTTGGGAGCGGAGGGTCGCAGGTTCAAATCCTGTCATCCCGACTTGTCGATGTGACCGTGTGGGTCACGGGGGCACACCACCCGAAACCGAACTTTCATCACCACCCCAGATATAAGGAGCAGTAGGCGTGAAGAGCACTGTCGAGCAACTGACCCCGACCCGAGTGAAGCTCAATGTCGAGGTCCCGTTCGAGGAGCTGTCCGCAGACTTCGACCGGGCGTACAAGTCGCTGGCCCAGCAGATCCGGATCCCCGGCTTCCGCCCGGGCAAGGCGCCCGCCAAGCTGATCGAGGCCCGTGTCGGTCGCGACTCGGTCCTGGCGCAGGTCGTCAACGACGCCATCCCCGCCAAGTACTCGGAGGCCATCGCCGAGACCGAGACCAAGGCCATCGGCCAGCCGGAGATCGACCTGTCGGAGCTGAAGTACGGCGAGTCCGTCACCTTCACCGCCGAGGTCGACGTCCGCCCGGAGATCACCCTGCCCGACTACTCGACCCTCGCGGTCGAGGTCGACGCCATCGAGATCGACGACGCCGCGGTCGACGAGCAGCTCGAGGGCCTGCGCGCCCGCTTCGGCACCCTCAAGGGTGTCGAGCGCGGCATCGAGAACGGTGACTTCGTGTCGATCGACCTCGAGGCCACCGTCGACGGCGAGGCCGTCGAGGAGGCCACCACCGAGGGTCTGTCCCACGAGGTCGGCTCCGGCCAGCTCATCGACGGACTCGACGACGCCCTCATCGGCCTGAAGGCCGGCGAGAGCAAGGAGTTCACCACCAAGCTCGTCGCCGGTGACCACGCCGGCGAAGAGGCTCTGGTGAAGGTCACCGTGCAGTCGGTGAAGGAGCGCGAGCTCCCCGAGGTCGACGACGACTTCGCGCAGATGGCCAGCGAGTTCGACACCGTCGAGGAGCTGCGTGCGAGCCTGGCCGAGCGCGTCGAGCAGTCGGCGAAGCTCGAGCAGGCCAACAAGATCCGCGACGCCGTGCTCGAGAAGCTGATCGAGACCGTCGAGGTCCCGCTGCCGGAGAAGGTCGTCGCCGAGGAGATCGAGGGTCAGCAGCACCAGATCATCCACGCTCTCGGTCACGACGACGAGCAGGTCGCGAAGTTCCTCGAGGCGCAGGGCAAGACCCGCGAGGAGTGGGACGCCGAGGCCCGCGAGGAGGCCGAGAAGTCGGTCAAGCAGCAGCTGCTCCTCGATGCGATCGCCGATCAGCAGGAGACCGAGGTCAGCCAGGACGAGCTGACCCAGCAGATCATCTTCACCGCGCAGCGCTACGGCATGCAGCCGCAGGAGTTCATCCAGCAGCTGACCCAGGCGAACCAGGTCGGCGCGGTCTACGCCGACGTCCGTCGCGGCAAGTCGCTGGCCGGCATCGTCGGCGAGTTCACCGTCACCGACACCAAGGGTGCGACCGTCGACACCTCCGAGTTCTTCGGCAGCAACGACGAGGCCGAGTCCGACGAGGCGGCCGACGCCGACAACTGAGTCCACCCGGAACCTCACCACGCATCACCGATCGCCGGTCCCCGTTCGCGGGGGCCGGCGATCGGCGTCGGGTGCACCGGTCTGCATTCGCCGTTCACTGTGATGACCCGTTCTGCTCTCAGCGAATAGACGTGTCCTCGGGAGTGCCGGTGGGTGTGGATTGGTTAGTGTCGGAGAGGACGTCATCAGACAGAGAACGTGTGCGACGCCGGCGACGGCGCGCACAGGTCATGACAACAAGGCAAAGGTAGGAACCTGTGAGTGAGCCGACCATCCACACACCCTCGATGAGTTCGGGTGTGGCTGGGTTGAACCTGACCGATTCGGTGTTCGAGCGTCTGCTGCGCGAACGCATCATCTTCCTGGGCACCCAGGTCGACGACGACATCGCCAACCGGCTGTGCGCGCAGATCCTGCTGCTCGCCGCCGAGGACCCCACCAAGGACATCCACCTCTACATCAACTCGCCCGGTGGCTCGGTCACCGCGGGCATGGCCATCTTCGACACCATGCAGCTCGCCCAGTGCGACGTCGCCACCTACGCGATGGGCATGGCGGCATCGATGGGTCAGTTCCTCCTCGCGGCCGGCGCCAAGGGCAAGCGTCATGCCCTGCCGCACGCGCGGATCATGATGCACCAGCCGTCCGCGGGTATCGGCGGTACGGCCGCCGACATCGCCATCCAGGCCGAGCAGTTCGCGCTCACCAAGAAGGAGATGAACCGGCTCAACGCCGAGTTCAGTGGTCAGCCGCTCGAGAAGATCGAGGCCGACGCGGATCGCGACAAGTGGTTCACCGCTGAGGAGGCCAAGGAGTACGGCTTCGTCGACAAGGTGATCTCGCGTCCGGGGCAGTGACCCGGTCCCGAGCATCCCGCCACCTCCGAGCCACACCTACTCATTGGAGCAACAGATGACCAACTCCCTTTCCCTGGACGGCGTGCCCGCCGAGGTCGCCGCCGGTATCCCGTCGTCGGCGTTGGCGCTCAAGAACATCGAGGCGCGCTACATCCTGCCGTCGTTCATCGAGCACACCCCGAACGGTCAGCGCCAGTACGACCCGTACGCCAAGCTGTTCGAGGAGCGCATCGTCTTCGTCGGCACCCCGATCGACCAGGTCGTGTCGAACGACGTGATGGCCCAGCTTCTCGTCCTCGAGTCGCAGGACCCCGATCGCGACATCACCATGTACATCAACTCGCCCGGCGGCAGCGTTCCCGACATGCTCGCCATCTACGACACGATGCAGTACGTCCACTGCGACATCGTGACGGTGTGCCTGGGTGAGGCGGCCTCGGCCGCGGCGATCCTGCTCGCCGGCGGAACCCCGGGCAAGCGTGCGGCCCTGCCGAACGCGACCGTCCTGATCCACCAGCCGCGCACCGGTGGCGCCTACCAGGGTCAGGTCTCCGACCTCGAGATCCAGGCCGCCGAGATCGAGCGCATCCGCGACCGGCTCGACGAGATCCTGGCCAGCCACACCGGCCAGGACAAGGCGAAGATCCGCAAGGACACCGATCGCGACAACATCCTGACCGCCGCGGCTGCCAAGGAATACGGCATCGTCGACGAGGTCTTCGAATACCGCAAGAAGTCGATGAAGAAGTCCTAGGGACAACCCACAACCAGTACAGAAGTCGCGGGGATTTTCTGTCGCGACATTTGGCCTTATCGGTCGAAGTTCGAGCGGTGCGCGGGTACCGTCGGGTTACTGGGCATTCGGAGGTCGTCAGATCATCCGTGCCCGGCTGCGTGCGACGCGACGGACCACGACGACAGTCCGGCAACGAGGAAGTAGGTACTACGCGAGATGGCACGAATCGGAGACGGCGGCGACCTGCTCAAGTGCTCTTTCTGCGGGAAGAGTCAGAAGCAGGTGAAGAAGCTCATCGCCGGCCCCGGCGTGTACATCTGCGATGAGTGCATCGACCTGTGCAACGAGATCATCGAGGAGGAGCTCGCCGAGAACGGCGACGTGAAACTCGACGAACTCCCGAAGCCCGCGGAGATCCGCGACTTCCTCGAGAAGTACGTCATCGGTCAGGACACCGCCAAGCGCACGCTCGCGGTGGCCGTCTACAACCACTACAAGCGCATCCAGGCGGGGGAGAAGAAGGACTCCCGCACGGGTGAGACCGTCGAGCTGATGAAGTCGAACATCCTCATGCTCGGCCCGACCGGTTGTGGCAAGACGTACCTCGCGCAGACGCTGGCCAAGATGCTGAACGTGCCGTTCGCCATCGCCGACGCCACCGCGCTCACCGAGGCCGGCTACGTCGGTGAAGATGTCGAGAACATCCTGCTGAAGCTGATCCAGGCCGCCGACTACGACGTCAAGCGTGCCGAGACCGGGATCATCTACATCGACGAGGTCGACAAGATCGCCCGCAAGAGCGAGAACCCGTCGATCACCCGTGACGTGTCCGGTGAGGGTGTGCAGCAGGCGCTGCTGAAGATCCTCGAGGGCACGCAGGCGTCGGTGCCGCCGCAGGGTGGGCGCAAGCATCCGCATCAGGAGTTCATCCAGATCGACACCACCAACGTGCTGTTCATCGTCGCTGGTGCGTTCGCGGGTCTCGAGAAGATCGTGTCCGAGCGAATCGGCAAGCGCGGCTTGGGATTCGGCAACGAAGTGGCGAGCAAGGACGAGGTCGACACCTCCGATCAGTTCGCCGATGTCATGCCGGAGGACCTGATCAAGTTCGGGCTGATCCCCGAGTTCATCGGCCGTCTGCCGGTCGTCGCCTCGGTCACCAACCTCGACAAGGCCTCGCTGGTGAGCATCCTGTCGGAGCCGAAGAACGCACTGGTGAAGCAGTACACCCGCCTGTTCGAGATGGACAACGTCGAACTCGAGTTCACCCAGGACGCCCTCGAGGCGGTCGCCGACCAGGCGATCCATCGTGGCACCGGTGCTCGTGGTCTGCGCGCCATCATGGAAGAGGTCCTGCTGCCGGTCATGTACGACATCCCGAGCCGAGACGACGTCGAGAAGGTCGTCGTCACCGGTGAGACGGTGCGCGACAACGTGTTGCCGACCATCGTCCCGCGCAAGGCGTCGAACGACGAGCGCCGCGACAAGACCGCCTGACGTAAACGGTTCGTAGACAACAAGAATCCCCGCCCGGATCATTGGGCGGGGATTCTTGTTGTCGGATGGCCCGTGGCCCGGCGGGTCAGGCCGGTTCGAGGCGGATGACCACCGCCTTGGACACCGGGGTGTTGGATTCCTTCGCCACCGCACCCAACGGCACCAGCGGGTTGGTCTCCGGGTAGTAGGCGGCCGCGTTGCCCGGCGGGGTGTCGTAGGCGACGATCTCGAAGCCGCGCACGCGACGCTCCTCGAGTCCGTTCTCGCCCTCGAACTCCGACACGATGTCCACCCGCTGGCCGTCGTGCAGCCCGAGTGCGGAGATGTCCGCGGGGCTGACCATCACCACATGCCGGTTGCCCTTGATCCCGCGATAGCGATCGTCATGACCGTAGACGGTGGTGTTGTACTGATCGTGGCTGCGCAGCGTCTGCAGGATGAGGCGGCCCTCCGGGATGTGCACCCACTCGAGCGGGTGCACCGCGAAGTTGGCCTTGGCGTTCGGGGTGTCGAACGACCGGTTGTCACGCGGCGGGTTCGGTAACACGAAGCCGTCGCTGCGCCGGACGCGGATGTTGAAGTCCTCGAACCCCGGGATCACCCGCTCGATGCGGTCGCGGATCGTGTCGTAGTTTCCCTTGAGTTCCTGCCACGGCACCGGGTGATCGGCGCCTAGCGCAGCGGTGGCGAGGTCGCAGACGATGGCGACCTCGCTGCGCAGGTCGGGCGACACCGGCGGCAGTGAGCCCCGGGACAGGTGCACCACCGACATCGAGTCCTCGACCGAGACACGTTGGGCGACACCGTCGATGACGTCCCGGTCGGTCCGGCCGAGGGTGGGCAGGATGAGCGCCGCGCGACCGGTCACGGTGTGCGACTCGTTGAGCTTGGTCGACACCTGCACGGTCAGGGCGCAACGGCGCAGCGCGTCGGCGGTGGCCTCGGTGTCGGGGGTGGCGGAGACGAAGTTGCCGCCCATCCCCATGAACACCCGCACCTTGCCCGCGGCCATGGCGTTGATCGCGGCGACGGTGTCGTACCCGTGCTTGCGTGGACTGACGATCCCGAACTCGGCATCCAGTGCGGCGAGGAAGGATTCGGGCATCTTCTCGAAGATGCCCATCGTGCGGTCGCCCTGGACGTTGGAATGTCCTCGCACTGGGCACAACCCGGCCCCGACCCTGCCGATCATGCCGCGCAGCAACAACACGTTGGTGCCTTCGGCGATCGTCGCGACCGCGTGGCGGTGCTGGGTGAGTCCCATCGCCCAACACAGCACGATGCGCTGCGAGGTCCGCACGGCGTCGGCGAGATCGATGATCTGGGCTCTCGTCAGACCGGTGATGGCGGCGACCTCGTCGATGTCGACGTCGTCGAGCAGTGCGAGGTAGTCCTCGGTACCGGCGCACGACTCGGAGAGGAACTCGTGGTCGAAGACGGTGCCGGGGTTCGCCTGCTCGGCGTCGCGCAGCAGTCGGGCGACACCCCGGAACAGAGCCATGTCGGAGCCGAGGCGCACCTGGAGGAAGTCGTCGGCGAGCTTGGTTCCCTCACCGATGACGCCACCGACCTTCTGCGGGTCCTTGAACCGCATCAGGCCCGCCTCGGGCAGCGGGTTGATCGCGACGATCCGCGCCCCGTTGCTCTTGGCCTTCTCGAGCGTGGCCAACATCCTGGGGTGGTTGGTTCCGGGATTCTGTCCGGCGATGAGGATGAGGTCGGCGGCCTCGAGGTCCGGAACGGTCACCGACCCCTTGCCGATGCCGATGGACGTCCCGAGCGCGGCGCCCGACGACTCGTGGCACATGTTGGAGCAGTCGGGGAGGTTGTTGGTCCCGAGGCTGCGCGCGAACAGCTGGTAGACGAAGGCGGCCTCGTTACTGGTCCGCCCGGAGGTGTAGAAGACGGCCTCGTCGGGGGAGGACATCGCGGCGAACTCGTCGGCGATGATGCGGTTGGCCTCGTCCCAGCTCACCGGGCGGTAGTGGGTCTCATCCGGGGCGAGATACATCGGGTGCGCCAGTCGGCCCTGCTGGGAGAGCCAGTAGCCGCTGCGGCCGGCGAGATCCTCGACGCTGTGCGCGGCGAAGAACTCAGGGGTCACCGAGCGCTTGGTGGCCTCCTCCGCGACGGCCTTCGCGCCGTTCTCACAGAACTCGGCGTGCTTACGGTGTCCGGGGGTCTCCGGCCAGGCGCAGCCGGGGCAGTCGAAGCCGTCGCGCTGGTTGAGTTTGAGGAGCGTCTGCGCGGTGCGTACCGGGCCCATCTGTTCGAGCCCGCGCTTGAGCGCCACGGCCACCGCGGGGACACCGGCGGCCCAGGTCTTCACATGCTTGCGATGGACATCGGTGGGCTCGTCGACGCGGGGGGCGCCCTCGGGGGTACGGCTCATGATGTCCATCTTGCCTCGCCGCCGCCCTGGATCACGCACACTGGGTCTCGTGACTCAAGACACGGGATCAGACGGTTCGAAACTCGCGGCGATCGTGCTGGCCGGCGGACGGTCGCGGCGCATGGGAAGCGACAAGGCGGCACTGGACTGGGACGGGGAGCCGATGCTCGCCCGCGTCGTCCGGGTCGTCGCGCAACGGTGCGATCCGGTGCTCGTCGTGGCCGGTGAGACGTCGGCGGCCTTCCGTGGCATCGACGACATCCGGCACCGCGCGGCGCCCGGCATCGACCGGTCCAAGGTGCACTGGGTGACCGACGAACAGGAGGGGGCCGGCCCGCTGGGCGGGCTGGTCGCGGGACTGGCCAAGGCCGCGGCCGACGGCGCCGACCTCGCTTTCGTGTGCGCCACCGACATGCCGCTCATCGCGCCCGAACTCATCGACGAACTGCGACTGGGACTCACCGGCTCCGCCCAGGCGGTGATCGCCCGTGACGCGCAGCGCGACCACCCGATGGCCGGGATCTACCGGACCGACGCCGGTCCGGTGATCGCCGATCTGGTGGCCGGCGGCGAGCGTCGGATGCTCGGCGCGATCGAGGCACTCAACACCCACCGCGTGGGCGTGTCCGACCCCGAGTGGCTCGTGAACGTGAATGCGCCCGAGGACCTGCACCGGTTGCGGGTGACGGCGGGCTGATCGGAGGCGGGGCTGATCGACGAGGTCAGTCGCCGGTGGGCGTCGGCGACCCGGCCGTCGAATACCGGGCGACGGCGGTGCGGACGGCCTCGTCGACCACTTCTGCGACGCGTTCGGCTCCGACCTCCCAGCCCGGCACCAGGAGTGTCGGCCAGAAGACGTAGTTGGAGATCATCCCCAGGAACTGGGTGGCCGCCAGCTCCACGTCGTCTATCTGCACCGTGCCCGCCTCGTGCTCGGCCACGAGGTAGGTGCGCACGGATTCGAAGTAGGGCATCTTCCCGCGTGCGAACTGCGCGTCGGCCAGTTCGGGGAACCGGGGCAGTTCGGCGATGACGATCCGGAACAGGTCCGTCATCCGGGGACGGCACAGCAGTGCGGCGTAGCGGTGACCGAGGACGCCCAACCCGTGGGCGACGTCGCCTGCCGGGGGAGCGGTCTCCTCGTCGTCGACCGACCACGACTCGGTGACCATGGCGTCGAAAAGAGCTGCCTTGCTGGGGAATTTCTTGAACAGGGTCGCCCGCGACACGCCTGAGTGTTCGGCGATCCGCGCGAGCGAGGTCCGGTCGTAGCCGAGCTCCAGGAAAAGGGCCGTCGCGGCCTCCAGGATCACCGAGCGCTTTTCCTGTGCGATGCGCTGGTGGTAGGTCGACACGGCTCTGCCCATGGCCAAGAGCATACGAGGTGAGTGGCTTGACTCACCATGCGAAGGGGCCTAGCGTGAGTGGTGAGTCGATCGGCTCACCACGGACCCCGACCATCACCCGATGCTCCCGGTCGCCCATCTCGCCACCGGAGGACCACCTCATGCACCGCTTCGACGACCAGACCGTGCTCGTGACCGGGGGGACCGGTGGGCAGGGATCGAGCCACGTCCGCGCCTTCCACGCGGAGGGGGCGAACGTCATCATCGGGGGCACCGACGCCGGGCGCGGTACCGCCATCGCCGACGAGCTCGGGTCCCGCGCTCGCTTCGTCCGCCTCGACGTCACAGACGAGAACTCGTGGTCGTCGGCGGTCGCCACCGCCGAGGACGCCTTCGGGGCCGTGAACGTGCTCGTGAACAACGCAGGTGTACAGAATCCGCCGGCGTTGATCGAGGACACGGACGAGGTCACCTGGTCGCGGATCCTGCGCACCAACCTCACCGGGACGTTCCTCGGTGTCAAGACGGTCGCACCCGCGTTGCGACGCGCGGGAGGCGGTGCCATCGTCAACGTCGCGTCGACGATGGGTATGGGTGGCACCGCGTTCTACGCGCCCTATGTCGCCAGCAAGTGGGCCGTACGAGGTCTGACGCGGACCGCAGCTCTCGAACTGGGTCGCGACCACATCCGCGTCAACACCATCCACCCCGGGGTGATCGCAACCCCGTTCATCAGCGAACCCGCGGTCGGCGCCACGGCGGCGATCGCCGATTTCTACTCGCCCGAGCCGTACGCCGTTCCGCGGCTCGGTGAGCCGACCGACGTGACCCGGCTCCTGCTGTTCCTCGCGTCGGCGGAGGCGTCGTTCGTCACCGGGGCGGAGTACGTGATCGACGGCGGACTCCTCCTCGGTCCGGCACTTGCGGCCGAGAGTGCGTGAACCGTGCACGAGTGAGGACCGGGGCGAGGTCACACCCGGCGGAAACATAGAATGGCGGCCGTGACATCACTCGACCCGACATCCGCGCTGCCCGAGAACGAGTTGCCGAAATCCTGGGACCCCGCCCAGCACGAGGCGACGCTCTACCAGGGCTGGGTCGATGCCGGCTACTTCACCGCCGACGCGACGAGTGACAAGCCCCCGTTCTCGATCGTGATCCCGCCGCCCAACGTCAACGGGTCGTTGCACATGGGTCACGCCTACGAGCACGTGCTGATGGACGCGTTGTCGCGTCGCCGCCGGATGCAAGGCTACGAGGTGCTGTGGCTGCCCGGCATGGACCACGCTGCGATCGCCATGCAGACGATGGTCGAGCGCAAGCTGGCCACCGAGGGGAAGACCCGCGACGACCTCGGTCGCGAGGCCTTCATCGAGCGCGTCTGGGCGGAGAAGGCCGAGATCGGTGGCAACATCGGCGAACAGATGCGTCGTCTCGGCGACAGTGTCGACTGGTCGCGCGAACGCTTCACGATGGACGAGGGTCTGTCGCGCGCGGTGCACACCGTCTTCAAGAAGATGTTCGACGACGGGCTGATCTACCAGGCCGAGCGCCTGGTCAACTGGTCGCCGGTGCTCAAGACCGCGGTCAGCGACATCGAGGTCAGCTACGCCGACGTCGAGGGCGAACTCGTCAGCTTCCGTTACGGCTCGCTCGACGACTCCGAACCCCACATCGTCGTCGCCACGACGCGTCTGGAGACGATGCTCGGCGACACCGCGATCGCCGTGCACCCCGACGACGAGCGGTACAAGCACCTGATCGGCACCGAACTGCCGCACCCGTTCCTCGATCGGAACATCCCGATCGTCGCCGACGACTACGTCGACCCCGAATTCGGCAGCGGCGCGGTCAAGATCACCCCGGCCCACGATCCCAACGACTTCGCACTGGGGCAGCGGCACAACCTACCGATGCCGACGATCATGGACGAGTCTGCTCGGATCGCCGACACCGGAACGCAATTCGACGGCATGGACCGTTTCGAGGCGCGCGTCAAGGTGCGTGAGGCCCTCGCCGAGCAGGGGCGCATCGTCAAGGAGGTGCGTCCGTACCTGCACAGCGTCGGGCATTCGGAGCGCACCGGTGAGCCGATCGAACCGCGACTGTCGATGCAGTGGTGGGTCGACGTCTCGTCGCTGGCCCAGGCCGCCGGCGACGCCGTCCGCGACGGGTCGACCGTGATCCATCCGAAGTCGATGGAGCCGCGCTGGTTCGGCTGGGTCGACGACATGCACGACTGGTGCATCTCGCGTCAGTTGTGGTGGGGTCACCGCATCCCGATCTGGTACGGCCCGGACGGCGAGGTCGTCTGCGTCGGACCCGACGAGGAGGCGCCGGAGGGTTACGTCCAGGAGACCGACGTCCTCGACACCTGGTTCTCCTCGGGTCTGTGGCCGTTCTCCACCATGGGCTGGCCGGAGAAGACCGTCGACCTCGAGAAGTTCTATCCCACTTCGGTTCTCGTCACCGGTTACGACATCCTGTTCTTCTGGGTGGCGCGGATGATGATGTTCGGCACCTATGTCGGCAAGGATCTGGGTCCGGGCAACGAGGTCCCGTTCCACAACCTGTTCCTACATGGCCTGGTCCGTGACGAGCACGGCCGCAAGATGTCGAAGTCGAAGGGCAACGGCATCGACCCGCTCGACTGGGTGGAGCGCTTCGGCGCCGACGCGCTGCGCTTCACGCTGGCCCGCGGCGCCAACCCGGGCGCCGACATCTCCGTGGGCGAGGACCACGCCCAGTCGTCGCGCAACTTCGCGACCAAGCTGTACAACGCGACCAAGTTCGCGCTGATGAACGGCGCCAAGGTCGCCGAGCTGCCGGCGGCGGACGCCCTGACCGACGCCGACCGCTGGATTCTCCGGCGTCTCGACGAGGTGCTCGCCGAGGTCGACGCCGGATTCGAGTCCTACGAGTTCTCCAAGGCCTGTGAGTCGCTCTACCACTTCGCCTGGGACGAGGTCTGCGACTGGTACCTCGAGCTCGCCAAGGTCCAGTTCGCCGAGAACGACGAGAAGCGTTTGGAGACAACCTCCATCGTGCTCGGTGCGGTCCTCGAGCCGCTGCTGCGCGCGCTGTCGCCGGTGATGCCGTTCGTCACCGAGGTGCTGTGGAAGACGCTCACCGGGGGCGAGTCGCTGGTCATCGCGGAGTGGCCGACCCCGTCGGGGCAGGACTGGTCGTCCGATTCGGCGGCCCGTATCGCCGACCTGCAGCGCCTCATCACCGAGGTGCGTCGCTTCCGTAGCGACCAGGGACTGCGTCCCGGTCAGCGGGTGGCCGCACAGTTCGACGGACTGGGTGAGTCGGGCATCGAGCCGCTGCTGCCCTATGTGCAGTCGTTGGCGCGTCTCGATCCCGCCGGACCCGGCTTCACCGCGACCGCGACCATCGAGGTCCGGCTGTCCGTCGGGACCGTCACCGTCGCGATCGACACATCGGGGACGGTGGACGTCGAGGCCGAGCGGAAGCGCCTCACCAAGGACCTCGCGGTCGCCGAGAAGGAGCTGGCGACCACCTCGGCCAAGCTCGGCAACGAGCAGTTCCTGTCCAAGGCCCCCGACCAGGTGGTCAGCAAGATCCGGAACCGCCAGCGGATCGCGACCGAAGAGGTCGAGCGCCTGAATGCGAAGCTGGCGAGTCTGGCCGGCGGCGCGTGAGCGACGAGACCGGCTTCCCCGAGGAGGATCCCGCCGTCGTCGGCGAGGATCCGTTGGGACTGTCGGAACTGCTCGACGCTGAGGAACGGGCGGCGGACGCCGAGCACGACCGTCCGCCGCTGACCGTCCACGACAGCGCCGACGATCTCGCCGAACTCGCCGAGGTCGAGACCGAACTCGACACCCGCTGGCCCGAGACCAGGATCGAGCCGTCGCTGACGCGTATCGCGGCGTTGATGGACCTGCTCGGCTCACCGCAGCACAGTTATCCGGCGATCCACATCGCGGGCACCAACGGCAAGACGTCGGTGACGCGGATGATCGATGCGCTGATGACCGCGCTGCATCGGCGGACCGGGCGCATCACGAGCCCGCACCTCCAGCGGGTCACCGAGCGGATCTCGGTGGACGGCAAGCCGATTCGTGCGCGAACCTACATCGACACCTACCGCGAGCTCGAGCCGTACATCACGATGGTCGACGACAGCTCGACCGCGGCCGGTGGGCCGCGGATGAGCAAGTTCGAGGTGCTGACCGCGATGGCCTACGCGGTCTTCGCCGAGGCGCCGGTCGACGTGGCCGTGGTCGAGACCGGCATGGGTGGGCGCTGGGACGCCACCAACGTCATCGACGGCATCGTCTCGGTCATCACGCCCATCGCCATGGACCACGCCGACTATCTCGGCGACACGCTGTCGGCCATCGCGGGGGAGAAGGCCGGGATCATCAAGGCCGGTGAGCCCGCCACCCTCGGCGCCGTCGATCCGGTCACGATCATCGCCGAGCAGAACCCCGAGGTCATGGACGTGCTGCTGCGTGCAGCGGTCGATGCGGGGACCGTCGTGGCCCGTCAGGGTTCGGAGTTCGCGGTCCTCGGCTCGGCCACCGCCGTCGGCGGTCAGATGCTCACCATCCAGGGGCTCGGCGGCGTCTACGACGAGGTGTTCCTGCCGCTGCACGGTGCTCATCAGGCCGCCAACGCGTCCCTGGCACTCGCCGCGGTCGAGGCCTTCTTCGGTGCCGGCCCGGACCGTCAGCTCGACATCGACGCGATCCGGAGGGGGTTCGCCACGGTCGGCAATCCCGGCCGGCTCGAACGGCTCCGCAGCGCACCGACGGTGTTCGCCGACGCCGCGCACAATCCGCACGGCGCGAACGCGCTGGCCCAGGCGCTGGCCGAGGAGTTCGACTTCCGGCGCCTCATCGGCGTCATCGGTGTACTCGGTGACAAGGACGCGAGGGGACTGCTCGAGGCGCTCGAGCCGGTGCTCGACGCCGTCGTCGTCACCAACAACGGCTCACCACGTGCGCTCGACGCCGAGACGCTCGCGGAGTACGCGACCGAGGTGTTCGGCGAGGAACGGGTTGTCGTGCAGCCCTTCCTGCCCGACGCCGTGGAAGAAGCCATCGCCCTCGCGGAGGAAGCCGAGGGCCAACGAGTCTCGGGTGCGGGCGTCGTGATCACCGGCTCGGTCGTGACCGCCGGTGCCGCACGCACCCTGTTCGGTAAGGAACCGTCATGACCCGGTACACCCCACCCGCCAACGACCCGTGGAAGGGCCTGCGCGGGGTGATGGCGGGGACGATGATCCTCGAGGTCATCGTCGTCATCCTGGCGTTCCCGATCGTCTGGCGACTCGGCGGCGGCCTGACCTGGTTGTCCGGCGGATACCTGGCCCTGCTCGTACTGGCGATGATCGTGGCCGCCGGGATGCAGGGCCGCCCGTACGCACTCAAGCTCGACCTCGCACTCCAGGTGGCGGTGATCGTCGGTGGCGTCTTCCACTGGTCGATCGCTGCGGTCGGTGTGGTCTTCGGGTCGGTGTGGCTCTACATCGTCTACATCAAGCGGGATGTGGAGAAGCGCGTCGAACTGGGCATGCTCCCCGGGCAGGAACCGATCGACTGACACGCCTCTCACCTGGGTGGTCAACGCTGTCCCGGCAGTGGTTTGGTGATCGCAAGACCTGTGGCCGGACCGTTATCGGCGAACCCCGGCGGACTGTGGGAGTTGCTGCAACAATGGCGCAAGCCGTGGGGGAGCGGACTGGTTCCCGCGTGGCTTTCTTTTCATCGCGACTCGCAATCGCAGCGACACCCAACGTGAGGACGTACGTGCAGTTCCTGTTTTCCCGGACCCCCGCCGGTATCGATCGCCCCCGCACCTCCGCCCGCCTCGGCCGTATGGCCGGAACGGCGCTGTTCGGGGCGGCCGCGTTCGCTCTGAGCGCCCCCGCCGTCGCCTCGGCGGAACCCGCTCCCGAGCAGACGCCCCCGGCGCTCGAGGCGTTCGCGGTGCCCGAGGCAGGAGCGCCCGTCCCCGTCTCGCAGGGCGAGTTCAGCTACGTCGCGACCCACGACATCACCAAGCGCGCAGCCGGGATGAAGGCACCCGAGGCCATCGCGACCATGCCGGTGCCCGCCCAGTACCGTCCGGCGAATCTCGCTCTGGCGCAACAATTCGACCTCGCTCTCGCCGGCGCGCTCGCCTCGCCCGGGGGATGTCTCCAGATCGTCGTCGACCCGCAGGCGCGCTCCGGCAGCCTGTTCAACTACGGGTTCTTCCCCGTGGCCGGTGAGTACTGCTCCTGACCGTCGGAATCCGCCGGCCGGTCGATAAGGTGTGAGTCGTGACTGAACGCACTCTCGTACTCATCAAGCCGGACGGCGTCGAACGCTCGCTCGTCGGCGACATCATCAGCCGTATCGAGCGCAAGGGCCTCACCCTCGTCGCTCTCGAACTCAAGACCGCAAGCGACGAGGTGGCCCGCGGCCACTACGCCGAACACGCGGACAAGCCCTTCTTCGGCTCGCTGCTGGAGTTCATCACCTCCGGCCCACTGGTCGCCGCCGTCCTGGAGGGTCCGCGCGCCATCGCGGCCTTCCGTCAGATCGCCGGCGGCACCGATCCCGTGGAGAAGGCGGTGCCCGGCACCATCCGCGGCGATTTCGCCCTGAACACGCAGTACAACCTGGTCCACGGCTCGGACTCGCCGGAATCGGCCGAGCGTGAGATCAGCATCTGGTTCCCCGAACTCGCAGGCTGACCGGGGTCACCTCGGTCCGACTCGGTTCGACGCGCGTGTCAAACGCGCATACTTTGCGGTCATCCGACCCCCGTGTGGGATACTTGCAGGGTTATCGCCGACACACTTTGTCGACGATGGCCGGATGACGCGCCTTGGTTCGGCGCGTCGCGGTGCGGCAACCTCGCACCGCGACGCCCACAACCACAGCTGACCCCGCCGAGGTTCGTGCTGCTGCCAGCAGCCGAACACTCAGGCTTCGCCCTGTGCCCGGTGTCGTGGAAGGCGCCCGGGATGCGGTCATCGACACAGCAAGAGCGTTCTCTGCTGAACCGACACGGCTCAGCGTGATGACGCGCAGACCACACAACACCGGCCATACGTGGACCGGGACACAGAGCAGACCCTCGCGTGGCCGCGTCAGCCCGACGCGCCCGGGGGTTCGAGGAGACTGAGTGACCGACAACGGGTCACCGGCTGACGCGAACGCAGCGCCAGAACCGGTGGAAGAATTTCCCAGCAAACTTCGTGTGCACGCACTGGCCCGCTTTCTGGGCCTGACAAGTCGGCAGGTGCTCGCGCACCTGGCCACTCTCGGAGTGCAGACGCGTAGCCCCCAGTCGAGCGTCGACCGTGAGGTGGCGCAGGCCGTGGCCGAACGGGTGCGGGCGAACGTCGAGGCCGATGAGCCGGGCGTGACCCCGGCCGCCTCGGAGGAAGCCGCCGACGAGCCTGCCGCTGCTGAGCCGACCGTCGTGGAGCCGGCTGTCGAGGAGCCTGCCGCGGAGGCGGAGGCACCGAAGGCGGAGACGCCGAAGGCCGATGAGCCGCCGAGTCTGTTCTCGGCCGCGTCGACGCGGTACGACGAGCCGGTAGCGGCGCCCACCGCCGAATCCGACGCGTCCTACGGCACCCAGCCGTTGTTCCTGCAGCCGCAGGCCCCGGCCGAGAAGCCGAAGACCGCACGCCCGGCCAAGCAGGCCGATAAGCCCGAGCAGGCCCAGAAGACCGATCAGGCCGAGAAGCCGGCGAAGGCCGACGACTCCGGCGCGACGACTCGGGAAGCCAAGGCTCCGGAGACGAAAACGCCCGAAACGAAGGCCCCTGAATCGAAGGCTCCTGAGACGAAGGCTCCCGAGACGGAGACCGCGGACTCGGATGACTCTGACGAGACCGCGGACAACGCGGACAATTCCGATAACTCCGACAACGACGACTCCGGTTCGGGTCGGAGCCGTCGTCGGCGTCGCGGACGTCGTGGCCGCGGCCGCGGGCGCGGCGACCAGGGCGGTGACGGCGAGTCGGGCGATGCGTCGGACGACGACGATTCCGACGAGAACGGCGACAACTCCGAGGGCAAGTCCTCCGTCGGTGACTCCTCGACCGACTCCGCCGACGAGGCGGCCACCGACGAGACTGCTGACGAATCCACACCGGACGAAGCCAAGTCAGACGAATCGAAGTCCGACGAGTCCAAGTCGGATGAGTCGAAGTCGGATGAGTCGACCTCTCGCCGTCGGCGCCGCCGCCGGTCGGGGTCGGATACCTCCGAGGAGGCCGCCGGCAAGGACTCCGCTACCGACGATTCGACGAAGGGCGAGTCGAAGGGCGAGTCGAAGGACGGCGATTCCGACGACGACTCGGACGACAACGACGGCGATGACTCCGGGGACGATTCGGGTGAGGGGTCCTCGACCCGCCGCCGCCGGCGTCGTCGCCGTCGCAAGGGCGGGGGAGACTCCGACGAGGGTTCGCCGGATGATCCGCCGAACACCGTCGTCCACGAGCGTGAACCCCGCAGCAAGCGGGCGCGCGACGAGGTGCAGGGTATCTCCGGTTCGACGCGCCTCGAGGCCAAGCGCCAGCGCCGTCGCGACGGCCGTGACGCCGGTCGCCGGCGTCCGCCGATCCTGACCGAGTCGGAGTTCCTGGCCCGTCGCGAGGCGGTGGACCGCGTGATGGTGGTGCGCGAGCGCAGTGCCAACACCAGCATCTCCGACGGCGACGGCCACGACCATGCCGCGGTGGAGGACTACACCCAGGTCGCGGTTCTCGAGGACGGTGTCCTCGTCGAACACTTCGTCACCACGGCGACGTCGTCGTCGATGGTCGGCAACATCTACCTCGGTCGCGTGCAGAACGTGCTGCCCGGCATGGAGGCGGCGTTCGTCGACATCGGCCGCGGGCGCAACGGCGTGCTGTACGCCGGCGAGGTCAACTGGGACGCCGCCGGACTCGACGGCGGTTCCCGCAAGATCGAGCAGGCACTCAAGCCCGGCGACCATGTGCTCGTGCAGGTCAGCAAGGATCCGGTGGGACACAAGGGTGCCCGCCTGACCACTCAGATCTCGCTGGCCGGCCGGTACCTCGTCTATGTGCCCGGCGGGTCGTCGACCGGTATCAGCCGCAAGCTGCCCGACGTCGAGCGCAAGCGCCTCAAGCAGATCCTGTCGAAGCTGGTCCCCGAGGACGCCGGCGTGATCATCCGCACCGCTTCCGAAGGCGTCAGTGCCGAGGAACTCGGCGCCGACATCGCCCGCCTCGAGGCGAAGTGGAAGTCGATCGAGGAGTCGGTCGAGAGCGCCAAGAAGTCCGGCTCCGGCGCGCCGAAGGCGCTCTACGAGGAGCCCGACCTGCTGGTCCGCGTGGTCCGCGATCTCTTCAACGAGGACTTCAAGAAGCTCGTCGTCGAGGGCGACAAGGCGTGGAACCTCGTGGAGGGCTACGTCAGTTCCGTTGCCCCCGATCTCATGGAGCGGGTGGAGAAGTTCAGCAAGCCGCACGCGGATGCCCCGGACTCGTTCGTGGTCCACCGCATCGACGAGCAGTTGGCGAAGGCGCTCGACCGCAAGGTGTGGCTGCCCTCGGGTGGCACGCTGATCATCGAACACACCGAGGCGATGACGGTCGTCGACGTCAACACCGGCAAGTTCACCGGTTCGGGCGGAAACCTCGAGGAGACGGTCACCCGGAACAACCTCGAGGCGGCCGAGGAGATCGTGCGGCAGATGCGTCTGCGCGACATCGGCGGCATGATCATCGTCGACTTCATCGACATGGTCCTCGAGTCGAACCGTGACCTGGTGCTGCGTCGCCTGACCGAGGCGCTGGCCCGCGACCGCACCCGTCACCAGGTGTCGGAGGTCACCTCGCTCGGACTGGTCCAGATGACCCGTAAGCGTCTCGGAACCGGTCTGCTCGAAGCGTTCTCCACCCCCTGCACCTCGTGCGGCGGTCGCGGCCTGATCGTGCACGCCAACCCGGTCGAAGTGCGCGGCGGCGACGATTCGGCGAAGTCGGACGGCGCGGGCTCCAAGCGTTCGCGCCGCGGCAAGAAGAAGTCCGAGGCCCCCGCCGAGGCGGCGGCCCCCAAGGCCGCGCCGCCGGCCCCGCCGCACAAGCCCGCTGCCGAGCACCCGCTGTTCCGGGCGATGGCCGCACATCACCACGACGGTGAACATCCTGAGGGGGAGCATCCCGAGGGGGAGCATCCCGAGGGCGAGCACCACGAGGGCGAGCACCACGAGGGTGAGCACGTCGAGGTCGAGCAGGCCGTCGCGAATGCCGCCGAGACCCCGGTGACGGCGGGATCAGAGAAGGCGGAGTCGGAAAAGGCGGAGACGGAGAAGGCGGAGACGCCGGAACCGGTCACGAAGGCCGAGAAGCCCGCGAAGATGGAAGATCCCGCGAAGGCGGAAGCGCCGGAGCAGGCCCAGGAGCCGGCCGAGACCCAGGAGCCGACGGCGTCGACCGATGGCCAGGCACCTGCCGCGAAACGTCGCCGCCGGGTGGTCCGGCGTCCGGCGCAGACGACGACCGCACCGGAGAACGTGGTGATGACGGCCGTCGACGCGGCTACGGAGGCGCCGAAGACGACCTTCGGTCCCGTCTCCACCGGAGAGCCGGTGGTCGCGGTGCGCCGACGCCCGCGGAAGCGGACGGCGGGCAGGCCTGCCGGACCGCCGCCGGCCGACAGCTGAGGTCCGAGGTGAGGGACCGGCGGGGCGAGTTTGACCCGGCCACCGCCGTTCCCGTAACCTTGGAAAGTCGCCTCCCGCGGAGGGTCTGCGCTGTTCTGCGTGCCACGTGCATCGGAACCGGCACAAATCCCGTGGCAGGCCCTCTGGTGTGAATCGCAGACACTCCCGGTCATCTGACTGGGTGGACTGCGGCCCGCACCGGCACGCACTACACGAACGCCTTCGAATGCGCCTCGGCGCTGACGAAGGGCCCGACCAGACGATTAAGAGGAAGAACTTCGATGGCAACGTACGCGATCGTCAAGACCGGCGGCAAGCAGTACAAGGTCGCTGAGGGCGACACTGTCAAGGTCGAGAAGATCGACGAGAAGGTCGGCTCCACGGTGAGCCTGCCGGTCGCGTTGGTCGTCGACGGCTCGACCCTGACCACCGACGCCGACAAGCTGGCCAAGATCTCGGTCACCGGCGAGGTCGTGGAGCACGTCAAGGGCCCCAAGATCCGCATTCACAAGTTCAAGAACAAGACCGGCTACCACAAGCGCCAGGGTCACCGTCAGAAGCTGACGGTCCTGAAGGTCACCGGCATCAAGTAGTTCGACAAGCTTCGCGAAGACCTCAGGAGGACTGACACATGGCACATAAGAAGGGCGCATCCAGCTCCCGCAACGGTCGCGATTCCAATGCCCAGCGACTCGGCGTGAAGCGCTTCGGTGGCCAGCAGGTGAGCGCAGGAGAGATCCTCGTTCGTCAGCGCGGCACCAAGTTCCACCCCGGCGTGAACGTCGGCCGCGGTGGCGACGACACCCTGTTCGCGCTCGCCGCGGGCGCGGTGGAGTTCGGCAGCAAGCGTGGCCGCAAGACGGTCAACATCGTCCCGGAAACCGCTCAGGTCTGACCCGAGCACTCCGGCACGACAAGCCTTTTCGCAGGGCGGGCAGGGTCATCACGTACCCGGCCCGCCCTGTTCTTTTTTGACGGAAGAAGGATTCGATGTCACGGTTCGTCGACCGCGTGACCATTCACGTCGCGGCGGGCAACGGTGGCCACGGCTGCGCGTCGGTTCACCGGGAGAAGTTCAAGCCTCTCGGCGGCCCGGACGGCGGCAACGGCGGCAACGGCGGGTCGGTGACGCTCGTCGTCGACCCGCAGGTGCACACTCTGCTCGATTTCCACTTCCGTCCGCATGCGAAGGCCGGCAACGGCAAGCCCGGCGCCGGCGACAACCGCGACGGTGCCATGGGCGAGGATCTCGTCCTCAAGGTGCCCGACGGCACCGTCGTCCTCGACGAAAACGGCACCATCCTCGCCGACCTCGTCGGCACCGGTACGACCTTCGAAGCCGCTCAGGGCGGCCGCGGTGGCCTCGGCAACGCCTCGCTCGCGTCGAAGGCCCGCAAGGCCCCCGGTTTCGCGCTCCTGGGTGAGGAGGGCCAGCAGCGTTCCCTCGTCCTCGAGCTGAAGTCGGTGGCCGACGTCGGCCTCGTCGGTTTCCCGTCGGCGGGCAAGTCGTCGCTCGTGTCGGTGCTGTCGGCGGCCAAGCCGAAGATCGCCGACTACCCGTTCACCACTCTCGTGCCGAACCTCGGTGTGGTGCAGACCGCCGGTGACGTGTTCACCATCGCCGATGTGCCGGGTCTGATCCCGGGCGCCTCGACCGGTCGTGGTCTCGGACTGGAGTTCTTGCGGCACCTCGAGAGGTGCGCCGTTCTCGCGCACGTCGTCGACTGCGCGACCCTCGAGCCCGGCCGCGACCCGGTGTCCGACATCGACGCCCTCGAAGCCGAACTGGCTGCGTACAAGCCGGCTCTCGACGCCGACCACGGCCTCGGTGACCTGGCCGAGCGGCCGCGTGTGGTCATCCTCAACAAGGTGGACGTCCCCGACGCCGCCGAACTCGCCGATCTCGTGGAACCCGAACTGGCCGAACGCGGTTGGCCGGTGTTCCGGATCTCGGCGGTGGCCCATGAGGGTCTGCGCGAACTGACCTTCGCGCTGGCGAAGATGGTGCGCGAATACCGGGAGGCGCAGCCGGAGAAGACGCCTCGCCGGGCGATCATCCGGCCGAAGGCCGTCGACGACACCGGTTTCACCATCGTCCGCGACCCCGAGATCGAGGGCGGCTTCATCGTCTACGGCACGCGCCCGGAGCGCTGGATCGCCCAGACGCAGTTCGACAACGACGAGGCCGTTGGCTACCTGGCCGACCGCCTCAACCGCCTCGGCGTCGAAGACGAACTGGTGAAGATGGGTGCCGAGCCCGGCGCCCCGGTCACCATCGGTGCGGTCACCTTCGACTGGGAGCCGAGCACGCCCATGGGCGACGAGGTCCCGGTCACCGGACGCGGCACCGACATCCGACTCGACCGCAACGACCGCGTGGGCGCCCACGAACGCAAGCAGGCCCGCCGGCTGCGGCGCGGACTGCCCGTCGAGGACGGAGAGCAGGACAAGTCGTGACCGCGGAGGCCGGCATCGAGGTGCGGGGCGTGCGGGAGCAGATCGCGCACGCGCGCAGCATTGTGGTGAAGATCGGCTCGTCGGCGCTGACCGACCTGGCCGAGGGGCTCGACCGGGACCGGCTCGACGCCCTGGCGGACGCGCTCGAGGCGCGGATGCGCGCCGGGTCCGACGTCATCGTCGTGTCCTCGGGTGCGATCGGCGCGGGTATCGCCCCGCTCGGTCTCAAGAAGCGTCCGAAGGATCTCGCCACCAAACAGGCCGCGGCCAGCGTCGGACAACTCGCCCTGGCGCACGCCTGGGGGACGTCCTTCGCCCGCTACGGCCGCACCGTCGGGCAGGTCCTGTTGACCGCCGACGACATCTCGAACCGCTCGCATCACGCCAACGCCCAACGCACCCTTGATCGTCTGCGATCGCTCGGTGCGGTCGCCGTTGTCAACGAGAACGACACGGTCGCGACCAACGAGATCCGGTTCGGCGACAACGACCGGCTCGCCGCACTCGTCGCCCATCTCAGCGGCGCCGACGCTCTCGTGCTCCTCTCCGACGTCGACGGCCTGTACGACGGCGACCCCCGCAAGGTGGGCGTGGACGGTCGGCGTGCCCGTCTGATCCCCGAGGTGAACGGCCCCGAGGACCTCGACGGCGTCATCGCCGGGTCCGGGGGAGCGCTCGGCACCGGTGGGATGGCCTCGAAACTCGCCGCGGCCCGCCTGTCCGCCGACGCCGGTGTCCCGGTTCTGCTCGCCGCCGCATCGTCCGCCGCGCAAGCCCTGGCCGACGCCTCGGTGGGCACGGTGTTCGCCGCCCGCGAGGAGCGGTTGTCGGCTCGTCGCTTCTGGGTGCGTCATGCCGCCGACGCGCGGGGCAAGATCGTCCTCGACGACGGTGCGGTGGCGGCTGTATCCCGCAGGCGCCGTTCGCTTCTCGCTGCCGGCGTGGTCGGCGTCGAGGGCCGGTTCTTCGACGGCGATGTGGTCGAACTCGTCGACCAGCGGGGCGTCGTGAAGGCGCGCGGGGTCGCCTCCTACGACTTCGACGACGTCACCTCGATGATCGGTCGCCACACCGAGGAACTCCCGGCCGAACTGCAGCGGCCCGTCGTGCACGCCGACGATCTGGTCGTCGTCTCGCGCTGAGCGCTGCTTCCCGAGGATCAACCGGCCGCGAGTGCCGGCAGCACCACCCCGGCCCGATGGTCGATCTTGAGGGACGCCAGCTCGTCGGCGCGGGTGTGTCCGCGGTTGACGATGATCAACGGTTTGCCGGCCCGATGGGCCCGTCGCGCGAACCGCAGGCCGGACATGACCGTCAGCGACGATCCGACCACGAGTAGGGCATCCGCCCCGTCGACCGCCGAGAATGATTGCTCGACAAGAGGTTTCGGAACCGTCTCGCCGAAGTAGACGATGTCGGGTTTGAGGATGCCGCCGCAGTGCGGGCAGTCGATCATCCGGAACTCCGAGGTGTCGGAGAGCGTCGCGTCGGCGTCGGGTGCCACTTCGATGGCGCCACGCCCGGCGACGCGTTCGGCGAAGCCGGCGTTGATTTCCTCGAGCAGCTGTGCGAGACGGTGTCGAGAGATCCGCCAGTCACACGTCAGGCAGCGCACACGGCCGTAGCAGCCGTGTAGCTCCAGGACGCCTCTCGTCCCGGCCTTGGTGTGCAGCATGTCGACGTTCTGCGTGATCACCGTCGACACCCGACCCTGAGCCTGCAGGTCGGTCAGAGCGAGATGCGCGGGGTTGGGGAGGGCGGCGTCCATATGGCGCCAGCCGAGGTGATTACGCGCCCAGTAGTGCCGGCGGAACTCGGGGGAGGACAGGAACATCTCGAGGGTCATCGGCGTGCGCGGCGGCGACCCCGGGCTGCGATAGTCGGGGATGCCGGAGTCGGTGGAGATGCCCGCGCCGGTCAGGACCACGACCCGACGTCCGGCCAGGATGTCCGACGCGAGCTCGATACGCTCGGCGACGTCGTCGTCGAGCGGCGTGTGTTCGGCCGGGGCGTGGCCGAGCTGAAGACGAGTGCGCACCCTGCCCAGGATAGGCGCGACTCAGACCGCGTCGACCTGGTCCAGCGCCGCGGTGGTCTGCGCGACAAACCATCGTTCCCACCGGTCGGGGGTCCACCCCCGATCGCCGACGAGGCGGAGCCAGACGGTGCGCGAGGCGAGCATCCACATCGAGTCCACGTGCTCGTCGGCCGGCTCTTCTCCGAGGATCAGCGTGAGCGCCCAGCGCACCTCGGCCCAGCGGGTCTGTTCACGCTGGTCCCGCAGGATCGCCGCGTCGTCGTCGGTGACCGCGGCCTGGTCGAGAACGTGCTGGATGGCGGCCGACCGGAGGTGCGCGGCACTGAGCCAGCTCGCGGCGGCCCGGATGCGTGTGGCCCGATCGCCGTGTCCCATCGCCTGGTATTCGGCGGTCTCGCGGACCGGAACGGTCTCGTCGCGGCGCAGTGCCGAGACGATGCACGCGTCGAGCAGGTCGAGTTTGTCGGCGAACTGCCGGTAGACGGTGGGCCGTGTCAGCCCGGCGCGGGCCGCGACGGCGGCCATCGTCGTCGTCACCCAACCTTCCTGGCAGAACATGGTGGTGGCCCTGTCGATGACCAGGGTGCGATTCTCGCGGGCGCGTGTCATTCGTAAATCCGACGAGTAGGACCTGACCACGGGGATCATTCTAGACATAATTCGAAATACACGGTGTAATGCCAATTACGGGTGACCCGCTCCGGGTGACCACCACGGGCGGGAGCGGCCATGACCGGATTCGATGTACCGACGCGTTTGGGGCGCATACGCGTTCGCGACGTCGGCGAGGGACCGCCGGCGGTCCTGTGGCACAGCATGTTCGTCGATTCCGGAAGCTGGGATCGGATCGTTCCCGGGCTCGCGGCCCGACGACGGCTGTTCATCGTCGACGCCCCGTGGTGCGGTGCGAGCGAGAAGTCAGCCGCCGCCGCCGACATCGAGGCGTGTGCGGATGCCGCGCGGGAGATCATCGCGACGGTGGGGGATGTGTGCGGTGCCGAGGCCGTCGACTGGGTGGGCAACGCGTGGGGCGGTCACGTCGGCATGCATCTGGCCGCCGTCGAGCCGGAGCGGATCAACACACTGGTCGCGATGAGTGCGCCGACCCGTCCGATCGACCGGGCACTGCGGCGCCGGATCGGACTCCTGTTGCCGATGTACCGCGTCATCGGTGCGCGAGGCCCGGTGTGGTCGGCGATCTCGACCACGCTGTTCACCGACCGGACACGCAGCGACGATCCGGAGGCGATCGCGGTGTTGCGGCGCGGACTCCGGAATTCCGGGCGGTCGATGATCCCGGCCATCCGCACAGCCATCCTGAACCGTACGGACCTCACGTGGGCGGCTGCGCGGATCACCTGCCCGGTGCTGTTCGTGACGACCGACGACCGCGGCGAGTGGACACCCGAGGAGGCCCGCGAGGTCGCGGACAACATGCTCGATGCCCGCGAGGTCACCATCCGGGAGGCCCGGGTGATCCCGGCTCTCGAGCAGCCGGGCCAGACCGTTGACGCGGTGCTGGACTTCTGGGCGCAGAAGGCAGAAGAATCGCCACTCCCGACGACAACCGCTGATAGCTAGCGATTGCCACCGGAAGTGGCGATCCTGGTGGGTCTTCTCAGGGGGCCGATCAGGAGGCCGCGGTCTCCTCTATGGCATCCTCGGCATGCTTGCCGGCCGGCTGCGGCACGGCGACCAGCGGGTACACGCCGTTCTCGTCGTGCACCTCGGTGCCGACCACCGGGGGATTGAACACGCACAACATGCGCATCTGCGTGTCGGCGGTGACCGTGTGGCGCTCGTGGCCGTTGAGCAGGTACATCGTGCCGGGGGCCAGCGGATGGGTCTCACCGGTCTCCCGGTTGAGCAGGGTGCCGGTGCCCTCGACGAGCCAGACGGCCTCGATGTGGTTGGCGTAGTGGAACTCGTTCACGCTGCCGGCGTCGATGGTGGTCTCGTGGAACGAGAACCCCACGCCGTCACCGCCGAGGACGATGCGCTTGGAGCGCCAGTGGCCGTCGGCGACGTCGCGCTCGGTACCGGTGATTTCTTCGGTGGTTCGGACGATCATCCGATCACCTCCTTGACTGCGTCGGAAAGGATGGACAGGCCGCGGTCGAGGTCCTCGCGCGAGATGGTCAGCGGCGGAAGCAGCTTGACGACCTCATCGGAGGGACCCGACGTCTCGGCGAGCAACCCGGCACCGAAGGCCTGCGCACAGACCTTCCCGGCTGCCGTGTGGTCGTCGAACACCAGGCCGCGAACCATGCCGCGACCGCGGGTCGAGATGCCTTCGTATCGGTTGCAGAGGTCGGTGAAGACCTCGTTGATGCGCTCGCCCTTCGCGTGGATCTCACGGCTCAGGGTGTCGTCGGACCAGTAGGTCTCGATGGCCTTGGCGGCGGTGACGAAGGCGGGGTTGTTGCCGCGGAAGGTTCCGTTGTGTTCGCCGGGGGTCCAGACGTCGAGCTCCGGCTTGAACAGGGTCAATGCGAAAGGCAGACCATAGCCGCTGATCGACTTGGACAGGGTGACGATGTCGGGCTTGATGCCGGCTTCCTCGAACGAGAAGAACTCGCCGGTGCGGCCGCAGCCCATCTGGACGTCGTCGACGATCAGCAGGATCTCGCGACGCTGGCACAGGTCCGCCAGTGCGCGGAGCCACTCGGCGCGTGCGACGTTGACGCCGCCCTCACCCTGCACGGTCTCGACGATCACCGCGGCGGGGCGGTTGAGGCCGCTGCCCGAGTCGTCGAGAACACGCTCGAACCAGGCGAAGTCCTCCACGACGCCGCCGAAGTAGTTGTCGAACGGCATCGGGGTCGCGTGAACGAGGGGGATACCGGCACCGGCGCGCTTCATCGAGTTACCGGTCACCGACAGCGAACCCAGCGTCATGCCGTGGAAGGCGTTGGTGAAGCTGATGATCGACTCGCGACCGGTCACCTTGCGGGCCAACTTGAGTGCCGCCTCGACGGCGTTGGTGCCCGTCGGACCGGGGAACTGGATCTTGTAGTCGAGTCCGCGCGGCTCGAGGATGTGCTCGTTGAACTTCTCGATGAAGTTCCCCTTGGCGACGGTGGCCATGTCCAGGCCGTGGGTGATGCCGTCGGCCTCGATGTACTCGATCAGGGCCTTCTTCAGCACGTCGTTGTTGTGGCCGTAGTTCAGCGAACCGGCGCCGGCGAAGAAGTCCAGGTACTCCCGACCGTTCTGGTCGGTGATGTGGGAACCCTTGGCGGTGGTGAAGACCGCCGGCCAGTTGCGACAGTAGCTGCGCACCTCGGATTCGTGGGTGGTGAAGACGGAATCGTCAAAAGTCTTGTCGAGAAGTTGCATATCGGTGCTTCCTTCTTGTGTGACATCGTGAGTTCGGTGCCCGATGGCGATATGAACTCTAAAATTGGCGTCGCAGAGCGACGTTGCTATCTGTCAGTGCCAACGACGTTGGGGCACTGTGCATTCCGGACTCGGTCAGTAGAGACACGGCTCACGATCTCCGGTGCTGCGGGATCACGCGCGAGCTCAGGGCTCGGGGATCTCCGGTTCCAGCATGTAGAGGTCCTCGGGCTCGTGCGAGTCCGGAAAAGTGTTGGCGGCGAACAGATCACGGCGCTCGAAACGGAGTCCGCGAGCCTTTGCCACCGACTCGAACAGTCGCTGCGACGGGATGTTGTCGGGACTGATCGTGGTGTGCATCGCCACCATTCCGTGGCGGTTCACACGATCGAACAGGTGGTGCAGCATGGACCCGGCGACGCCGTGCCCACGCATCGAGTCGTCGACGGCGACCTGCCACACCATGAGGGTGGAGGGGTCGCTCTGGCGACGGTATCCGGTGACGAAACCGACTGGACGGCCGTCTATTTCGGCGACGATCGAGGTCTCGGCGAAGTCGTGGCACCACAGCACATAGGAGTACGACGAGTTGACGTCGAGAACCTTTGAATCCGAGGCGATTTCCCAGAGGCGAGTACCGTCGGCGACAGTCGGCATCCGATAGTCGACGGTGAGGACAGTTGTTGGGGCCGTTCTTGTTTGTGAAGGGCTCATAACGCTCTCGACGTTAACAACGGGTATCCGGGAAGTCACCCACCAGCAGAAATTGCCCCATCGAACCCCTACCTTCTACCTGCTCAGGCATGCAATGTGAAGTGGGTCACAACCGTGTCACCCGCACGTGTATTCGGGGGTTCGCGGAAGAGCAGAATGGCCCCATGACGAGGATCATCGCGGGTGAACTGCGGGGGAGACGGCTCCGCGTTCCGGACGAGGGAACTCGTCCCACATCCGACCGTGTGCGGGAGTCGGTCTTCAACATGCTCGATGCCCGATTCGATCTCGACGGGCTCTGGGTGCTGGATCTGTATGCCGGTTCAGGGGCCCTCGGCATCGAAGCCGTCTCTCGTGGCGCCGCCGGCGCCACCTTCGTCGACGCGGCTCGGAAGGCCGCCGGTGTGATCGGTGCCAACGTGAAGGCCTGTGGGATCGCCTCGTCGACCACCGTACTGACAAGATCGGTGTCTGCCTACCTGTCCTCGCCGCCGGAGCGGACGTACGACCTCGTCTTCTCCGACCCTCCGTACGCGGTCGACGCGGCGGCGCTGTCCGAGGATCTGATCAAGCTGGCCGAGACGCGACTCTCCGAGGATGCACTGGTGGTGGTGGAACGATCCGCCCGCTCGACCGGTGACATCTGGCCCGACGGCTTCGAGGTCGTCGTGAACAAGAACTACGGCGACACGCGCGTGGAGGTAGGGGAGTTCACCGGCGCCTGACACGTGAGGTGTCGGAGCCGGGTGTCGGGGACCTGACGGTAAGTTCGGGCCATGACGACGGCAGTGTGTCCCGGTTCCTTCGATCCCTTCACCCTCGGTCACCGCTATGTGGTCGAACGCGCCGCGGCGTGTTTCGACGAGGTGGTCATCACCGTGGTGGTCAACCCCAACAAGCGCGGGATGTTCAGTGTCGACGAGCGCATCGCGCTCATCGAGGAGGACTGCGCCGATCTGCCCGGTGTGCGGGTCGATCGCTGGGAAGGGCTTCTCGTCGACTATCTGAAGCAGGAGTCGATCCACACGATCGTCAAAGGGCTGCGTTCGGCGGTCGACTTCGACTACGAGGTCCCGATGGCCCAGATGAACCGCGCCCTCGCGGATGTGGAGACCGTCTTCCTCCTCACCGACCCCCGGTTCGCGCATGTGTCGAGCTCGCTCGTCAAGGAGGTGGCCAAGCTCGGCGGTGACGTCACACCGTTCTTGTCGTCGCACATCCACAAGAACCTGACCGCGAAACTCACCGGCGAGCGGTCCGTCTAGAAGATCACCTGCGAAAACCGCGACACACCCCACGCGCTTCACCAGTCACAGCCGCAACATTCGGCACAATAGTCACAGATTCACCAACTGTTGCAAACAGGCAAGCGCCGGATTGGGGTGGCTGTGTACCGGGTATTTGAGGCTCTCGACGAGCTCGTCGCGATTGTCGAGGAGGCGCGGAGTGTGCCGATGACCGCGGGCTGCGTCGTGCCGCGCGGTGACGTGCTCGAACTCCTCGACGACATCAAGGACTCCATCCCGGGCGAGCTCGACGACGCCCAGGACGTCCTCGATCAGCGCGACACCCTGATCGGTGACGCGCGTGAGCATGCGGAGACGACGGTCGCCAAGGCCGACTCCGAATCCGAGGCCGTGCTCGCACACGCCCGCGCCGAGGCCGACCGCATCCTGTCCGAGGCCAAGGCGCAGGCCGACCGCATGGTCGACGAGGCGAGCTCGCACTCGAACTCGCTTGTCGAGGACGCCTCCGAGGAGGCCCGCCGACTGCAGACCAGTGCCGCCCGCGAGTTCGAGGCCGTCACCGGTCGTGCACGCGCCGAGGCGCAGCGCACCATCGATGCGGCGAACAACACGTATGACAAGTCGGTGGCCGACGGCATCGCCGAACAGCAGCGCCTGGTCTCCGAGACCGAGGTCGTCGGCGCGGCCAAATCCGAGGCCGAGCGCATCATCGACGCGGCGCACGCCGAAGCCGATCGCCTGCGTGGCGACTGCGACGTGTACGTCGACGAGAAGCTGGCCCAGTTCGAGGAGATCCTCACCGGCACACTGCGTTCGGTGAACCGCGGACGCCATCAGCTGCGCACCGGCGCCGGCATGCACGACTACGTCGAATACCCGCGCAGCGTCGACGAACAGGCACGCGACTCCCGTGGCGACAACTCGCGTTCGCGTGAGACCTCGCCCCGGAATTCCTACGACCGTGACCAGGGTTCGCCGCTGGCGGTGTGACGCACCGGACGGCCGACCCGGCAGATGGCGTGGCGGCGGTCGATGATTCGTGATCGCGAGCGTATGGTGCAGTTTGTGTCTGATCATGCTGTGACATCAGAGCCGTCGCACGGACCCGATTCCGCGCCGCGGCGCGATCCATTCGTCCTCGACGTCCGGTCGCTGGGTCGTCGTCCGGGAACCATGTCCGAGGTGCACCGGACGGTGACCACCCCGGACAAGCTCGGGGTCGAGATGATCGGTATCCCGGCCGGCTCGGACGTCGACCTCGACCTCCGGCTCGAGTCGGTGAGCGAGGGAATCCTGGTGACCGGCACCGCGTGCGGCGAGACCGTCGGTCAGTGCTCGCGCTGCCTCGAGCCGATCGACGGCACGGTGACGGTGTTCCTCACCGAGCTGTTCGCGTACCCGGACAGCGTGACCCATCAGACCACCGAGGAAGACGACGTGCACCGGATCGTCGACGACCGCATCGATCTCGAACAGGCGATCATCGACGCGGTGGCGCTGGAACTGCCGATGTCGCCGCTGTGTTCGGAGGATTGCGAGGGGTTGTGCCAGGTGTGCGGCATCCGGCTCGCGGTCGCCGAACCCGGTCATGCGCACGAGCTGATCGATCCCCGATGGGCCGGTCTCGCGAACAAGTTCTCGGAGCTCGCGGAGGACGAGAAGTCCGACTCCGAGAAGAAGTCCGGCGCCGACCAGAACCCCGGCACGCAGGAACGTCGTGACTGAGACCATCCGCGATGACGGCCGTCGTGCCGCGCTGCTCGCCGCCCTCGACACCGACATCCCCGAAGACCTTCTGACGCTGGCGCTCACGCACCGCTCGTATGCCTACGAACACGGCGGTCTGCCGACCAACGAGCGCCTCGAATTCCTCGGCGACTCCGTACTGGGCGTGGTGATCACCGAACGCCTGTACCTGCACTTCCCCGACCGTCCCGAAGGTGAACTCGCGAAGATCCGCGCAAGCGTGGTGAACATGCACGCACTCGCCGACGTTGCCCGCGGCCTCGGCGACGAGGGCGGTCTGGGCAAGTACCTGTATCTCGGTCGCGGCGAGGAGATGACCGGCGGGCGCGACAAGGACTCCATCCTCGCCGACGGGCTCGAGTCCCTGTTCGGCGCCGTGTTTCTCAGCCACGGACTGGAGACCTCGCAGCGGATCATCCTGCGTCTCTTCGACGAACGCATCGAGAAGGCCGGACAGCTCGGTGCCGGTCTGGACTGGAAGACCTCGCTGCAGGAGCTGAGCTCCGAACGCGGCTACGGCCCACCGCAGTACCAGATCTCGTCCACCGGACCGGACCACAACAAGGAATTCACCGCGATCGCGATGATCGCGGGGGAGAACCTCGGTGAGGGCGTCGGACGCACCAAGAAAGAGGCCGAGCAGCAGGCAGCGGCCCACGCGTGGAAAGCGCTCACCGAGCGCGCGGAGGCGTCGTCGTGACGTCGGCCTCGTCGTGAACTCGACCGGGCATGCCTGAACTCCCCGAGGTCGAGACCGTCCGCATGGGCCTCGAGAAGCATCTGACCGGGCGGACGGTGACCGCGGTCGAGGTCCTCCATCCCCGTGCCGCCCGTCGCCACGTCGGCGGCGAACCCGATCTGATCGGTCGCCTGGCGGGCAAACACGTCACCGGGGTGCGTCGTCGCGGCAAGTACATGTGGATCGACGTCGCCGACGACACCGACCGTGCCGCTCTTGTCGTCCATCTCGGTATGAGTGGTCAGATGCTCATCGCCCGCGACGGGGCGCCCGATCACACCCACCTCCGGATCCGCGCAATCCTCGACGACGACAACGAACTGCGTTTCGTCGATCAGCGCACCTTCGGTGGCTGGCATCTCGACGACTATGCGGTCTCCGATGACGCCGCCGACATCCCGGTGTCGGTGGCACACATCGCCCCCGACCCCTTCGACCCGGCCTTCGACGCTGCGGCCGTCGTATCGCGTATGCGCGCCAAACACTCCGAGATCAAACGGGTCCTGCTCGACCAGACCGTCATCTCCGGCGTCGGCAACATCTACGCCGACGAGGCGCTGTGGCGCGCCCGGCTGCACGGTAGACGCATCGCCGAGACGATCTCGCGCAAGAAGCTGCTCGAACTGATCGACGCCGCCACCGCGGTGATGACCGAGGCGGTCGAGGTCGGCGGCACCTCGTTCGACGCGCTGTACGTGAACGTCAACGGCCAGTCGGGGTACTTCGAACGGTCTTTGAATGCCTATGGGCGCGAAGGACAGCCGTGCCGCCGCTGCGGGGCCATCATGCGCCGGGAATCTTTCATGAACCGCAGCTCTTATTTCTGCCCGAAGTGTCAGAGACCGCCGAGACGCGGGAGCGACGCCGCTCGGTAGCGGATGGCTCCTTGTCTGTGTCGCTGACGCTGTCTCCGCTCGACGGTGCCCGGCTTTCTTGCCGGTGCGGTCCGGGCGGAGCTGCGAGAGTCGGAAACCGTGATGGTGAACGGGATTCCGAGGTGAAGCCGGCGAATCGTCGGGACCTGTGGCGGAATGTGCCGTCGAATCTGGCGCCGGCGGTGGTGGCGATGACCGACATGGTGCACGACGGGATTGCGATGCCTGATCTCGCACCGGGAGCCGAGATCTTGATCCATACCGTTGAAGGTGAGGAACCTGCTCACCTCGATGATGGGCCGGCACTGTCGGAGGCCGGGTTGGAGGAGGCGCACTGCGGTGCTGCGGATCGGAAGGCGTTGTCCAGCAGGGTTTCCGGCGCACCGGGAAAGTTGGCGTTGTGCGGAAGCTGTCACCGTGGGTTGCATCGGGGTGAATTCAGTATCACTGGCCATGGCTCGCAACGGTTTTCGTTCCACATACCAAGTGGTTCGGTGATCGAGGTGAGCCCATCGACACGCGCGCCAGGACTGTGGCAGCCGGACAGGCGGATCGCGGCGGAGGCGACGGTGCCGGCGGGTGGCGGCAAGCTCGACCTCGGATATGCGACCGAGGTGATCTACGCGGTGTGGGAATGGAAGGAACGCAACGCAAGCACGGAGTCGGCAGCGGCCTGACGGCCCGTGGCGACCGGCTCGGGAATTCATTTCGATCCACGGCTCTTACTATGGTCAGCGGTGCCAGCGCCGCCCCGCCGCCTGAGAGGACTCATCCCAGCATGACGATCGAACAGAACACCGCCGCCCCGGCCGCGACCGCGGAGCCCGCGCACACCGACCTCTGGGTCGAGCGCACCGGGACCCGGCTCTACACGGGGCGCAGTTCACGGGGTGCCGAGGTGAAAATCGGTTCGCAGGACGTCGACGGGGTCTTCACCCCGGGCGAACTGCTCAAGATCGCGCTCGCGGCCTGCACCGGCATGTCGTCGGACCGACCGCTGTCGCGCCGCCTCGGTGATGACTACGACGCCACCATCCGCGTCAGCGGTGACGCCGACCGTGAGAACGAGGTGTACCCGCGGATCGAGGAGATCCTCGAGGTCGATCTCTCCGAACTCGACCCCGACGCCGCGCAGCGCCTGCTCGTCGTCGTCGAGCGGGCCATCGACGCGGTGTGCACCGTCGGCCGCACCATCAAGGCCGGCGCCGAGGTCGACCTGAAGATCGAGACGGACTGACACGATGACCACCGACACGGTCCGGCTGTCCGCATTCGTGCACGGACACGTCCAGGGCGTGGGCTTCCGATGGTGGACGCGGTCGCGGGCGCTGGAGCTCGGTCTGGTCGGTTACGCGTCCAATCAGGCCGACGGACGGGTGCACGTGGTGGCCGAGGGACCCCGCGACAAAGTGCTGGCACTGCTCGACGCGCTGCGGTCCGGTGAGACCCCGGGCCGGGTGGATCTGGTCGTCGACAGCCTCGAGGCGGCGCGCGGAGACCTGACCGGCTTCGTCGAGAGGTGAGCGCTGAACGGTGAGCGCTCCCCGAAACACGTCGCGATGGTGAGTAGTCTGTACCGTCGTGCACCTCAAAAGCCTGACCCTGAAGGGCTTCAAGTCGTTCGCCTCGGCGACGACCCTGCGCTTCGAGCCGGGTATCACGTGCGTCGTCGGTCCCAACGGCTCGGGTAAGTCCAACGTCGTCGACGCCCTGACCTGGGTCATGGGCGAACAGGGCGCCAAGGCGCTGCGTGGCGGGAAGATGCAGGACGTGATCTTCGCCGGCACCTCCGGACGTCCGCCGCTGGGACGTGCGGAGGTCACGCTCACCATCGACAACGCCGACGGCGCCCTCCCGATCGAGTACTCCGAGGTCTCGATCACCCGCCGCATGTTCCGCGACGGCGCCGGCGAGTACGAGATCAACGGCAACACCTGCCGCCTCATGGACGTGCAGGAACTGCTCTCCGACTCCGGTATCGGCCGCGAGATGCACGTCATCGTCGGCCAGGGTCGTCTGTCGGCGATCCTCGAGTCGCGTCCCGAGGACCGTCGTGCGTTCATCGAGGAGGCCGCAGGCGTCCTCAAGCACCGCAAACGCAAGGAAAAGGCGGTCCGCAAGCTCGACGCGATGCAGGCCAACCTGGCGCGGCTGACCGACCTCACGGCCGAGCTTCGACGCCAGCTCAAGCCGCTCGGCCGGCAGGCCGAGGTCGCCCGCCGGGCACAGACCGTGCAGGCCGATCTCCGCGACGCCCGGCTGCGCCTCGCCGCCGACGACCTGGTGATCCGCCGAGCCGAGATGGCCGAGCACGCCGCCGTCGAGGACGAGGTCCGGCGCCGCCAGGACGAGGTGGCCGAGCAACTCGACGAGGCCAACGCGCAGGTCACCCAACACGAACAGCATCTCGCCGAGGTCACCCCGGCCGCCGCGGCCGCGAGCCGCGCGTGGTTCCGGCTGTCGGCGCTCGCCGAACGCGTCGACGCGACCCGTCGGGTCGCCGCCGAACGCAGCCGCTACCTGAGCGAGGCCACCGCCGAGGCCACCGGCCCCGATCCCGAGGAACTCGAGGAACAGGCCCTCGAAGCCGCCGAACTCGAGGCCGAGCTCACCGAGGGCGTCGAGATCGCCGCCGAACAGCTCGAGACGGCCCGCGAGGTGCTCCGGGAACGCGAGTCGATCGCCGAGGCGGCGGAAGCCGCACATCTGGCCGCCGTCCAGGCCATCGCCGACCGTCGAGAGGGGCTGGCCCGTCTCGAGGGTCAGGTCGACAACCTGCGGACGCGGTCGGAGTCGACCGACGCCGAGGCCGACCGTCTGACGGCCGCCATCGCACACGCCACCGAGCGCGCGGAAAATGCTGCATCGCAACAGGATTCGGCAGCCGGTGAACTCGCGCAGCTGGAGGCCTCCGAGCAGGCCCTCGACGAACACCACGAGCGGTGCGTCGCCGCTCTGAACTTGTCCAACGAACGTGTCGCGACCCTGCAGGCCGAGCACCGCGAAGCCGAGCAGTCCATCGCCTCGCTGTCGGCACGCGTCGAGGCCCTCGCCATGGGTCTGGAACGCAACGACGGCGGCGCCTGGCTGCTCGACCACGCGCCCGACGGCCTGCTCGGGCCGATGTCGGAGCTGCTCACCGTCGAGCCCGGCTTCGAGACCGCCATCGCCGGTGCCCTCGGCCCCGCGGTCGACGGCATCGTCACCGTCGACGGCATGGCGGCCGTCCGAGCCCTCGAAGCCCTCAAATCCGGCGACGGGGGACGGGCCGCGCTGATCTGCGGCGGCCTCACCGAGCCCGTACGGCAACGCGACGTCGCCCTTCCCGACGGCGCTCGCTGGGCTGCTTCCGCGGTGACCTGCGGGCCGGAGATCCGCAACGCGATCGACACCGTCCTCGCCGACACCGTTGTCGTCGACGACCCCGCCCAGGGACTCGAGATCGCCCGCCGCCTCGGCGTGCGGGTGGTCACGCATGCCGGCGACCGGATCGGACCCGCGTCGATCGAGGGCGGTTCGTCGCGCCGACCGTCGACGCTCGAGGTGCAGTCGGCCATCGACGCCGCGACCGAGGAACTCGCCGCCACCCGGCGCCGCGTCGAAGAACTGGAAGCCGCACTCGACGGTGCCCTCACCGAGCAGCGCGAGCGGCGGGAAGCAGCAGAGGAGGCGCTCGCCGCGCTGCACGAATCGGATTCCAGCGTCGGCGCCGCCTACGAGCAGATGGCCCGACTAGGTCACGAGATCCGCACCGCCCGTGCGGAGGCGGATCGCTTCACGCGTCAGCGCAACCTGTTGGAGAAGAACCGCGCAGAGACCCTGGAGTCCCTCCACGAACTCGAGGAGCGCCTACGGCTCGCCCGTGACGAATCGGATTCGGGACCGGAGATGGCGGCCGACGACTCGGAACGGTCCACGGCCGCGGCGGCGGTCGGGATCGCGCGCGGCACCGAGATGGAGGCTCGTCTGGCGCTACGGACCGCCGAGGAACGCCTCGCCTCGGTGCGCGGCAAGGCCGACTCCCTGCGGCGCGCCGCCCAGCGTGAGCGCGAGGCCCGGGAACGGGCGCGTCGTCAGGACGAGATCCGCCGGCAGGCCGCGGGTGTCGCGGCGGCGGTCGAACGGGCCGGTGCCCAGGTCGCCGAACGACTCGCATCCGCCGTCGCATCGGCGCAGACAGGTCGCGACGAACTCGAGGAGATCCGGATCGCGCGGTCGGCGACCCTCGATGAACTGCGCGTACGGGCCGGCGAGCTGACAACCACGCTGAACTCGTTGCGCGACACCGTGCATCGCGACGAGGTCGCGCGTGCGCAGGTGGCGCTGCGGATCGAGCAGCTCGAGGAGCAGATCCTCGATACGTTCGCGATGTCGCCCGACGACCTGATCGCCGAATACGGTCCCGATGTCCCGATGCCGCCCTCGGCCCTGGAGATGCAGGAGTACGAGGAGGCCAAGGCGCGCGGCGAACAGGTGGTGGCACCGGCGCCCATGCCGTATGACCGCGCCACGCAAGAGGCGCGCGCGAAGAAGGCGCAGAAGGACCTCAACACCCTCGGCAAGGTCAACCCCCTCGCGCTCGAGGAGTTCGCTGCCCTGGAAGAGCGCTACAACTTCCTGTCCTCACAGCTCGAGGACGTCAAGGGCGCCCGCAAGGACCTGCTCGACGTGGTCGAGGAGGTGGACGCCCGCATCCTGCAGGTGTTCACCGAGGCCTACTCCGACGTCGAGCGCGAGTTCGGTCAGGTCTTCGAGACGCTGTTCCCCGGCGGCGAGGGACGGCTCGTGCTGACCGAGCCGAACGACATGCTGACCACCGGCATCGAGGTGGAGGCCCGGCCACCGGGTAAGAAGGTGAAGAGGCTGTCGCTGCTGTCGGGCGGGGAGAAGTCCCTGACCGCGGTCGCGATGCTCGTGGCGATCTTCCGCGCCCGCCCGTCGCCGTTCTACGTCATGGACGAGGTCGAGGCGGCGCTCGACGACACCAACCTGCGCCGGCTCATCAAGCTGTTCGAGCAGTTGCGGGAGAAGTCGCAGCTGATCGTCATCACACATCAGAAGCCCACGATGCAGATCGCCGACGCCCTCTACGGCGTCAGCATGCGCGGGGACGGCATCACGACCGTCATCTCGCAACGCATGCGCGGCGTCAACATGCCCGTGGCTCAACAGGAGGACACCAGCCAGTGAACACCGGAATCATCATCGGGATCGTCATCGCGGTGGTCGTCATCGCCGCGCTGATCGCGCTCGGACTGGTGCTGGCGCGTCGTCGTCGCATCTCGCTGTCCGATACCAAGACGCAGCCGGAGATCGTCGACGGCACCACGCGTCAGGTCGACCGGTCCGGGGGCTACCAGGCGGGGTCGGGCTTCAGTTTCAGTCGCGGTGACACAGCCCTCGCCGAACCGCCGGCCCGCAAGCCGGAACCGCCGCGCAAGCCGCAGCCCGAGCCCGAGCCGCCGGTCCAGCCGGTCGAGGAGCGCACCGACGTCGACGGCCAGCCCACGGTCGGCGACGACGCCGCGGTGCCGCGCGACTCCCACCGCCGCGGGATCACCGAGGTGTCCCTACCGGACGTGATCGAGCCGGCCGAGGCAGAACCCGAGACCACCGAGCCCGAGACGACCGAGCCGGAGGCAAAGGTCGCAGAGCCGGAGGCGAAGGTCGCAGAGCCGGAAACGGTGGCGCCGGAGGCGGCCGAGGCCCCGGTCGTCGAGGAGCCGGTCATCGAGCCGCCGGTCGTCGAAGAGCCGGTTGTCGACGCCCCCGAGACCGCGACCCCCGAGACCGCGGCCCCCGACGATGCATCGGGCGCGGTGGCGGTACCGCCGCGCGAGGAGATCGCGCCGACTGCCGGGCGGCTGGGCAAGCTGCGCGGACGGCTGTCGCGGTCGCAGGGGGCGATCGGCAAGAGCGTGCTCGGCCTGCTCGGTGCCGGCGACCTCGACGAGGACAGCTGGGAGGAGATCGAGGACACCCTGCTGATGGCCGACCTCGGGACGGCAACCACGATGACCGTCGTCGAGAACCTCCGTACCGAACTGGCCGCCAACCCGGTGAAGAACGCGGGGGAGGCTCGGGCACTGCTGAAGCGCGTGCTCGTCGAGCAGCTCGATCCGACCCTCGACCGGTCGATCCGTGCGCTGCCGCATGCGGGCCGTCCGGCCGTCGTGCTCGTGGTCGGGGTCAACGGCACCGGCAAGACCACGACGACGGGCAAGCTGGCCCGCGTCCTGGTGGCCGACGGGCGTCGCGTGCTGCTGGGTGCCGCCGACACCTTCCGTGCGGCCGCCGCCGACCAGCTGCAGACCTGGGGTGAGCGGGTCGGTGCGGAGATCGTGCGCGGCAAGGAGCAGGCCGATCCGGCCGCGGTGGCGTTCGACGCGGTCGACCGCGGTATCGCCACGGGCGTCGACGTCGTCATGATCGACACCGCCGGCCGCCTGCACACCAAGACCGGTCTGATGGACGAGCTGGGCAAGGTCAAGCGCGTGGTTGAGAAGAAGGCGCCCGTCGACGAGGTGTTGCTCGTGCTCGACGCCACCGTCGGCCAGAACGGCCTGATGCAGGCGCGCGTGTTCGCCGAGGTCGTCGACATCACCGGGGTGGTGCTGACCAAGCTCGACGGCACGGCCAAGGGTGGCATCGTCTTCCACGTCCAGAAGGAGCTCGGCGTGCCGGTGAAACTGGTCGGTCTGGGGGAGGGCGCGGACGATCTGGCCCCCTTCGAGCCGGAGGCCTTCGTCGACGCACTGCTGTGAGACCCCTGCTGTGAGAACCCGCCGATGGTCGCCCGCACTGGTGTGAAATCGATTCGCGATCGGCAACCTCGGGCTAGAAGTGCTCCGACGAAACTGAGACGGCCCTCAGAAGCGTCCTCGCGATTTACCTGAGCGAAATATAAATCGTTCATCGGGTTACGTGCCCGAAACGTGAAGGCACCACTGCTGAAACCGAGTGCCGACAGTCTCTTTGGAGGCGCCGAGCCGTCGGCGCATCCTGAGGAGGTTTCTACAGTGGTTTTGGCGCTGCCAGAAGAAGCGTTCGGCGCATTCGACACCGGCGACACCGCGTGGATCGTCACGAGCGCCGCGTTGGTGCTGTTGATGACACCCGGACTCGCGTTCTTCTATGGCGGACTCGCTCGAGGCAAGTCCGTGCTCAACATGATGATGATGTCCTTCATCTCGCTGGCCACCGTCAGCGTCGTGTACGTCCTCTGGGGCTTCTCGATGGCTTTCGGCAACGGCATCACCGGGGATGACGACATCGCCGGTCTGTTCTCGAACCCGTTCGCGCTCTTCGGGTCCGGCCAGCTGGCCGACGTGATCCCCGGCCCGGACGACACCGAACTGGTCGTGACCGGCGGTATGACGATCCCGTCCTTCGTGTTCATGGGCTTCCAGCTCACGTTCGCGGTGATCACCGTGGCCCTCATCTCGGGCGCGCTCGCCGAGCGCGTCAAGTTCGCCACCTGGACGGTCTTCACAGTCATCTGGGCGACCGTCGTGTACTTCCCGCTCTCCCACATGGTCTGGGGTGGCGGCATCATGTCGGGTGCCGAGAACGGCTTCGCGTCGTGGATGTTCGGCAGCACCGACGGTGAGGCCAACGTCGCACCGATCGACTTCGCCGGCGGCACCGTGGTCCACATCAACGCAGGTATGGCAGCACTGGTCCTGGCCCTGGTCGTCGGCGCCCGCGCCGGATTCGGCCGCACCGCCTACCGTCCGCACAACATCCCGTTCGTCATGCTCGGCGCCGCACTCCTGTGGTTCGGCTGGTTCGGCTTCAACGCCGGTTCCGAGCTCGCGGCCGACGCCGTGACCGGTCTGGTCTGGGTCAACACCACCGCTGCCACCGCTGCCGCGATGATCGGCTGGCTCGCAGTCGAGCTCGTCCGCGACAAGCACGCCACCAGCGTCGGCGCCGCGTCGGGCATCGTGGCCGGCCTGGTCGCGATCACCCCGGCCTGTGGTGCGCTGACCCCCGTCGGCTCGCTGATCCTGGGTGTCATCGCCGGTGCCCTGGCTGCCCTCGCCATCGGCATGAAGAACAAGTTCGGCTACGACGACTCGCTCGACGTCGTCGGCGTCCACCTGGTCGCCGGCCTCTGGGGCACCGTCGGAATCGGCTTCCTGGCCAAGGACGTCGGCCTCTTCTGGGGTGGCGACTACAAGCAGCTGGTCGTGCAGGTCGTGATCGCGCTGTTCGCCCTCGTGTTCACCGGTGTCCTGACCGCGATCATCGCCTTCGCCCTCAAGCCGCTCGGCTGGCGCGTCAGCGATGAGGACGAGAAGAGCGGCATCGACGAGGCAGAACACGCTGAGACTGCCTACGAGCTGGCATGACGCTCGAGCCAAATCGCTACTACGCTGACACCCGTGGAGAGGGATAACAAATGAAGCTGATCACTGCAATCGTCAAGCCGTTCACGCTCGAGGACGTCAAGGCCGGCCTGGAGCAGGCGGGAATCCTGGGCATGACCGTCAGCGAGGTCCAGGGCTACGGACGCCAGAAGGGCCACACCGAGGTCTACCGCGGCGCCGAGTACTCGGTCGACTTCGTGCCCAAGGTCCGTGTCGAGGTCGTCGTGGACGACTCGGCCGTGGACAAGGTCGTCGATGTGATCGTCGAGGCCGCGCGTACCGGCAAGATCGGTGACGGCAAGGTGTGGGTTTCGCCGGTCGAGTCGGTGGTGCGGGTCCGCACCGGCGAGCGCGGCGGCGACGCTCTGTAAGTGAGCTCGTGCCCTTTCTGAACCCCAGCGCGGCCCCGCGTTCGACAATGAGTCGGGCGCGGGGCCGCACCGTTCAACCCCCGAGACCGAGGAGCCTCCCGTAGCCGCCACCGACCTGGCCAAGACCCGCCGGCAGCTCACCGAGTCGAGCCGGAACGGGAAACTCGACGCACCGGCGCTCCGCCAGGTGCTCGTCGACCTGCACGAGTTCTGGCTGACCAGCAAGGGCGCCGAACTCGGCATCAAGCCCCACAGCGGATTCGCGATCGTCGCGGTCGGCGGTCTGGGACGCGGCGAACTGCTGCCGTACTCCGACCTCGACCTGATCCTGCTGCACGACGACATGCCCGTCGAGCGGGTGTCCGAGGTCGCCGACGGACTCTGGTATCCGTTGTGGGACGCCAACATCCCGCTCGATCACAGCGTCCGGACGGTACCGCAGGCACTGCAGGTCGCCGGCGAGGACGTGACCGCAGCCCTGGGCCTTCTCGAGGCCCGCCACATCGCCGGCGACGAGGACCTGTCGAGCCTGTTGATCGGTGGCGTACGCCAGCAGTGGCGCAACGACATCCGTAATCGTTTCCCCGAGGTCGTCGCCCACGCGCAGGACCGCTGGCGTCGCGCCGGTGACATCGCGCACCGCGCCGAACCCGATCTGAAGAACGGTCGGGGAGGGCTACGGGACGTACAACTCCTCGGCGCCCTGGCGATCGCCCAGCTGACCGACGGGATGGCCAGCCTCCGACCGGATTCGCCCGGTGCCGGACCACAGGTCGCCTACCAGCGACTGCTCGACATCCGGACCGAGCTGCACCGCACGGCCGGCCGGCCGCGCGAGCAGGTACGCGCGCAGGACGCCGACGAGATCGGCGCCGCACTGCGGATCGGGGACCGGTTCGACCTGGCGCGCGTCATCAGTGACTCCGCCCGAACCATCAGCTATTCCATCGACGTCGGTCTGCGGACGGCGGGCAACGCCCTCCCACGGCGTGGGCTGGCCAAGCTGCGTCGTTCCCCGCTGCGTCGTCCGCTCGACGAGGGCGTGGTCGAGCACAGCGGTGAGATCGTGTTGGCGCGCAACGCGATTCCGAGCAAGGACCCCGGACTCATCCTCCGCGTGGCCGCCGCCTCGGCGCGGACGGGCCTGCCGATCAGCGCATCGACCCTGAGCCGACTGGCCGACTACGCACCGGAGCTGCGGGAGCCGTGGCCGGCCGAGGCGCGCAGCGACCTGCTGGTCCTGCTCAGCTCGGGCCACCACATGGTCGACCCCATCGAGGCGCTCGACCGCACCGGGCTCTGGGGTCGGCTGCTCCCGGAATGGGGTGCGGTGCGCGACCTCCCGCCGCGCGATGCGATCCACACCTGGACCGTCGATCGTCACCTCGTGGAGACCGCGGCCTATGCGTCTTCGATGACGACGCGGGTCTCGCGGCCCGATCTCCTCGTCCTCGGAGCGCTCATCCACGACCTCGGCAAGGGGCGCGGTGCCGACCACAGCATCGTCGGCGCCGAACTCGCGGTCCAGATCGGCAACCGGTTCGGTCTGTGGCCGCAGGACGTGACGATCCTGTCCGACATGGTGCGGCATCACCTCCTGCTGCCGCAGGTCGCGACGCGACGCGACCTCGACGACCCGGCCACCGCCGAATTCGTCGCGACCACACTGGGTCACAACCGGGTGCTGCTGGAACTCCTTGCGGCACTGGCCGAAGCGGATTCGCGGGCGACCGGACCCGGCGTGTGGGGGGAGTGGAAGGCGTCACTCATCGGCGAGCTCGTCCGGCGGTCCATGCGCCACATCGACGGCATCCCACCGGCCGTGCCCGAGCCGTTGACCCCCGAGCAGCTGGCGATCGCCGCCGAGGGGGACTTCGCGGTTCGGCTCGTGCGCGCCGACGGTCAGCACACCTACGACGTCACGATGGTGGCGCCGGATCAGCCCGGGCTGCTGTCGAAGATGGCCGGGGTGCTCGCGCTCGGCGGTCTGCGCTCGCACAAGGCCTGCGCCCAGAGCCACGACGGCAAGGCGATCAACTCCTTCATCGTCGTGCCGATGTTCGGCAGTCCGCCCGACGCGGGTCTGCTCCGCCAGCAACTCATCGCCTCGGTGAACGGCAAGATCGACGTCCTCGCGCGCCTCGACGCGCGCGAGCGGGATTCACCGATACCCACGATCGCCTCGGTCAGCACCCTGCCCGGGACGATGGTGAGCCTCGGGGCGAGTGCAGGCAGCACCGATCCCGACGTCGACGGCGCCGGTCACCCGAAGAACGCCGTGCCCGCGCTGTTCGCGGTCGCGCCGCCGCGGGTCACCTGGCTCGACGCCCCGGAGCCCGACGCCGCCGAGGGTGCGGTGCTGCTCGAGGTCCGGTCCGACGACCGGATCGGGCTGTTGAGCCGGGTGAGTTCGGTCCTGGAGAGGAACGGCGCCGACATCCGGTGGGCGAAGGTCTCGACCCTGGGTGCGACCGTCGTCGACATCTTCAGCCTGCGACTGGCAGAGGACACCGAGCAGATGCGTGCGGCGCTCACCGACGCGATCATCGCGGTGTGCCCGCCGCCGCAGCCCAAGCGCGACGAGGAGGACGGGCCGCAGACGCCCGGCGGGACGGGACGGTCCGGAGTGCCGATCTCCTAAATGGAATGACCGGGGAACCACATGGAAGGATGGACCCATGTTCGATTCCCTCTCCGACCGGTTGACCGGTGCCCTGAAGGACCTCCGCGGCAAGGGGCGGCTCTCCGATGCCGACATCGACCGCACCTGCCGCGAGATCCGGCTCGCCCTGCTCGAGGCCGACGTCTCGCTGCCGGTGGTGCGCGCCTTCATCGCGCGGATCAAGGAACGGGCGAAGGGTGCGGAGGTCTCCGCGGCGCTGAACCCGGCCCAGACGGTCGTCAAGATCGTCAACGAGGAACTCATCGGCATCCTCGGCGGCGAGACCCGCCGGGTGCGGTTCGCGAAGAACCCGCCGACGGTCATCATGCTGGCCGGTCTGCAGGGTGCCGGTAAGACGACACTCGCCGGCAAGCTGGGCAACTGGCTCAAGCAGCAGGGACACACACCGCTGCTGGTGGCCTGTGACCTCCAGCGTCCGGGCGCGGTCTCGCAGCTGCAGATCGTCGGCGAGCGGGCCGGAGTGCCGGTCTTCGCGCCGCACCCGGGCACCAGCGTCGGTGGGGAGGGAGCACTCGGCGTCACCTCCGGCGACCCGGTCTCGGTCGCCCGCGCCGGTGTCGAGGAAGCGAAGACCAAGCACTACGACGTCGTCGTCATCGACACCGCCGGCCGCCTGGGTATCGACTCCGAGCTGATGAAGCAGGCCTCCGACATCCGCGACGCGACCACGCCCGACGAGGTGCTGTTCGTCGTCGACGCGATGATCGGTCAGGACGCGGTCTCCACCGCCGAGGCCTTCGCCGACGGCGTTGGCTTCACCGGCGTCGTGCTGACCAAGCTCGACGGCGACGCCCGCGGTGGTGCCGCGCTGTCGGTGCGTGAGGTCACCGGTCAGCCGATCATGTTCGCGTCCTCCGGTGAGAAGCTCGAGGACTTCGACGTCTTCCACCCCGACCGCATGGCCAGCCGCATCCTCGGCATGGGCGACGTGCTCAGTCTCATCGAACAGGCCGAGCAGCACTGGGACGCCGAGCAGGCCGAGGCCGCCGCGGCCAAGATCACGCAGGGCGAGCTGACCCTCGAGGACTTCCTCGAGCAGATGCTGATGATCCGCAAGATGGGCCCCATCGGCAACATCCTGGGCATGCTGCCCGGCGCCGGCCAGATGAAGGACGCGCTGTCACAGGTCGACGACAAGCAGCTCGACCGGGTCCAGGCCATCATCCGTGGCATGACTCCCGCCGAGCGGGACAACCCGAAGATCATCAACGCCTCCCGCCGCCTGCGTATCGCCAACGGCTCCGGTGTGACCGTCAGCGAGGTCAACCAGCTCGTCGACCGTTTCTTCGAGGCCCGCAAGATGATGGCCCAGATGTCGGGCCGCATGGGCATGGGCGGGATGAACCGGAAGTCCAACCGCAAGGGCAAGAAGGGGAAGAAGGGCAAGGGACGCGGTCCCACGCCGCCGAAGGTGCGCGGTGGTTTCCCGGGGATGCCGGGTGGCATGCCCGCCGGCTTCCCGGATCTGTCCAACATGCCCGCCGGACTCGACCAGCTGCCGCCGGGTCTCGAGGGGATCGACGTCTCACAGTTCCAACCCAAGAAGAAGAAGTAGCGATGGGCGGCCCGGCAATGGATGGCCCAGCACCGGATGTCACCGCCCGTCACTACCGGGGCACCGATCCGCTCACCGGCCAACCGGTCGAGTTCTGGGTGACCGGTGGGACCATCAGCCACACACCCGTCGCAGACGCCGAGACCGCCGTCGACGCCGGCTGGATTCTGCCGGGGCTCGTCGACGCCCACAACCACGTGGGCATCGCCCCCGGGCTCGGCGTCGACATCGAGCAGGCGCGGGGTTACGCGTACGCCGACGCCCGCGCGGGGACGCTGCTGATCCGCGAGGTCGGGTCGCCGCTCGACACCCACCCGCTCGACGACGACCCGGCGTGTCCGCGGTTCATCCGTTCCGGCAAGCACATCGCCCGGCCGAAGCGCTATCTGCGCGACTACGGCGTCGACCTCGACGACCCCGACGAGCTGGCCGCCGAGGTGGCGCGCCAGGCGCAGGCCGGCGACGGCTGGGTGAAGATCGTGGGGGACTGGATCGATCGCGAGGTCGGCGACCTCGCGCCCCTGTGGACACGAGACCAGATCGAGGCCGCGGTTGCCGTCGCACACGAACACGGCGCAAGGATCACCGCCCACGTCTTCGGCACCGACGCCCTCGTCGACCTCATCGGGGCCGGGGTCGACTGCATCGAACACGGCACCGGGCTCACCGCCGATCTGATCGATCAGCTCGTCGACCGCTCGATCGCCCTGGTGCCCACCATGATCCAGGTGGAGAACTTCCCGGGCATCGCCGACGGCGCCGAGCGGTTCCCGACCTATGCCGCCCACATGCGCAAGTTGCACGCCGACGCACCGAAGGTCTTCGAATCCGCCCGCGAGGCCGGCGTGGCGATCTTCGCCGGTACCGACGCCGGCGGATTCGTCGAGCACGGACGCATCGTCGACGAGATCGAGGCCCTCTCGCAGGTCGGTCTGGGCAACGCCGGGGCGATCGCTGCAGCCTCCGTGCAACCTCGGCAGTGGCTCGGCGCCGACCTTCTCGCCGACGGCGACCGCGCCGACTTCGTGGTCTACGGCGAGAACCCCTGCGATGACCTGGGCGTCCTGCGTCATCCGCTCGCAGTGGTGTCCTCGGGCCAAAACATTTTGTGAGCAACACCACAAGCGGGCCGCTGGTTGCGCTTACCTACTGCCGCGTAAGGTAGCAACCGCGTTGCACAGGTTCGTAAGGGGACGAACCGAACAGCACAGTGCAGACCCCGCCGAAACCGGGGGTGGAAACGGGGTTTCGGTGGGGGTCGCGCAAGCCTGGGGGCCGATTCATCGGTAGGCAAGTGGCGTTTGCGACGTACGGCATGTGGTTGTTCTCGCGGGGTGGACAACCACATGCCGGCTTCTTTTCCGGACGGTCAGCCCGGATTTCTTTCCGGGGCCTCTGGTCTGGCAGAATGGCTCGACGGTTCGTCGGATACGGTCACGGCCGCCCGACGGTCACACCGAAACAGACGCAAAACCGGGTCCACCATTCCGGGTGGATCGCAGAATTGCGCAGTGACCACACGAAAGTAGAAGAAGACATGGCTGTCAAGATCAAGCTCACACGGCTCGGCAAGATCCGCAACCCGCAGTACCGCATCGTCGTCGCCGACGCTCGGACCCGCCGCAACGGCCGGGTGATCGAGACCATCGGCAAGTACCACCCGAAGGAAGAGCCCTCGCTGATCGAGGTCGACTCCGAGCGCGCCCAGTACTGGCTGGGTGTCGGCGCACAGCCGACCGAGCCCGTTGCCGCGATCCTCAAGGTCACCGGTGATTGGCAGAAGTTCAAGGGCCTGCCGGGCGCCGAGGGCACCCTGAAGACCGCCGAGGCGAAGCCGTCCAAGCTCGACCTGTTCAACGCTGCGCTCGCCGCCGCCGAGAACGAGCCGGTCGCCGCGGCCACCACCCCGAAGAAGAAGGCCGCCAAGAAGGACGAGGCCCCGGCAGAAGCTGCCGCCGAGGCCCCCGCCGCCGAGGGTGACGCGTGAGCGCTGTCGTCGCCGACGCGGTCGAGCATCTCGTCCGCGGAATCGTCTCGAACCCGGACGACGTCCGGGTCGACCTCGTCACCGGTCGTCGTGGACGCCTGGTCGAGGTCCACGTGAACCCCGACGATCTGGGTAAGGTCATCGGCCGCAACGGTCGTACGGCCACCGCCCTGCGCACCCTCGTCTCCGGTATCGGCGGACGCGGCATGCGCGTCGACATCGTCGACACCGACCGCTGACAGCCGACTCGCAGGACGCACGCATCGTGGATCTCGTCGTCGGACGCGTCGTGAAGTCGCACGGCATTCGTGGCGAACTCGTCGTCGACGTCCGTACCGACGAGCCCGAACTGCGTTTCGCTCGCGGCTCGGTGCTGCGCGGCCGACTGCCGCGCGGTGGCGGAGAACGTGGATTCACCGTGACAGCCGCCCGGGAACATTCCGGGCGGCTGTTGGTGTCTCTCGAGGGCATCGCCAGTCGCGATGCCGCCGACGCGCTGCGCGGCACCCTGTTCCTCATCGACTCCTCGGAGGTCGAGCCGTCCGACGACCCGGACGAGTTCTACGACCACGAACTCGAAGGTGTCCCGGTCCAGCTCGCCGACGGCACCGAGGTGGGTGTCGTCGAATCGGTGCTGCACATGCCCGGCGGCGAACTGCTGTCGGTGCGCACCCCCGACAAGCGTGAGGTCCTCATCCCGTTCGTGCGGGAGATCGTGCCGACGGTGACCCGCGAACTCATCGTCATCGACCCGCCCGAGGGTCTCCTCGACCCGGACTCGGCCGACGGCGCGAAGTGATGCGCCTCGACATCGTTTCGATCTTCCCCGAATATCTCGACCCGCTCCGGGTTGCGTTGCTGGGCAAGGCGATCGACGCCGGCCGCATCAGCGTCGACGTCCACGACCTGCGGAACTGGACGCACGATGTGCACCGCAGCGTCGACGACTCGCCGTACGGTGGCGGGCCCGGCATGGTCATGAAGCCCGAGGTGTGGGGGCCGTGTCTCGACGACGTGTGCCCCGACGACGCGCTTCTCGTGGTCCCGACCCCGGCCGGTGTGCCGTTCACGCAGGCGACCGCCCAGCGGTGGAGCACCGAGAAACATCTCGTCTTCGCCTGCGGCCGCTATGAGGGCATCGACCAGCGTGTCTTCGACGACGCGGCCCGTCGGGTGCGCGTCGAAGAGGTGTCCCTCGGTGACTTCGTCCTCATCGGCGGCGAGGTCGCGGTCATGGCGATGATCGAGGCAACCGTCCGACTGATGGACGGTGTTCTCGGGAATCCTCGCTCGCACCAAGAGGATTCGTTCTCCGACGGGCTCCTCGAAGGGCCGAGTTACACGCGTCCGGTGAGCTGGCGAGGTCTCGACGTCCCGCCGGTACTCCTCAGCGGCGATCATGCGAAGGTCGCGCGGTGGCGACATGAGCAGGCCCTCGAACGGACCCGCGCCCGCCGGCCGGATCTCCTCGCCGAGCCTGTGAATCCCCACGATGACCCGGAGTCGGATCCCCGCTAGGATTCGGCACAACTCGAGCACACGGGGGGTGTTATGCAGGGCTATGAGGCCATGGTCGAGGAACTCGACCGTCAGCGTGCCGAACTCGCGCAGACCCGTGCCGCGTTGTCGGAGCTGACCTCCCGGGCGATCAGCCGGGATCGGCTCGTCGCCGTCACCGTCAACGCGCGCGGTCTCGCCGTCGACATCTCGATCGATCCCACCGCCTTGCGTCGGTACCGTGCCGACCAGCTCTCCGAACTCCTCACCACCCTGATCGCCGAAGCGGACCATGCGTTGGCTTCGCGGCGCGTCGAACTTCTCGCTGCCGCAACGGGTTCCGGGGTGGACTACGCCGACGCGCGTCTCGACCCCGCGCGTCTCGACCCTGCCCGTCTCGACACCGCCCGGACCCCCGGATGACAGCCGGAGGCCGCCGGAACCGGATCGCCGCGGACGTGGGTACCGCGGCGGATCTGTCCGCCCGGCTGGCCAATGCCGAGTCGCGGCTGGGCGCCGTGCATTCCGAGCTCGTCGAACTGCTCGCCGACATCGACACCGCGGTCGGGGTCGGGGAGGGCGCGATGGCCTTCCGGCGGGGTTTCGGCCCCGCGAGCGCCGAATCGAGTGAACTGCTCTGCGCCGCGGTCGCGCGTCTCGCCGAGCACCGGCGGGCGCTCACCTCCGGCGTCGAGTCCCTCGCCGCCGCCGACGCCGACACCGCAGCCGCCTTCGACCCCGGTGACCCTCGGTGAACTCGGCGCCCCGACACATCGCGGACGAACTCGCACCCGGCGTGTGGCCGGGTGCGGACCCGACGTCGCTCCGTGAGGCCGCACGACGCACACGAGCCCTCGCCGAATCCGTGGAGCGGGTCACCGACGTGGTCGTGTCTGCGACTGCCGCGTACTCGTCACCGGCCGCCGGCGGCGCGGGCGTCGAGGGGGAGTTCGCCGACGCTCTGGTCGACGGGCTCGGCCGGGTCACCGGCGCCGGGACGCAGTCACTGCCGCACGTCGCCGACCGGCTCCGCGCGATGGCGACGTCGTTGGACACCTACGCCGATGTCGTCGTGGAGACCGAGCAACAGATGACGACGATCGCCCTCGTCGCCGACCGTGACCGGCAACGTGCAGAGGTCTTCGCCGAGGTCGGTGACGACTCGTGGCGGGTGAGTGCGGCGAGCGCCGGTCGTCTGGCCCTGACGGCTGCCGGTGACGACTACACGCAACGGTCGGAGGATGCCGGGCAATCCGCCGGCGGGACCCCGCCCGCGGCGACCAGCGGGATGATGCCGTTCGCACCGATGGGTGCGATGGGCGCTGCCGGAGCGGCCGCCGCCGGGTTCGGTGCCGCCGTGGGCGCTGCCTCGCGCACCGACCGGGACACCGCCGGGGGAGACCTGACCTGGCTGAGGCGTCGCGCCGACACCGTGCAGTCGACGGTGCCGGCGACCATCGCGGGCTGGTTCCGCACCGCCGTCGGCGTCGGCGTCGGGGCCCGCGGGCGTCGCGTGGTCGTCGTCGGGACCAACGATCCGCAGCCGTACCAGCGCGCGGGGATCGAACTCGCCGACGACGAGGCGCTGACGGCGAACGGGCGGGCACCCGAACTCGCGATCGTCGAACACATGACGAGTTCAGGGATCACCCCCACGGCGATCGCCGCCGCCACGCCGATGGACTCGGCGACGGTGGCGGCACTGCAAGCCGCCGACGTCGTCGCGATGGCCCCCGGTTCGTAGCGCTGACCGGGGATTTCGTCGGACCGGGGTGTCTCTGGCACAATAGTCGGGTTGCCTGTCCCGTGTGACGGGCACCGACGACTCGGAGTATGAACCGGTTCGAAGCCGTATGGCCCGCCAGGTTCCTCTGCTCAACGTTCACGCCAGAATAGGACCCAATCAATGAACACGCTCGACTTCCTCGACAAGCAGTCCCTACGCGACGATGTCCCGGAGTTCGGCCCCGGCGACACCCTCGACGTCCACGTCAAGGTCATCGAGGGCAGCAAGGAACGCGTCCAGGTGTTCAAGGGTGTCGTGATCCGTCGCCAGGGTGGCGGCGTCCGCGAGACCTTCACCGTCCGCAAGGTGTCCTTCGGCGTCGGCGTTGAGCGCACCTTCCCGGTGCACAGCCCGAACATCGCCAAGATCGACGTCCTCACCCGCGGTGACGTCCGTCGCGCCAAGCTCTACTACCTGCGCGATCTGCGTGGCAAGGCCGCAAAGATCAAGGAAAAGCGCTGACGCGTCTACCCTGACGAGGTGGCCGACACACAGCGACCCAGCGACGATCGCGACCTTGACACCGACGGCAACGACGGTGAGAAGCGTCCTTGGCGGTTGAAGTCCGATCCGGACGAGACCGCGGACGGCAAGAGCAAGTCGGGCTCCGGCTCGCTCTTACGCGAGGTCGTGATCATCGTGGGGTGCGTCCTGCTCCTCACCTGGGTACTGCAGACCTTCATCGGCCGGCAGTACGTCATCCCGTCGGAGTCGATGGAGTCGACTCTGATCGGTTGTGACGGGTGCACCAACGATCGCATCGTGATCGACAAGATGGTCTACCGCTTCGGTGATCCGGAGCCCGGTGACGTCGTGGTCTTCAAGGGTCCGTCGGAGTCGTGGAACGGCGCCTGGGTGTCGCCGCGCTCGACGAACCCGGTCATGCACAAGGCGCAGGATGCGCTGTCGTGGTTCGGTTTCGCCCCGCCCGACGAGAACAATCTCGTCAAGCGTGTGATCGCGACCGGCGGACAGACCATCGAGTGCCGCAACGACGAGGGTGTCGGCGTAAAGGTCGACGGCAAGCCGCTGCGCGAGCCGTACATCAACATGGAGTTGCAGCGCGAGACCCTCGCGGCCTACGGACCCGACTCCGGTGTCAGCGACAAGCTGCCGCCGTGTCTGGGTCCGGACTTCGGTCCGATCAAGGTCCCGGAGGGCAACGTGTGGGTGATGGGCGACAACCGCCTCAACTCGCAGGACTCGCGCTACCACGTCGACGATCAGTACCAGGGCACCGTTCCGGTGAGCGACATCCGCGGCAAGGTCCGAACCATCATCTATCCCTTCTCGCGGATCGGTGGTGTCGGTTCGATCAATCCCCAGCAATGACCATGTGGGGATTGCGCACACCATGAGCCGCTGGCCACCGCGTTCGCCCGTCCGCCGTGCAGCCGGACTGCGGACCTTCGAATTCGCGCTCTACCGGCAGGGCCTCGGCCCTGTCGCCGGGGTCGACGAGGCCGGTCGCGGTGCGTGCGCCGGGCCGCTGGTGGTCGCGGCGTGCGTGCTGAAACCGACGCAGCTGGCCTCGCTCGCCGACCTCGACGACTCCAAGCGGCTCACCGAGAAGACCCGCGAGACGCTGTACCGATCGGTGACCCGGTACGCACACGCATGGAGCGCGGTGATCATCGACGCGGCGGAGATCGACCGGATCGGCATCCACGTTGCGAACATCGAGGGCATGCGCCGGGCGGTCGCGGCACTCGACGTGACCCCCGGATACGTGCTGTCCGACGGGTTCGTGGTTCCCGGCCTGACCGCGCCGTCGCTGCCGGTGATCGGCGGAGACGGGGCCGCGGCCTGCATCGCGGCCGCGAGCATCATCGCGAAAGTGACGCGGGATCGGATCATGGTCGCGATGGACGCCGACCTGCCCGGGTACGATTTCGCGATCCACAAGGGATACAGCACAGCTCTTCACATGTCCCGCATCGATGCGGCGGGACCGTCACCACAACACCGCATGTCGTACCGGAACGTCGCGGCACGAGTGGTCTCCAGCGCAAACGACAACAGGGATAGGCTTACAGGATGAGTGCTGAGGATCTCGAAAAGTACGAAACCGAGATGGAACTCTCTCTGTACCGCGAGTACAAGGACATTGTCGGCCAGTTCACCTACGTGGTGGAGACCGAGCGGCGCTTCTACCTTGCCAACGCGGTCGAGATGATTCCCCGCAACACCGACGGCGAGGTGTATTTCGAACTCCGGATGAGCGACGCCTGGGTCTGGGACATGTACCGGCCGGCGCGCTTCGTCAAGCAGGTTCGCGTCATCACGTTCAAGGACGTCAACATCGAGGAGCTCGAGAAGCCGGAACTGCGGCTTCCCGACGAGCCCTGAACTCTCATGGGGTGAACGTACCCCGAGGCGTCGACGACGCGATGTTGGTGAGTCGGTAGTTCTCCACAGATTCGGCCGCGGCGGGTGTACTCGCGCCGCGGCCGAGTCGTGTTCGGGGACCCTTCAGAGCATGAGCAACCGTCGTGCGCACGTGGGCAAGCTGGGGGAGGACATCGCCGCCGACTTCGTCGGTTCACTGGGGTGGGTTGTGCTGGAACGCAACTGGCGCAACCGATATGGCGAGCTCGACCTGATCGCCGTCGACCCCCGTGGCCCCGCCGGGCCCACGCTGGTGGTCGTCGAGGTGAAGACTCGGGCCAGCCGCACCTTCGACGACGCGGTGATGGCCGTGACCCCGGACAAGCTCGCCCGGATGCGCCGACTGGCCCGTACGTGGCTCGCGGCCCAGGAACGCCGCTGGCGCCAGATCCGGTTCGACGTCATCAGCGTGCAATTGGACGGGTTCACCCCGGAAGACCCCGCGGCGGCGCACGTGAGGCACCACCGCGGAGTCCACGAGTGAGTGGTCTTCGAGCCCGGGACTACAGCTTGCCGAGGTCCGAGCGAATCAGCATCACGTTGTAGTCGCTCCAGCGTGAAGCGTTGAAGTACAGCTCTTTTCCGGTGCCCGTCAGTGCCGGCGAGCTCGGCAGCATCATCGGTCCGTAGACCACCGGGTTGCCGGGGGACACGATGTTGCGCGGCGAGCTCCACGGGCCTTCCGGATGGTCTGCGGTGCGGAGCCGGATGCCGTTGTCGCCGTCGAGCATGATGTATTTGTTCAGGTACGGACTCCAGGCGACGGACAGTTCACTGACCGGTTGTCGGGCGACGACGCCTTCGGTGTCGTGGATGTCGCTGATGCTGTCGACCCATCCGATGCGCTCGCCGGACCAGTACTGGTACTTACCGAGGTCGAGGATGTCCTCCGGCTTGAACCGCGCCAGGAATGCAGCGCCGAAACGGCCGTTGGGCGTACCGAACTGGTAGATGTAGTCCTCTTCGTCGGTACCCGGGCGCCCACGCATGTATGCGTTCTGCTGGAACTTGCCGTTGTTGACGTCGATCGCGCGCAGGTTGCCGGGGAGCTCGAGGTCGATCGGAGCGTTGATGAGGATGGTGTCGGGGTCGCTCTCCCACGTCTGACCGTTGTTGTCGGAGTAGGCGATACCCGAGTAGTTGGTGATCCAGTTGCCGGCCGAACCCCAGGACCGCACCGACATGTAGTTGATGTACTGCCGGAACCCGGTGCCGTGCGGGAGCGAGATCGCCGCGGTGGGGATCGTGGTGACCTCGATGTTCGAGATGCCCAGCGACGGAATGAGTTCCTCGGCGTAGTTCGCCCGGCCCCTGATCACGGTTCCCGAGTTCTGGTCGCCGGCGACACCGTTCGGGATGGTGATCTTCCCGTCGCTGAAGTCGTCGTCGTTCGTCCGCAGCAGGACGTTGTGCCGCCATTCCTGGCCGGCGACATCGCAGTTGCCAAAGGTGTCGCCGAACGCCATCAACGTCTGCCCGCGGCCGTTGTCCCAGGCGATCCCGAGGTCGGTGCCGCTGATGCCGAAGCGATCGAAGGTGTCGTTGTTGCTGCGCGGACCCGTGACCCAGCTGAGAACCTTGGAGATGTTCCCGTTGTAGACGGGCAACGGGCCCTGGGGTCCGGCTGCGGGGGCATTGGAGCTACCCGACGAACCGGTGCCGAGAAGACTCGAACCGGCGCCGGAGTTACCGCACGGCGCGGCTTCTGCGATGCCGGTACCGGCGGTCAGGACGATCGCGGAGGTACCGATTGCGAAGGCTCCCGCCAGCGCCAGTCGGACACCTTTGGTGAAACGGCTGGGCACTCAAGACCTCCGTGTGACAGGTGTTACTGAAGTTATGGACGTGACTATTGTTACTAGAGTTGTGTCACGGAAGGCCCCGAGATCGGTCACGATCCGGTGTCAGCGGATAAGGTGGCGTTTTTCCGACTCGGTGCGTGACTGCCAGCCGACACGTTCGAGTTCGGGTACGTCGTTCTCGCGTTCGGGATAACCGACGCAGAGGTAGGCCACGAGTTTCCAGGTGGGTGGGACCGCGAGTGCGGCGGCCACCTCGTTCGGTTCGAGAATGGACACCCAACCGATCCCGACGCCGCGGGCCCGGGCGGCCAGCCACAGGGTGGTGATGGCCGTGACGACCGAGTACTCGAGTGTCTCCGGCACGGTTTGGCGACCCAGGCCGTGGCCTTGTTCGGCATCGGGTTCGCAGAACACGGCGAGGTGGACCGGTGCGTCGTCGAGGCCGGCGAGCTTGAGTGACGAATACAGTTGTGCGCGTTCGCCGGTGTAACCGTCGAGCGCTTCGGCGTTGCAGCGGACGAAACTGTCCCGCACAGCCTCTCGTGCCGCCTTGGTCTGCACCTCGACCCACCGCCAGGGCTGACTGTTTCCGACGGACGGCGAGAGCTCCGCGGCCGCGATGAGCTCGGGGAGAAGATGCGGCTGGAGCGGTTCGCGACTGAACCGACGGACATCCCGTCGCCAACGGAAGAGTCGGTTCAGGTCGTCGACGAACGCGTCGTCGAAAATTCCGTCACTCATCGGTTGTCGAGCTTAGCGACGGCGATCGATCAGATCGGCGCGGGTCCGTCCTCTACCTGCAGACGCTCGCGTTCCCGCTTGTTTCGTGCGCGTTCGGCTCGCCGTCTGGCGTGTTTGTCTGCCAGCCGGTTTCGTGTGGGGCGAGGGTCGTCGCCCGAGATCACCCGCGGTGCGGGTGGGGCTTGGGCGGCTTGTTCGAAGCGGGGTCGGGGCGGAACATCACGCGATCGGCGCCGCGTCGCCGTGTTCGTGTCCAAGGGCCTTCCCCGGACCCGGAGAGTAGCAGCGCGATCTCGGCGTCGAGGGTCGGAGCTAATCGACAATTCCGCTGGCACGAGCGAGGTGCAGGACGGGAGCATCGGCGGTGCCGGCGGGTCGTTTGCCGACATGCCGACGTCTTTGACGAGGAATTCTGCAGCTGATCGACGCACTACTCATACGAGTCTTAGCTAGCTTTCGTCTACAGCGGCGGTACGGGGTCCCTGGGTCTCCTTCAGAGGAGGACCATTGGGCGAGAGCTTGCGAAGCGCGAACATCTGAAACTCGTTATTCGTGTTGCGAGCCTTCTCAGCGGTTTTCTCGATACCTAAGAAATTCTTCGGGTCCGTGCCTGCTTCTACCGCAGCTCGTACAGCTGTCGCCGCGGCGACAGCTGCACTGAGGGATCTGAGTGCTTCGCGTGCGATCTCTTTGTCGCGGATGTCGGCCATCGCAACGGTCGCAACGGTTCGGTAATACTCGAACTGAGTCAAGAAGTTCGTGAGCCGGACGAGGCCGGAGTCCGCAAGCTCTCCATTGTTCTCAGCCAGCTCGTCGAGGTAATCGAACGTATAAATACTCGTCTGCGCATTCGCCTTCGTGATGTTCTTGGCGATCGACTTAACGGCATCGACCTCACGGTTGTGTTGCGTCACTGCCAACTGTTCGATATGGAACGTACGAGAAGCATCCATGGACGCTTCGGCCTGGGCGAGCTGTCGAGTATGTCGCTCTTCGACAAGTCGCATCTCTTCGGCTGCGTTCGCTCTTGTTGCTTCGGCCTCTTGCCGCGCTAAGAGTGTCTGGTAAAGCGCGACTACAACCGCGAAGACGGTGAGTAAGCCTGAAAGCCAGGCGGCAACCGGACCCCACTGACCTTGACCCCATCCGTGGAGAAAGCCCCAGATCAGAACGAATGGAATGGTCCCCAGGACGACGCCACCTACTGACACGATGAGCGCCGCCTGCGGCACGGTGAAGTCTTCTTCAGGTTCAGTCACCGGATCGTTGTAGCACTCCGACCGGTCGGGTGTGCGCATGGATCGGTCAGAACGGTGCCGGGCCGTCCTCGACTTCCAGGCGTTCGCGTTCTCGCCGGTTGCGGGCGCGTTCGGCTCGCCGTCTGGCGTGTTTGTCTGCCAGCCGGTTTCGTGTGGGGCGAGGGTCGTCGCCCGAGATCACCCGCGGTGTGGGTGGGGCTTGGGCAGGTTGCTCGAAGCGGATACGGCGCAGGTTGGGGAACAGATCTTCGAGGGTTTCGGCGTCACCGCGGATGCGGTAGCCCTCTGGGGTGACGTACTCGGTGACCAGGCGGCCGTCGTCGTCGCGGTACTGGACGTCGATCCAGTCGCCGAAGGTCTTGTGCAGATGCCCTAAGCGGCATTTGGCGTTGAGGTTCTCACTGGAGGTGAGTCCACCGCGGGTCGGGCGTTGACGGTCGAACTCGGTGACGTGGTCGAGGTCGCAAGTGAAAGAGGACTGCTCGCACCCTGGTTCGGTGCAGTAGCCGTCGCGGATGCGGACGAAGTCGGCACAGGCGGTGGTCGGGCGGTACGGGTCGGACGGCTGGGAACCGGGATAGACGACCACCACATCCGATGACGTTGCTTCGGTAACGTTCGGCGCGGTCGGCTCAGCGATCGGTGCGGCTGCGGGTTGCGGGCGTCTGGCTTCGCGGTCCTGTGCGTCACGCTCGTCGTGCTCGCCTGCCGGCGAGGGTGTTTCGGCCCCAACTCGTGTGGGTGCTGTGCGGACCGGAGTCATGGGTTTGATGGTGGCGTCGGGTCGGTGGGCGAGGTCGCGGACGTGCTCGTCGGAGATGACGCCGTGCCCGTCGATCCAGCCGATCCCGGGTGCGCCGGCCAGTGTCGCGGCATCGGTGACGACGTGGATGACGATCTCGCTGCGCACCGATGCGACCGCCGCTCCGGGTTCGGGAACCTCGGCCGTGCAGTTGTCACGATCGCAGCAGCATTCGAACAGAGTGCCGGTCAGGAGGGCGAACATGGCGTCGGAGTTGCGTTGTCCGACGGTGCGACCGTCGTGCTTGCACACTGAATCCGCCAGCACGCGAACGGCCTTGGCGGCGATACGCACGTTCTCCGCGGCCATCACCCCGGTGATCTCGGCGGTGCCGTCGTCGAGGGTGTGGGTATACATCCCGCGGTTGTCGAGCGCTTCTCTCCGGCGTTCGCGGACCAGGTCTGGGTCGTGACGGAACACCAGGCGGTCGACCATGTCGCGCAGCCGGGCTCGCGTCCAAGAGCCCTTCTTGTTGCGGAGGGTGGCGGCGATCTCGGCGTCGAGGGTGGGAGTGATCGATGAGTCCGGCGGGACGAGCGCCGTGCGGGACACGATCACCTGCAGCTGCCAACGGGTGGTGATCCCGTCGCGCAGGGTGTCCAGTACCTCGGGGAGGTTCTCGTGCAGGGTGATGGTTTCGCCGATGAGGATCTCGGCTTGGCGTCGTGTCAAAGACAATTGGCGCGACACCCGCTGGACGCACTCGGCCTCACCGGTGACAACGATCCCGCCGTCGAAGGTGTTGCGGGTGCTCATGCAGCGTTCGGCGATCGCGTGCACCGTCTTGTATCGGGCCCAGTGTTCGTGGGATTCGCGACGCTGAGACGCCTTGAGTTCGTCCATGAGGGAGTACATGTCGGCTTCATAAGGGTGGGCAGGATCGATCCCGGCGAGAGACCCGCCCGGTAGATCGATCCGATTCCCCGACACCCTGCCCCCAGAAGTGTTGCGGCGCCGACCCGATCGATCGGCTCACCTACTGACAACCAATGTAGACCCGACCACCGACAAACCCGGACCGTCATCCACAGGCATCATCTCGCTACACAGATGCGCCGCAAGAAGGTTGGCCGCGACTTCGTTTCGGAGAAGTCCTTCGACACCGAAGGTGTGCAGGACTGCCGATCAAGCCGGTGATGTGGATATCGGAGAGGTGATCCACAGATCGCTCGTCGGGAGACTGCGGGCCGGTTCGCCGGCGTGATCTTTCGACAGACTGTGCTCCATGTTGGGGCAAACACAGTCGGTGGGGCTCAATGCCTTTGCCGCACGAGTTGTCGACGTTCAGGCGAGCGTCGGATCAGGGCTGCCCGGCTTCGCGGTGACCGGTAACCCCGATCCGTCGGTGCGCGAGGCGCGCGACCGGGTGCGGGCGGCGGTCAAGAACTCGGGGTTCAAGTTCCCCGACCTGAAGGTGACGGTGGCGCTCTCGCCGGCGGACATGCCGAAGGTCGGTTCGGGTTTCGACCTGGCCATGGCGGTCGCGATTCTGGCTGCGACCGAACAGGTGTCGTCGGAGAAGCTGACGTCGACGATCTTCCTCGGCGAACTCGGCCTCGACGGCACCGTCCGGCCGGTCCGGGGAGTGCTGCCGGCGGTGATCGCCGCGCGGCAGGCGGGTTATCGGCGTGCGGTGGTCCCGATCGAGACGGTGACCGAGGCGACCCTGGTCGAGGGCATGGACGTCGGTGGTGCGACGAACCTCGAAGACGTGGTCGCCTGGCTGGAGGGCGATCGCGTACTCGACAACTTCCACCGGACGACGACCACGAAGCCGCCACCGATTCCGGACATGGCCGACGTCGTGGGGCAGCACGAGGCCAGGCACGCACTCGAGATCGCCGCGGCCGGAGCACATCACGTTCTCATGACCGGGTCACCGGGTATCGGGAAGACGATGCTCGCGCGACGCCTACCAGGCATCCTGCCGCCACTGGGTGTCGAGGACTCCCTCGAGGTGACGGCGATCCACTCGCTCGTGGGGGAGCTGTCACCGGGACGCCCGCTGATCACCGAGCCGCCGTTCGTCGCACCGCACCACAGTTCGTCGACGACAGCGCTGCTCGGCGGTGGTACCGGCTTCGCCCGGCCGGGCGCGGTCTCCAAGGCGCACCGCGGTGTCCTGTTCCTCGACGAATGCGCCGAGATGAGCGCGAAAGTGCTGGAATCCCTGCGGGAACCGCTCGAAGACGGCGAGGTGCGGGTGCCGCGGCGGGATGGCGTCGCGACGTACCCGGCGCGGTTCCAGCTCATCCTCGCGGCGAACCCGTGCCCATGCGCACCCGCACACGACGTCGACTGCGTGTGCACCGCTGTCGTGCGACGTCGGTACCTCGGCAAGTTGTCGGGGCCACTGCTGGACCGGGTCGACATCCGTGTCCGCATGGACCCGCCGGGCAACGCCGCGCTGATGAGCGGGACGGGGGAATCGAGTGCCGAGGTCCGTGCACGGGTCACCGCGGCGCGGGCGGCCGCGGTCGAGCGATGGTCCGAATTCGGCTGGCGGACCAACGCCGAGGTTCCGGGAGCCGCGCTACGTCAGAAGTTCCGGCTGCCGCCCGACGTCCTGCGACCCATCGAACTGTTCCTCCGGGACGGGCGCGTGACTGCCCGCGGTGCCGACCGTGCGCTGCGGCTCGCCTGGACCCTCAGCGATCTACGCGGCACCGACCGGCCCGTCGAAGACGATGTCGCACAGGCACTTCTGTACCGAGACCGAGGAGCAACGTGGTGAGCGGGAAGTATCCGGCGGAGATGACGGCGTGGGCGTACCTGGCGCGCGTGGCCGAGCCGCCGTGTGCGGAGGTGATCGCCCTGGTGGACCAGGTCGGTCCGGTCGACGCGGCATCGGCGATCCGTGAACGCCGTGTGCCGGACGGTCACGAACCTGTGCTGGCCGCGACTGCAGCTCGATACGAGTCAGACTGCGCAACGACCGACCTTGACACCGCCGCCGCGATCGGTGCACGGCTGGTCACCCGATCCGATCCCGAGTGGCCGGCCTGGTCGCTCCTCGCCCTCGGTCAGGCCGACACCGCCGCACGCGGCGGCGAGCCACTGGCCCTCTGGGTGCGTGGTCCCGCCCGGCTCGACGATCTGGCCGCGGCCTCGGTCGCCCTCATCGGGTCCCGCGCGGCGTCGTCGTACGGCGGGCACGTCACGCAGATGCTGGCCTCGGGGCTTTCGGGTGAGGGCTTCGCGGTGATCTCCGGTGGCGCCTTCGGGATCGACGGGGCGGCGCACCGCGCCGTTGTCGCGGCCGGCGGGGTTACCGCGGCCGTGTTGGCCTGCGGCATCGACCGCGACTATCCGGCAGCGCATTCCGCGCTGCTGGCGGAGATCGCCCGGACCGGCGCGATCATCAGCGAGTACCCGCCGGGAACGACGGCCGCCAAACATCGCTTCCTCACCCGCAATCGGCTGGTCGCGTCACTGTCGGGGGCGACCGTGGTCGTGGAGGCCGGCAGACGTTCGGGCGCGGCGAACACCGCAGCCTGGGCCCGGAAACTCGGTCGGCCACTCGGTGCGGTGCCGGGACCGGTGACGTCGGCGACCTCCGTCGGATGCCATCGGATGATCGCCGACGGGCTGGCGGTGCTGGTCTCCGATGTCGCGTCGGCGGTGAACCTCGTCCGGCCCGACGGCGGGGGAGACATCGGCCGGGGGAGGGGGAAGAGAACCGATGGCCTCAGCGCCGAGCAGCTGCGCGTGCACGACGCGATCCCGGCCAGGGGTGGCGTGGGGATCCAGGAGATCGCCTTCGCGGCAGGACTCGAGGTGCCGGCCGTGCGGGCGGCGTTGGCACGGTTGGACATCGAGGGGCTCGTGGAAAACGTCGGCGGTCAGTGGAGACTGGCCACCGGATGATTCACTTCCGCGTCAGGATGTCGAGGAAGATGCGCAGGTCGTCGGCCGTCGCCTCGCCGAGCCGTCCGTGCGCGTGGACGAAGCCGATCCCCGCGTAGAGCAGCGTGGTCGCGCGGGCATGGGCCTCGGCCTCGTCGAAGCCGAGTTCGCGCATCGCCTGATGGGACATCTGGAAGATCTGGCCGTCGAGTTCGGAGATCGAGTCGGCGATCGTCCCGTCGGTCTCGGCCCACCGTCGCATCGCGGCTTCCATCCGCCACCTGCGCGGATCCGACACGAGCTGTGCCATGCCCTCGATGCGCTCGATCGGCGGGAGTGCCTCGAGGTCCGCCATCCGGGCCACGGCGGCGGCCTGACCCTTGCGACAGTGGTCGGCGAGCTCGGACTTCATCGTCGCGATGTCGGTGAAATGCCAGTAGAAACTGCCCTTGGTGACCCCGAGGCGGGCGCTGAGTCGGGAGATCTTCAGACCCTCGATGCCGTCCTCGAGCAGGACCTCCACAGCGGCGTCGAGCCAGTCGTCGGCGCCCAGACGCGAGCTGCGGACGGGAGCGTTGTCCACTACGGATCGGGGTTCCACTGGTTGCTCCGGCATGGAATCGCCTCTGGTCGGGGTCTCGCGACGTCTGATCTGAAGAATTGCGAACTCTCGGATCACATCGCTTGATCGTGAGAAAACCTTACAAGGACCCTCCGGCGGCATCCTCGGACAAACCGGCACCGCGTCTTAGGTTCGCCTAAGTAATTGGCGTAAGGTGAACGCGACAAGGAGGTTCCATGGCCAAGCGCGTGAACACGATGACGGTGCTCCGTCGTGAGCAGATCAGCCCGCACTTCGTCCGTCTCTACCTCGGCGGCGACGGGTTCGACGACTTCCAGGTGGCGGTCGGTGCATCCGGTGACGCCGACACCGACATGTACGTGAAATTCATCTTCGCCCCGGAGGGCGTGACCTACCCGGAACCTTTCGACCTCGCCGAGGTCCGGTCGACGATGCCGCCCGAGCAGCAACCGGTCCTGCGCACCTACACCGTCCGCCGCGTCGACCCGCAGGCCCGCGAGATCCTCGTCGATTTCGTCGTCCACGGCGACGAGGGCATCGCCGGACCGTGGGCCGCATCGGTGGAACCGGGGGAGACCGTGCGGTTCATCGGTCCGGGCAGTGGATACCGGCCGAAGTCGGATGCCCCGTGGCACCTCCTCGCCGCCGACGAGGCCGGGCTGCCCGCCGTGGCCGCCGCCCTCGAGTCGCTTCCCGCCGATGCGATCGCCAAGGTGTTCATCGAGGTCGCCGGACCCGAGGACGAGCTCGACCTCATCGCACCCGCAGGTGCGGAGATCGTCTGGGTCCACCGCGGCGGACCGGCCGGCGAGGTCGACGACTCGGTCGCCGGCGACAACGCACCCCTCATCGCGGCCGTCCGCAACACGGAATGGCTCGACGGCGAACCGCATGTCTTCATCCACGGTGAGGCACAGGCCGTCATGCACAACCTGCGCAGCTACATCCGCAAGGAACGCAAGGTCAGTTCGGCCAACGCGTCGATCTCCGGATATTGGCGCCGCGGCCGTACCGAAGAAGGCTTCCGGACCTGGAAGGCCGAGCTGCGCGCCGCCGAGGAAGCCGCACCGGCCGGCCGATAGGCACGCGGTCGGCATCGATCCGGCCACGGCACCGCGTGTGGGGTTGCGCCTGCTCCCGCCGCGCGATGTGCTGGCGGGCATGCTCGACGACTTCGCCGATCACCTGCGCCTGGAGAAGGGTCGCAGTGAACACACCATCCGCGCCTACGTCGGTGGTGCGCGGGCGCTGCTGTCGTTCGCGGGTGCTCGGGGAGTGGCTGCGGCGGACATCGACCTCGCTCTCCTGCGGGCCTGGCTGGCCGAGCTGACGCAACGCGGTGCCGCCCGCACGACGATCGCGCGTCAGGTCTCCGCGGCGAAGACCTTCTGCGCGTGGGCGGTTCGCGAGGGCATCATGGCCGCCGACCCGTCGCAGCGACTCAAGGCGCCGAAAGCCCATCGCACACTGCCGGCAGTCCTCGCACCCGGACAGGCCGACGCCGCGATCGGAGCGACCGCGCAGGAGCGCGAGCCCGACGACCCGATCGCAATCCGGGACCGGTTGATCCTGGAATTGTTGTACGCCAGCGGGATTCGCGTCGGCGAATTGTGTGGGCTCGACATCGACGACGTCGACACAGGGCGTCGAATCCTGCGCGTGATCGGCAAGGGCGACAAGGAACGGTCCGTGCCCTACGGCGAACCCGCGGCCGAGGCCATCGACAACTGGCTGCGACGCGGGCGTCCGGCGCTGGCCACCGAGGCGTCCGGAGGGGCGCTGCTCCTCGGCGCGCGCGGTGGAAGGCTCGACCAGCGGATGGCACGGTCGGTGGTGTCGGAGGCGGTCCGGGCAGCCGGTGGCCCGGCGATGGGACCGCACGGACTCCGCCACAGCGCCGCGACACACCTCCTCGAAGGTGGCGCCGACCTACGCGTCGTACAGGAACTACTCGGGCACTCCTCGCTGGCGACGACGCAGATCTACACCCATGTGAGCGTCGAACGCCTCCGCGCGGTGCACCGTCAGGCGCACCCTCGAGCGTGATCACGGCGGCTCCGGGCCGAGCGGCTTGAGCCGGACCCGCACGGCCCCGAGCAGACCCAGGGGATTCAGGTACTCGGCCTCGCGTCCCGCCCCGCGCCGAGCGCCCCAGTGCAGACACGCGGGGGTCGGACATCCCGGATGCCGATGCCCGGCGACGAGCGTGCCGATCGGCTCGCCGCGGTACACATGGGCGCCCTCGTCGACGGTCGCCTCGACGGGCTCGTAGGTCGTGATCAGTCCGTCCGGGTGTTGCACCGAGACGACCGGACGACCAGCCACCCGACCCGCGAACCGCACCCGGCCCGCACCGGCCGCGGAGACCACGACACCGGGCACGGCCGCGAGGTCGACGCCGCGATGACCCGGTTGCCACCGTTTCTCCGGCGCATCGAAGCCGGTCACGACGGTGGGGCGGGGTGACAGCGGGGCGGAATAGGGATGCGGCGCGGCATTACCCTGGGACGGTGTCGAGCACAGGATGACCAGGAACAAGGACGCCGCCAACGCGGTGCGGGAACACGAGGTGTGCACTCCTGTTGGACGCACCGGAGCGCGATCCGGATCCATCGCCGGGGCAGGGGGCCGGAGCGTTTTGGTTTTCGCTGGTCGACGCGCGTAAACTCTCGTCCGCACCTCATCGGTTGTTGATGGGGTGACTTCGCGCGCCTGCGACAACACGCCGAATGTGCAGTCCCGAACCCGGTCATCCACCGGAATCGGGTGACATTCCGCCGGCAGGCGCCAGGGTCGGACACCAACCCGGTGCCGACAGACAACTGCGACAAAAGGAAATCTCATGGCTGTCGTGACCATGAAGCAGCTGCTTGACAGCGGCGCACACTTCGGGCACCAGACCCGCCGTTGGAACCCGAAGATGAAGCGATTCATCTTCACCGACCGCAACGGCATCTACATCATCGATCTGCAGCAGACGCTGACCTACATCGACAAGGCCTACGAGTTCGTCAAGGAGACCGTCGCCCACGGCGGCACCATCCTGTTCGTCGGCACCAAGAAGCAGGCTCAGGAGTCCATCGCCGCTGAGGCCACCCGCGTCGGTATGCCTTATGTCAACCAGCGTTGGCTCGGCGGCATGCTCACCAACTTCAACACCGTGCACAAGCGTCTCCAGCGCATGAAGGAGCTGGAGACCATGGAGCAGACCGGTGGCTTCGAGGGTCGCACCAAGAAGGAGATCTTGATGCTGACCCGCGAGAAGAACAAGCTCGAGCGCACGCTCGGCGGTATCCGCGACATGGCCAAGGTCCCCTCGGCCGTGTGGGTCGTCGACACCAACAAGGAGCACATCGCCGTCGGTGAGGCACGCAAGCTGAACATCCCGGTCATCGCGATCCTGGACACCAACTGCGACCCCGACCTCGTCGACTACCCGATCCCGGGTAACGACGACGCCATCCGTTCGGCTGCTCTGCTGACCCGCGTCGTGGCCTCGGCCGTCGCCGAGGGCCTGCAGGCCCGCGCCGGCGCTGCCGGTGGCGACGCCAAGCCGGAAGCAGCCGCAGGTGAGCCGCTCGCCGAGTGGGAGCAGGAACTGCTGACCCAGGCCGCGGCTCCGGCCGGTGGCGAAGCAGCCACCGACGCACCGGCTGCCCAGTAACACCTGCCGCAGCAATTCGGTCCCACCACACTCTTTCGAAGGAGGCTCGCCAACGATGGCGAACTACACCGCAGCCGATGTGAAGCGACTTCGCGAACTCACCGGTTCTGGAATGCTGGACTGCAAGAACGCGCTGGCCAACAACGACGGTGATTTCGACAAGGCCGTCGAGGAGCTGCGCATCAAGGGCGCCAAGGACGTGGGCAAGCGCGCTGAGCGCTCCACCGCCGAGGGCCTGGTCGCCGCCAAGGGCGGCGCCCTGATCGAGATCAACTCCGAGACCGACTTCGTCGCCAAGAACGACGAGTTCCAGAAGCTCGCCGATGACATCGTCACCGCGGCCGCCGAGGCCAAGACCAACGATGTCGAGGAGCTGAAGAAGGCTGCTCTCGGCAGCGGCACGGTCGACGAGGCCATCGCCGCGCTCTCGGCCAAGATCGGCGAGAAGCTCGAGCTCCGTCGCGTCGTCTTCTACGACGGCCCGGTCGCCGTGTACCTGCACAAGCGTGCTTCGGACCTCCCGCCCGCCGTCGGCGTGCTGGTGTCCTACGCCGGTGAGGGCGAGGGTGCCGAGGAGGCCGCTCGCGGCGCCGCCATGCAGGTCGCAGCTCTCAAGGCCAAGTACGCCACTCGCGAAGAGGTCCCCGCGGACGTCGTCGAGAACGAGCGTCGTATCGCCGAGCAGACCGCCAAGGAGGAGGGCAAGCCGGAGCAGGCTCTGCCCAAGATCGTGGAGGGTCGCGTCAACGGCTTCTACAAGGACGTCGTGCTGCTCGACCAGCCGTCGGTCCAGGATTCGAAGAAGACCGTCAAGGCTCTGCTCGACGAGGCCGGTGTGACCGTCAAGGGCTTCACCCGCTTCGAGGTCGGACAGGCCTGATCGCTTCCGGGGTCTCCCCGGACGACGACTCGACCGCCCCGTCTCCCATCGTGGAGGCGGGGCGGTTGTCGTTGCGGCGCAACATGAAAGTGATGCCACCGACGCCGATGGCGAGTGCGGCGAGCACCCACAGCGTCGTGCGGAACGCACCCAGGAAGGTGCGGGCGGTGACGGACTGCGCCGCCTCCTGCGTGTAGGGCTGCGCCTCGGTGGCGATCGCCGCGGCCGCGCTGTTCGTCGGGGTGCCGACGCACCCGGGGGCCGGTCGTTCCGGATGCGGTGAGGTGAGCTGTTCCGACGCGCACCAGGCGAACCGGTCGGCGACGGTCGGCCGGAACATCGGGTCCACCGGCGAATCCTCCAGTGCGACGGTGAGTTCGGCCCGCACTGCGGGCACGCTGGTGCCGGTCTGTCCGGCCACCTGACCGAAGAAGAACATGGTCACCAGCGCCAGGCCGATCGACGCCCCGATCTGCTGCACGGTGGGGATGGTGCCGCTGGCCGACCCGACCGTATCCGGCGAGGTGTCGGAGAGGATGACCGCCTGCAGGGGCGCGACGAACAGTCCGGTACCCACCCCGCCGAGGACCAGGGGAACCAGGATCGCGCTCACCGGAAGGATTTCCGATGCCGGGTCGAGCGTCAGCGCGATCCACGCGAACGCCACCCCGACGGTGACCACACCGCCGAGCAGAACCCGGGGCGCCCCGATGCGGGCGACCGCCCACGGTGACGCGACCGACCCGACGGCGGCACCGCCGGCGAACGGCAACGCGAGGAGCCCGGTGTCCAGTGCCGAGTACCCGAGGCCGAACTGCGCCGAGATCGACACGGTGAAGAAGAATCCCGCGAACAGGCTGAAGAACAACAGCGACATGGCGAGTCCGGCCGCGAACCGGCGCGAGGAGAAGAGCGTCATGCGCAGCAGCGGTGTACCGCCCTGCGCGGCAAGGCGTTTCTGGTGCCAGACGAAGACGACCGACAGGATGCCGGCGGCGCCGAGCATGATCCACAGCGGGGCCGGCCACTGCTGTTCCCGGCCCACCGCCAACGGGTACAGCAGCAGGAACAGTGCGGAGGCCGAGAGCACCATGCCGAGGATGTCCGGCCGGTCGGGATCAGGATCGAGCGCGGCCGGGAGTCGACGCCACGCCAGTACGCACGCGAGCACGCCGAGCGGGAGGTTGACGAAGAAGATGGTGCGCCAACCCCATCCGGCGATGTCGGCATGCACCAGCAGCCCGCCGACGACGGGACCGAGGATCGCGGCCAGTCCCGCCACCGCGCCGTAGATGCCGAAGACCAGCCCGTGGCGCTCCCTGGTGAACAGGGCGGCGATGAGGGCCAGCGTCTGAGCCGACATCAAGGCGGCACTGACACCCTGTGCACCCCGGAAGACGATGAGCATCACGGGATCTGTTGCGAGACCGCACAACATCGAGGTGAGGGTGAAAGCGACCATCGCGATCACGAACAGACGGCGACGCCCGTACCGGCCGCCGAGGGTGGCCGCGGTGAGCAGGGTGCACGCGAACGACAGTGTGTACACCGTCAGCACCAGGAGCTGCTGTGAGGTCGATGCCCCGAGGTCGACGGTGAGATCGGGCAGCGCGATGTTGACGATGGTCGTGTCCAGCATCTGCATGAACACGCCCAGCAGGCACCCGGCGAGGGCCAGCCACGCCGGGCCCGCCGTCACGATGTGAGTGCGGGCAACGACGGTAAGTAGTCACCCTGGTCGGCCACCGCGCTGATGACGTCGACGAAGCGTTCGACGTAGCGCTGCACCGATTCCTGCGCGATGGCGGTGTTCGGGTAGAGGAACGTGATCGAGGTGGTGGTGGGGAATCGGTTCACCCACATGTAGACCTCCTCGCTGCTCCCGCGGTTGCCGAAGAGACAACCGTTCCCGGCCTCGAAGATCTCCACGCCCGGCAGTTTGCGCACGTCGACGTAGGAGACCATCGGCACCGACCAGCCCGGTTTGACGTCGAGGCCGTCCTCGGGTTCGGCGAGCTGCAGTACCCGGTGGAACGAGATGTCGGTCAGCTCTTTCCCGGCGGCGTAGCTCTGCGCCGCCTGCGGTGCGAGGCTGCGGAACGACGTCGTGTCGTCGACCGTCAGCGGAACCGGGATGAGGCTGGTGAACCAGCCCACCGAGTTCATCTCCTCGGCACCGGACCGCGTGCTCTTCGGCGTCATGCCGAAATAGTCGCTCTTGCCGGTGAATTCGGCGTGGACCAGCGCGGCGACGGCCATGATCCCGGCGATGACGTTGGAACCCAGGTCACGACAGACGTCCTCGAAGCGCTGGGCGGCGGCTTCGTCGAACACCGTCGCGTTCATGAGCGCACTCCGCGTGTACCCCTCGGAGTCGGTGCCGAGGGGGAGCGGGAAACTCGGCAGCCGGCCCTCGTTGGCCCGGACCAGGTCGATCCACCGTTCGACGTGGGGTGAGTGCCGGGTGAGCTGCCGCGAGATGGCGCGTTCCCGGGCGCAGTAGTCGATATAGCTTCCGACGGGCGGCAATTCGGCGCCCGCGTCGAATGCGGCGTTCATGTAGAGCGTCATGAGCTCCAGGCAGGTCGACGCCTGCGAGATGCCGTCGGTGTTGAGGTGGTCGACGGCCGCGTAGATCGTGAAACCGCCCTCCCATTCGATCGCACCGAAGGTGAAGCAGTCCCAATTGAACGGACCCGACGTCTCTTCCTGTACGAGCGTGCAAAGCCGCTCGGCGTCGAGGTCTCCGTGATCGACCGGCACCATCTCGATGTCTTCGGTCGGCACGAGGTGGCGAAGCACCGAACCGTCGTCCTCCATGGAGAACCACGAACGGAAGCTGTCGTGGCGCCGGACGAACTGATTGACCGCCGTGGTCATCGCATCGACGTCCAGCGGGGCGTTGACATCGAACGCCATGAGGCACAACCGGGCGAACCGGAAACCGGCAGATTCGTTGCGCCACGCAACCTTCAGGTATTCCTCCTGCTGGTGCGAGGCGGGGACGGGGTGGACGGGCGCCAGGCCCGCCGTGGTGACCGAGGCGAGTGAGGCCACCCAACTCGTCAGGTGACCGGGGCGCGGATCCCACTCCTCGATCAGTCCGAACTTAATCATGGTGTGACCACCTCTTTGCTGAAGGGGATTTACTTGCGGGCGATGCAATTTGATTACGAGTGTTGTCATTCGGCTGACTGACAAGTTTCGACGATCGCAGGGACGGTACCCGAGATTCGGTTCACCAGAACAGTTTTCCGGCGAAAGTGTCTGATTTGTGTGAAAAAGTCTGAATTCCTGGACATTTGACCGCATTGGACACCGCTCGATTTGTCCGGCAGACTGCCTCCGCATCGATGTGACGTGGCTCGCATCAGCGGTCGTGCTGCAGGAAAGCGGAGTGGATGAACGAACAGGATGTCGCCGGGGTGAACGGTCGCCGTGTCATCGGAGCGGTGGGCCTCGTCGCGCTGTCGGTGCTGGCGATGGTGATCGGGTTGCCGGGTTCTGCTGCGGCGGAACCGAATCCGGCGTCGATCGTCGCCGAACGCGTGCAGCGTGCGGGCGAGATCGACCTGACTGTCCGGTCGAGCGCCATGCGCAAGACGATGACCGTGAAAGTGCTTCCCGCAAAAGGGGATCGGCCCGCTCCCACGCTGTACCTGCTCAACGGCGCCGCCGGCGGTGACGGCGGTAGCAGTTGGTTCGACCGCACCGACATCCGCACGTACTTCGCCGATCAGCACGTCAACGTGGTCGTCCCCATGGGTGGCGCCGCGAGCTACTTCACCGATTGGCAGCGTCCGGATCCGGTGCTCGGGGTGCAAAAATGGGCCACGTTCCTCACCGAGGAACTCCCCGACGTGATCGACCGTCGTCTCGACGCCAACGGCCGTAATGCGGTCGCCGGGATCTCGATGGCCGGTACGTCGGTGTTCCAGCTCTCGCTGCACGCGCCCGAGCTGTACGAGGCGCTCGGTTCTTTCAGCGGATGTGCGCAGACGAGTGACCCGCTGGGTCAGGCCGTGGTGCGCATGGTCGTCGAGGGTCGCGGCCACGGCAACACCCTCAACATGTGGGGGCCGCCGACGAGTCCGGCCTGGCGCGCCAACGATCCCTTCGTCCACGCGGAGTCGTTCCGTGGGAAGTCGATCTATGTGTCCAACGGTTCCGGTGCGCCGGGGCGCTACGACACGATCGACGGGCCGGGCATCGACGGCAACGGTTCCAAACTCTTCGACCAGCTCGCCGTGGGCGCGGTGATCGAGACCGCGACGGCCGAGTGCACCCGTAATCTGCAGCGCCGGATGCGCGAGGTCGGGGTGCCGGCGACCTTCCACCTGTACGAGGGCGGCACCCACTCGTGGCCGTACTGGCAGGACGAACTGCACCGCGCCTGGCCCCAGTTCCGCGCGGCGCTGGCCGGGTGACCCCCGGCGAACTCGTCGGGTGCAAGGACGGCCGCACCGTCTCGGTGGTGGTCCCGGCGTTCGACGGGGAGGTGGCCGTGGCCGCCGTCGTCGACTCGGTCGCCCCGCTCGTCGGGGCGCTCGTGGACGAGATCGTCATCGCCGATCCGGGACCGCGGGCGGAACGGGGAGACGTGCTGTGGCGGGCGCTCGGGACCACCGCCGGCGATCTCGTCGTCTTCCTCGACGGCGACGTGGTGGAACCCGACCCGGCCGACGTCTCCCGACTGCTCGGCCCACTCCTCACCTCGCCGGGCATGCAATTGGTCAAGGGATACCACCGGGACCCGACCGGCGGTGGTCGTGTCACCGAGTTGCTGGTGCGCCCCCTCATCGCGTCGTTGTGTCCCGAACTCGGGGCGATCATCGCGCCGATCGGCGGAGACCTCGCCGGAACCCGGGACCTGCTGAGGTCGATCCCGTTCGCACCCGGCCACGGCGTCGACATCGGCATCCTCCTCGACACCGTCGCGGAGCACGGGATCGATGCCGTCGGCCAGGCCGATCTGGGGATCCGGGAACTGCGGAGTCGACCGCTGGCGGAACTCGGCCCGGTGGCGCGCCAGATCGTCGTCACCCTGCTCGAACGGCTCGGGATCGAGGACTCGCAGGCTCCGCTGACCCAGTTTCTGCCCGAAGACGACGGCTACCGATGTGTGCAGACGTTTCCGGTGGCGCCCCGGGCCAGGAGTACGCGTGTCGCGAGTCGCATTCGGTGAGGACGTAACATAGTTCACCGAACCGACGAGTGAGGAAGCGAATGAGCGAAGCGCCCGATCCCACCCCATCCGATCTCAAGAAAGCCGAGCGTGCCGGATTCAAACGAGTCCTGTTGAAGCTGGGCGGTGAGATGTTCGGCGGGGGAGAGGTCGGTCTGGACCCGGACGTCGTGGCGACCGTGGCCGATCAGATCGCCGACGTCGTCAACTCCGGGGTGCAGGTGGCCGTCGTCATCGGTGGAGGCAACTTCTTCCGCGGTGCCGAACTGCAGCAGCGTGGCCTCGACCGCAGCCGCTCGGACTACATGGGCATGCTCGGTACCGTGATGAATTGCCTTGCCCTGCAAGACTTCCTGGAGAAGCGCGGCATCAGCACCCGCGTGCAGACCGCCATCACCATGGGCCAGGTCGCCGAGCCGTACCTGCCGCTGCGCGCCCAGCGTCACCTCGAGAAGGGGCGCGTGGTGATCTTCGGCGCCGGCATGGGCATGCCGTACTTCTCCACCGACACCACCGCGGCCCAGCGTGCGCTGGAGATCAAGGCCGAGGTGGTCCTCATGGCCAAGGCCGTGGACGGTGTCTATGACGCCGATCCGCGCACCGATCCGAACGCCAAGCTGTTCACCGAGATCACCCACCGCGAGGTCCTCGACAAGGAGCTCAAGGTCGCCGACGCGACCGCCTTCAGTCTGTGTATGGACAACAAGATGCCGATCTTGGTGTTCAATTTGCTCCAACAGGGCAACATCGCCAGGGCGGTGGCCGGTGACCGGATCGGCACGCTGGTGAGCACCTAGTACCCCCGGCGAACCGCACGACAACACGGCCCCGCACGAGAACAAGGCCTGCACAGGCCCTACCGAACGGAACAAGGACGAAGATGATCGACGACGCGTTGCTCGACGCCGAGGAGAAGATGGAGAAGGCGGTCAACGTCGCCAAGGAGGACATGGGCTCCATCCGCACCGGACGTGCGAACCCGGCCATGTTCAACAAGATCAACATCGAGTACTACGGTGCGATGACCCCGGTGACGCAGGTCGCGTCGATCAACACGCCCGAGCCGCGCCTGGTCGTCATCAAGCCGTACGAGGCGTCGACGCTCCGTGACATCGAGACCGCGATCCGCAACTCCGACCTCGGCGTGAACCCGACCAACGACGGCACGATCATCCGCATCGCCATCCCGCAGCTCACCGAGGAGCGTCGTCGCGAACTGGTGAAGCAGGCCAAGGGCAAGGGTGAGGACGCGAAGGTCGCCATCCGCAACGTGCGCCGCAAGGCCGCCGACGAGCTCAAGCGCATCCAGAAGGACGGCGAGGCGGGCGAGGACGAGGTCACCCGGGCCGAGAAGGAACTCGACAAGACCACGGCCACCTATGTGCATCAGGTCGACGAACTGGTGAAGCACAAAGAAGACGAATTGCTCGAGGTGTGAGCGAGAAGGCATCCGACCCCGAGAACAAGACCGGCCCGGAGAAGAAGTCGCGGGCAGGTCGTGACCTCCCGGCCGCCATCGCGGTCGGAGGCACGCTCGGCGTCAGCATCATCCTGATCCTGCTGTTCGCGCCGATGCTCTGGTACGTCCTCGTCGCCGTCGCCTTCGCGATCGCGACCTGGGAGGTCACCAAGCGGCTGCAGACCGCGGGCCACAACGTCGCGTTCTGGCCGCTGCTCATCGGCGGACAGGCCATCATCTGGGTCAGCTGGCCGTACGGGCCCACGGGCGTACTGGTCGCGTTCGTCGCGACCGTCCTGGTGTCGATGGTCTGGAAGTTGCTCGCCCAGGGCATCTCCAACGCGCCGGAGAACTATCTCAAAGACCTAGCCCTCACGGTGTTCGTGCTGGCCTGGCTGCCGTTGCTGGCATCCTTCGGTGTCCACCTGGTCACGCAGGAGGACGGTGCGGCCCGCGTCGCGACCCTGATGGTGGTCGTGGTCTGCTCCGACGTCGGTGGCTACGCCGCCGGGGTGCTGTTCGGCAAGCACCCGATGGCGCCGGCGATCAGCCCCAAGAAGTCGTGGGAAGGCCTCGTCGGCTCGCTGCTCGTCGGCACGATCGGTGCGGTCTGCTGCATCACGTTCCTGATCGGCAGCCACTGGTGGATCGGTCTGATCCTCGGGCCGGTGCTGGTGGTGTGCGCAACACTCGGCGACCTGGTGGAGTCGCAGGTCAAGCGCGATCTCGGCATCAAGGACATGGGCACACTGCTGCCGGGCCACGGCGGCATCATGGATCGCCTCGACAGCCTCCTGCCCTCCGCGTTCGTGGTGTGGGCGGTGCTGACGGCTCTCCTGTAGGAGACCGACCTACCCAGCGGCTTTCTTCAGGGCCCGACGTAGCTGCAACATGCGCAGGCCGCCGACGAGGGCGACGATCAGCGCACCCGCGATCGCGGCGATCAGCAGGCTGACTCCGAGCGGGAGGTTGACCTCCCAGAAGATCAGTTCGATCCGCTGACTCTCCAGGTTCTGCACGATGAACACCAGCAGCAGGACCAGGATGATCGCGCCGATGACGACGCCGAACCAGGTCGCGCGTGTGCGGGTGTGTTCGACGTCGGCGACGGTCTGGCGCAGACGGTCGCGCTCGGCCAGCACGGCGTCGTGATCGTCGCCGGCGGGCACCGGGGTCACAGGTGTGGACCCGGGGACGGGCTCGGGGACGGGCTCGGGGACGGGCACGGTGTCGTGAGCAGGGTGGGGCTCGCCCTGCGAACCCCACTGGGGGACCGGATTCCCGGTTCGTCGGCGATCGGGTGTGGTCATGGGTTCATCATGACATGCGACAATGGCCCAATGACCTCATTACCGCTGGTGTTCGACGCGCCCAAACGCGGGCTGCCGCCGACGCACTTCGCCGACCTCGACGCCGCCGGCCGCGTCGCGGCGCTGGCCGAATTGGGTCTCCCGAAGTTCCGGGCCAATCAGCTGGCCCGTCAGTACTACGCGCGCCTCAACGGCGACGTCGAGGAGATGACCGATCTGCCCGCGGCCTCCCGCGACGCCGTGCGCGAGAAGCTCTTCCCGCGACTCCTCACGCCGGTCCGGCACATCTCGTGCGACGACGACTCGACTCGCAAGACCCTCTGGCGCCTGCACGACGGCACCCTCCTCGAGAGCGTGCTCATGCGCTACACCGAGCGCAACACGCTCTGCATCTCCAGCCAGGCCGGCTGCGGCATGGCCTGCCCGTTCTGCGCGACCGGACAGGGCGGCCTCGACCGCAACCTGTCGACCGCCGAGATCGTCGATCAGGTGCGGGCCGCTGCGCGCGCCCTGCGCGACGGTGAACTCGGCGAGCCGGGACGCCTCTCGAACGTCGTGTTCATGGGCATGGGAGAACCGCTCGCCAACTACAAGCGCGTCGTCAGCGCCGTCCGTCAGATCACCTCACCGGCCCCCGACGGCCTGGGGATCTCGGCGCGATCGGTGACCGTCTCGACCGTCGGTCTCGCCCCGGCGATCCGGCGCCTCGCCGACGAGGGCCTCGCCGTCACGCTCGCGGTGTCCCTGCACACCCCTGACGACGAACTGCGCGACACCCTCGTGCCCGTCAACAACCGCTGGTCGGTGGCCGAGGTCCTCGAGGCCGCGCGCTACTACGCCGACACCACCGGACGCCGCGTCTCCATCGAGTACGCCCTGATCCGCGACGTCAACGACCAGCCCTGGCGGGCCGACATGCTGGGTCAGAAGCTGCACAGGGCCCTCGGGTCCCTCGTGCACGTCAACCTCATCCCGCTCAACCCGACACCCGGCTCGGAGTGGGATGCCAGTCCCAAGCCGGTGGAACGGGAGTTCGTGCGCCGCGTCCGCGAGCAGGGTGTGTCCTGCACCGTGCGCGACACCCGCGGCCAGGAGATCGCCGCGGCCTGCGGCCAGCTCGCCGCCGAAGAACGCTAGAGGCGCACACACGAAAACGCTGAACGGCCAAGCCGTTCAGCGTTTTTCGAATATCTGGGTTCTTCGGATGTCTGGTCAGTGGTGGATCAGGACCACTTGCCGCGGTTCATCCACCAGCCGCGGACCGCGAAGTACAGGACGCCGACCGCGAAGGCGATGAGCCAGAGATCTTCGACGTGACCGGTGTGGTTACCGATCATCATGAGCAGCAGGAAGGCCGCGAAGAAGATGGCGGCACCGTAGAAGGTCTTCGTCGCCGATCCGAACCAGCCGAAACGAGCCGACGGTGCATCGGCGGGCTCACGACGCCAGCCGGTGTCGATGACGTCGGCGTGTCCGCCAGTGTGCTCCACATCGGTGCTTGCCACAGCCACTCCTCACAGCGCGGGTCGTCAGAAGTCTGACGAACGGTAGTAGTTCTCGATCAGCATAGCGGCACAGTGATCTCGACGACCGAGCCCGGTGGGTGATTCGGTGACAGAATGCGGCACATGTCTTCGTCCGAGTTCCGCGCCGGTCCGAGTGCGGGCCGTTCCCTGGCCGACCACCGTGCCGAGGCCTACCCCCGCGACATGGTCGGATACGGTGCCACGCCGCCGAATCCGCAGTGGCCCGGTGACGCCAAGATCGCCGTCCAGTTCGTCCTCAACTACGAGGAGGGCGGCGAGAACAACGTGCTCGAGAACGACCGCGGCAGTGAGACCTTCCTGTCGGAGATGGTCGGCGCACAGTCGTTCCCGAACCGGCACATGAGCATGGAGAGCATGTACGAGTACGGCTCGCGGGCCGGGGTGTGGCGGGTCCTGCGCGCCTTCGATCGCCGCGGACTGCCTCTGACGATCTTCGCGGTCTCCCAGGCGATGGCCCGCAACCCCGAGGTGGCGGCGGCCTTCGTCGAACGCGGTCACGAGATCGCCTGCCACGGGTACCGGTGGCTCAACTACCAGCTGATCGACCCGGAGGTCGAACGCGAGCACATGCGGGCCGGCATCGAACTGCTCACCGAGATCACCGGCGAACGACCGCGCGGCTGGTACACCGGTCGGGACTCACCCAACACCCGCCGCCTCGTCGTCGAACAGGGCGGATTCACCTACGACTCCGACAGTTACGCCGACGACCTGCCGTACTGGGTGAAGGTCCCGCACGGCGACGAGGTCGTCGACCACCTCGTGGTGCCCTACACACTCGACACCAACGACATGAAGTTCTCGTCTCCCGGCGGGTTCCCGTCGGGGGAGCAGTTCTTCGCGCACCTGCGCGACGCCTTCGACGTGCTCTACCGCGAGGGCGTCGAGGGGGCGCCGAAGATGCTGTCCGTCGGACTGCACTGCCGGCTGGTGGGACGGCCGGCCCGGCTGGCGGCCCTCGAGCGGTTCCTCGATCACATCCAGTCCCACGACGACGTGTGGATCACCCGCCGTATCGAGATCGCGGAGCACTGGCGGAAGGTGCATCCGGCCGGCTGACACAATGGATCCGTGCCCACACGTGTGTTGATCCTCGGTTCGACCGGCTCCATCGGCGTTCAGGCGCTCGAGGTGATCGCCGAACATCCCGACCGCTTCGAAGTCGCCGGTCTCGGTGCGGGCGGCGGGAACCTCGACCGGCTGGCCGAACAGGCCGCCGCCTTCGGCGTTCCGGCATCCCGGCTGGCCGTCGCCGACGAGGCGCGTGCCGCCGCACTCGCCGAACGACTCGGAACACCGATCCTCGGTGGCGCCGACGCCATGTGCGACCTGATCGACGGGGTCGCCGCCGACAACGGTGTCGACGTGGTCCTCAACGCGGTCGTCGGATCGATCGGGCTCGCCCCGAGCCTTGCGGCGCTGCATGTCGGGGCGCGGTTGGCGCTGGCGAACAAGGAATCCCTCGTCGCCGGCGGATCGCTGGTGCTCGACGCGGCGGCCCCCGGCCAGATCGTCCCGGTGGACTCCGAGCATTCCGCGATCGCGCAGTGCCTGCGCGCCGGAACCTCCGCAGAGGTCGACCGACTGGTCCTCACCGCGTCGGGCGGGCCGTTCCGCGGCTGGTCGGCCGAACAGCTGCAAGACGTCACCCCCGAGCAAGCCGGCAAGCATCCCACCTGGTCGATGGGCCCCATGATCACCCTCAACTCGGCGACCCTGGTCAACAAGGCCCTCGAGGTCATCGAGGCGCATCTGCTCTTCGACGTCGACTACGACCACATCGACGTCACCGTCCATCCGCAGTCGATCGTGCACTCGATGGTGACCTTCGTCGACGGCGCGACCGTCGCCAAGGCGTCGCCGCCGTCGATGAAACTCCCCATCGCGCTGGCGCTGGGCTGGCCGGATCGCGTCCCCGGCTCGTCCACCGCATGCGACTTCTCCACCGCCTCGTCGTGGACGTTCGAGCCCGTCGACGACAAGGTCTTCCCGGCGATCGAGCTCGCCCGGGCGGCGGGACGGGGTGGCGGGAGTCTCACCGCGGTGTACAACGCCGCCAACGAGGCGGCCGCCGACGGCTTCTTCGCAGGTGCGATCCGTTTTCCGCGGATCGTCGAGATCATCGGCGAGGTGCTCGGCGAGGCGGATCAGTGGCGTGTCGAGCCAGGTACTGTGGAGGAGGTCTTCGCCGCCGATCGGTGGGCCCGGGAGCGCGCCGCGCAGCTGGTCGTCGCCTCGTCGTGATCGGTGTGCATCGTGATCTGGATGGAGTGAGTACGTGAGTTTCGCGATCGGTGTCACGCTCTTCGCGGTGGCACTGTTGCTGTCGGTCGCCTGGCACGAGTGCGGTCACATGTGGGCCGCACAGGCAACCGGCATGAAGGTGCGTCGCTACTTCGTCGGCTTCGGGCCGACGATCTGGTCGACGCGCCGCGGCGAGACCGAGTACGGACTCAAGGCGATCCCGCTCGGCGGCTTCTGCGACATCGCGGGCATGACCCCGCACGAGGAGCTCACCGCCGACGAGCAGGACCGGGCGATGTACAAGCAGAAGGCCTGGAAACGGCTCGTCGTGCTGTTCGCCGGTCCCGCGCAGAACTTCATCCTCGGCTTCGTGCTGATCATCATCGTCGGCCTCACCTTCGGACTGCCCGACCTCAGCCCGCCGCCGACCCCGGCGAAGGTGGCCGAAACCCAGTGCGTGTCGTCGACGATCACCATCGCCGACGGCGAACAGACCAACTCGCCCTGCACCGGCGGCGGACCCGCGGCCGCCGCGGGCCTGCGCCCGGGCGACGAGATCGTGGCCATCAACGGGACGCCCGTCGGCAAGGCCGCGGACCTGACCCCGGTGATCCGCGAGTCCACGGGCCCGGTCGTCCTCACCGTCGACCGCGCCGGTGAACGCCTCGACCTGACGATGACCCCCGAGCCGGTCACCGTCACCGCCAAGCGCTCCGACGGCACCACCGAGTCGGTGTCGTACAACATGGTCGGCATCGCCTACGACGCCCCGCCGGCGATCAAGGACTTCAGCGGCTTCGATGTGATCCCGGGCGCCTTCGTCTTCACCGGCGACCTGATCAAGGAGACCTGGAACGCGCTGCTGTCGCTGCCCACCAAGATCGGTGCGCTGTGGACCGCGGTGACCGGCGGAGAGCGCGCGCTCGACACCCCGGTCAGCGTCTACGGCGCGTCGGTGCTCGGCGGCCAGGCGGTCGAACGCGGCCTGTGGGACATGTTCTGGATGTTGCTGATCAGCATCAACTTCTTCCTCGGCCTGTTCAACCTGGTCCCGCTGCTGCCGCTCGACGGCGGACACATGGCGATCGTCGGCTACGAGAAGGGCCGCGACACCGTCCGCCGCTGGTTCGGCCGGGCCCCCGGCGCCGCCGTGGACTACTACAAGCTGCTCCCGATCACCTACGCCGCGGTGGTGGTGATGGCCGGTTTCATGGTGCTCACCCTCACTGCCGACATCATCAACCCGATCAATCCGTGGTGACCTCCCACAACGAATCACCCCAAGACGCCCGACAAGACCCACACCCGAATCACAGAGGTGAATGAGATGAACGCCCCGACTCCTGCCAACGCCGTGCCGATCGGACTCGGCATGCCGGCCGGACCCCCGCCGGTGCTGGCCCCGCGCCGCAAGACCCGGCAGCTGTTCGTCGGCTCGGTCGGCGTCGGCAGCGACCACCCCATCTCGGTGCAGTCGATGACGACCACCAAGACCCACGACATCAACGCGACCCTGCAACAGATCGCGGAGCTCACCGCGTCGGGCTGCGACATCGTGCGCGTGGCGTGCCCGCGACCCGAGGACGCCGAGGCGCTCCCGATCATCGCCAAGAAGTCCAAGATCCCGGTCATCGCCGACATCCACTTCCAGCCGAAGTACATCTTCGCCGCGATCGACGCCGGGTGTGCCGCGGTGCGCGTGAACCCGGGCAACATCAAGGAATTCGACGGCCGCGTCAAAGAGGTCGCCAAGGCCGCCGGTGACGCGGGCATCCCGATCCGCATCGGCGTGAACGCGGGCTCGCTCGACAAGCGCATCCTGCAGAAGTACGGCAAGGCGACGCCCGAGGCGCTCGTCGAGTCGGCGCTCTGGGAGGCGGGCCTCTTCGAGGAGCACGGCTTCGGCGACATCAAGATCTCGGTCAAGCACAACGACCCGGTGATCATGGTCGAGGCCTACCGCCAGCTGGCCGCCCAGTGCGACTACCCGCTGCACCTCGGCGTCACCGAGGCCGGTCCGGCATTCCAGGGCACAATCAAGTCGGCCGTCGCGTTCGGCGCACTGCTGAGCGAGGGCATCGGCGACACCATCCGCGTGTCGCTGTCGGCGCCGCCGGCCGAGGAGATCAAGGTCGGCGACCAGATCCTGCAGTCGCTCAACCTGCGTCCCCGCAAGCTCGAGATCGTGTCGTGCCCGTCGTGTGGCCGCGCCCAGGTCGACGTCTACAAGCTGGCCGACGAGGTGACCGCGGGCCTCGAGGGCATGGAGGTCCCGCTGCGCGTCGCCGTCATGGGTTGCGTGGTCAACGGACCGGGTGAGGCCCGCGAGGCCGACCTCGGTGTCGCCTCCGGAAACGGCAAGGGACAGATCTTCGTCAAGGGTGAGGTCATCAAGACCGTGCCGGAAGCGCAGATCGTGGAGACATTGATCGAAGAAGCGCTGCGGATTGCCGAGGAATCAGGGGAAACTGGAGACGGCACGCACGTCGGTTCGCCCGTGGTCACCGTCTCCTAGGCTCCACGACTCGAGCCGATCGGGCGCTGTCGTGGGTTCCCGTGGGGAAGTGAGGAGCGGTGGTGCTGAAGCTACTGGGCGACAAACCGCTCGGCGCGCGTGATGCGGCTGCCGTCGAACGCGTGCTCATGTCCGATCCGGTGGCGATGTGCATGGTCGCGGCGAGGTTCGAGACCCACGGCATCAATCCGCGTCTGCTCGGCGGTGAACTCTGGACCGCACAGGACCCGTCGACGTCGCTGTGTTTCTCCGGTGCCAACCTGATCCCGCTGATCGGGTCCGCCGACGACCTCGACTACTTCTCCGACCGTGCTGTCGCCGCACCCCGCGCCTGCTCGTCGATCGTCGGCCGCGCCGACCTGGTGTTGCCGATGTGGCAGCAGATCGAACCCGTGTGGGGTCCGGCGAGGGAGGTGCGCCCGGTCCAGCCGCTGCTCGTCCTGTCCGGGTGCCCGGCAGTCCCGTCGGATCCGGCCGTGCGGCAGGTCACCCTCGACGACCTCGACGCCTACATGCCGGCCGCGATCGACATGTTCATCGGCGAGGTCGGCGTCGACCCGACCGCGGGCGACGGCGGACGTTCCTACCGCAGGCGGCTGGCGTCGCTGATCTCCGCGCAACGAGTCTTCGCGCGCTTCGACGGTCCCGACGTCGTGTTCAAGGCGGAGATCGGGTCGCTGTCGCGGCGGGTAGGTCAGATCCAGGGCGTGTGGGTGTCTCCGGACCGGCGCGGTGAGGGCCTGGGCCTGGGTGGCACCGCGGCGGTCGCCGAGGCGATCGCGACCCACGGACGACTCCCGAGCCTGTACGTCAACAGCTTCAACGAGACCGCCCGTGCGGTCTACGACCGGATCGGGTTCACCGAGGTCGGCACCTTCGCGACCGTCCTCGTCGACTGAAAGGCACCCGGTCCCAGGTCACACCGCGACCTCCCGCGTGCCTACCCGGTATCGGCGCCCCGCAGCCATAGACTCGACCGCGATGTGGCGCATGCGAACTCGATGGACCCCGGCGGTGATGGTCGCGGTCTGTGCTGTCGTGATCAGTGCGACCGCCGCCTGTTCGTCCGCGGAGGACGACGGCCCGCGCCGCGCCGCGGAACGCTTCCTCGAGGCGTACTCCCAGCAGGAACTCGACGCCGCGGCCGCCCTCACCGATGTGCCGCAGACGTCCCGTTCGGCGATGGAGTCGGCGTGGTCGGGACTCGCCGCCGAGGAACTCGAGGCCAAGGCCGGTCGGGTTCGTGTCACCGGCGACACCGCCGAGGTGGAGGTCGACTACACGTGGGCGCTCCCGCGCGGTCGTGACTGGTCGTACGACGCCACGCTGCACCTGGGTCGATCCGACGCCGGCTGGGCGGTGCGCTGGGCGTCGACCGCGGTCCATCCGAAACTCGGCGCGGATCAACGCCTCTCGTTGCAGATCATCGAGGCGCCCCGGGCGACGGTGAACGAGGCCGACGGTTCGGAGGTCATGGTCAACGGCACCGTGGTCGGCGTGAACTTCGACCCGGAGAAGGCCACCGAACAGGGGGCCTCGGTCGCATCCTCGGTGACGAGCGCGGTCGCGGTGCTGCGTCCCTTCAATCGCGACCTCGACGAGCAGCTGATCACCGAACAGGTCACGTCGAACGGTCAGCAGTATCCGCTGGCCCGCCTCACCCACGCCCAGTTCGACCGGCTGCGCGACCAGCTCGCGATCCCCGGCGTCGTCACCAACGAACAAGCCGAGTTGGTCCCCAAGGATCCGAAGTTCGCGCCGGCGCTGCTGACCGAGGTCAAGAAGGTCGTCGACGGAGAGGTCGCCGGACGGGCCGGATGGCGGGTGGTCTCGGTGAACCCCAACGGACTCGACGCCGACGTGCTCGCCGACCACGACGCCGACCCGTCGCCCGCCGTGTCGCTCAGCCTGTCGCGGACCGTGCAGAACGCCGCTCAGCGAGCGGTCAACGCCGCCAACAGGTTCCAGGTCGCGATGGTCGTCGTGCAGCCGTCCACCGGCCGAATCCTCGCCGTCGCGCAGAACCCCAACGCCGACCGGCAGGGCCCGATCGCGACGACCGGCCTGTACCCGCCCGGCTCGACGTTCAAGATGGTCACGGCGGCAGCCGCCATCAACCGCAAGATGGCCGGACCCGACACCACCGTCGGCTGCCCGGGAGAAATCCAGATCGGTCCGCGACTGATCCCGAACTACAACGGCTTCTCGCTCGGCACGGTGTCGATGCTGCAGGCGTTCGCCGCATCCTGCAACACCACGTTCGCCAAACTCGCCAGCCAGATGGGGCCCTCGGACCTCGCCCACACCGCCGCGGCGATGGGGATCGGTCAGCGGTACTCGATCGCCGGCCTCGACGCGGTGTCCGGCTCGGTGCCGATCGAGAACGAACTGGTCGCACGCAGTGAGGACGGTTTCGGACAGGGCAAGGTGCTCGTCTCGCCCCTCGGCCTGGCGCTCGTCGCCGCGACCGTCGCCAACGGCTCCAAAGCTCCCGTGCCGCAACTGATCCTGGACAAACCGACCGAGATCGAGGGGCCGACCCCGACGATGCCGCCGGAGGTCTACCAGCAACTGCGGCCGATGATGCGTGCCGTGATCACCAGCGGTACCGCGTCGGTCATCGACGGTCGCGGAGCGGTGTTCGGCAAGACCGGTGAGGCCGAGTTCGCCGGCGGATCGCACGCCTGGTTCGCCGGTTACCGCGGCGACATCGCCTTCGCCACGCTCGTCGTCCGCGGCGGCGACTCGAACAACGCGGTCGCCGTCACCCGCGACTTCTTCGACGGGCTGGGCCCGGGGTACGCGGTCCGCTGAGCTCGATCAACGGGACGAGCGTTCGGGCAGGATCACCCGGCGCCCGCCGTGGTCGATGACCTCGACCGGATGGTCGTAGGTGCGGCTCAGCAGTTCGGCCGTCATCACCTCGTCGGTCGAACCGATGGCGAGCAGCTCACCGTGTTTCATCACCGCGATGCGGTCGGCGTAGGCCGCCGCGAGGGTCAGGTCGTGCACGACCAGCAGTACGGCGTTCCCGGCGTCGCGGTGGATGCGCAGAATCTCCAGGACCTGCTCCTGGTGGTGGATGTCGAGGGCGGCGGTCGGCTCGTCGAGCATCATCACCGGGGTGTCCTGGGCCAGCGCCCGCGCCAGTGACACCCGGGCCTGTTGACCGCCGGACAACTGGGCGAAGGGGCGGTCGATGATGTCGGCGAGTTCGCACAGATCGACGGCGTCGGCGATGACCGCGGGGGAGTCGGCTGCCCTGGGGGTACGCATCCAGGGGTAGCGCCCCATGGCGACGACCTCGGCGACGGTGAACGGGGTGTCCACCCGGTTCTGCTGGGTGACCACGCTGCGGTGTCGTGCGAGCTCGCGCAGCGGGGTGGTCGCGACGTCCCGTCCGTCGATGGTCACGCGGCCGCTCTTCGGGCCACGCGTGCCCGAGAGCACCGACAGCAGCGTCGATTTGCCGCATCCGTTCGGGCCGACCAGCGCCACCAGTTCGCCGGGATGGACCTCGAGGGAGACGCCGCGGACGACCTCACGGCCGCCGAGTTCGACCCGGACGTCCTCGGCGGCGATGCCCGGCGTGCCCGCGGACACGGCGGCGGTCACCAACCCGCCCCCGCGCGACGGCTGCGACGCAGCAGGATGAAGAAGACCGGCCCGCCGATCAATGCGGTGAACATGCCGAGGGGGAGGTCGGCGTCGCCGACCATCGTACGGGCCGCGAGGTCGGCGCCGGTGATGACGAGCGCGCCGCCGATCACGCTGGTGGGCAGCAGGATCGAGTGCTTGGGGCCGACGATGAGCCGCATCACGTGCGGGACCACCAGACCGACGAAGGCGATGATCCCGGCGAAGGCCACGGCAGCGGCGGTGAGGACCGCGGTCAGCACGATCGCCTGGCGTCGAACGGATTCGACGTTGACACCGAGCGACGCCGCCTGGATCTCACCGAGGGCGAGCAGGTCGAGCTTGTGGACCAGGAGCACGCAGGCCGCGACGCCGACGACCACGAGCGGTGCCACCACCCAGATCTCGCTCCAGGTGCGGCCGGCCAGCGAACCGAGCTGCCAGAAGACGATCTGCTCGCGGGCCGCGGTGGAGGCGACGAAGGTCAGGAAGGCGATGACGCCCGCGGCGAAGGCGTTCACCGCGATGCCGGTCAGCACCAGCATGATCGCCGACGACGATCCGTCCCGCAGGGAGAGCAGGTAGACCGCGGCGGCGGTGACGAGGCCGAAGAGGAAGGCCGCTCCGGCCAGCGCCCAGTTCCCGGCGGCCCCACCGGCTCCCGCCGAACCACCCGCGAGGACGATCACCAGGCAGGCGCCGATGGCCGACCCGGAGGACACCCCGATGATGCTCGGCTCGGCGAGCGGATTGGCGAGGACGCCCTGCAGGAGGCACCCCGCGGCGCCGAGTGCGGCGCCGACGAACAGTCCGAGCACGATGCGCGGGAACCGGACATTCCACAGGGCCCCTTCGCCGTTGGGATGCGAGGGCAGCGGTCCGATCTCGAGGTGGAAATGGTGCGCGATGCTGCCGAGCACCTCCAGCGGCGGGATCTCCACCTGGCCGATCCCGGCCGAGATGATCGCGAACGTCGCGGTCGCGAGAAGCATCACGGCGACGACGACGGTGTTGCGCACCCGGTGCGAGCGGGCAGTCACGGGTGCCGTGGTCTCGGTCTTGGTCTCGGCGGTCCGGATGCTCATGTGTAGATCGCCTTCGCCAGCGCCGAGAGGACGAGTCCGACGTCGGGACCGAAGGCCAGGATCTTGCTCTCGTCCATCTGCACGACGCGGCGGTTGCGGCCCGCCTCGGTGTCGGCGATGCCCGGGAGCGTCAGAACTCCGTCGGGTCCGCCGACCGTGTCGGCACCCTGGGTCATGACGATGAGGACGTCGGGGTCGGCCGTGATCATCGCCTCGGCGGTGATGGCGGTGAACGCACCGGTGAGCTGCGCGGCCTCACCGGCGTCGCGGCCGCCGAGTTCGGCGATCAGGTCGTCGGCGCCCGAACCGGGGCCCGCGAGGAGCAGGAGGTTGCGGCCGCGGATGTAGAGGAAGGCCATCGTCGGGTCGCCGGAGGGGTCGGGGACGAGATCGCGGGCGGCCTCGATCTGTGCATCGGTGCGTTCGACGAGCTTCTCACCCGCCTCGGGGACGCCGAGGGTCTTGGCGACCGACCGCATCAACGTGTTGTTGGACGCGAGGTCGCGGGTGGCGGGGAACACCACCACGGTGACGCCGGAGTCGCGGATCTGGTCCACCGCGGTCACCGGTACCGTCGACTCGCTGACCAGCAGAACCGTCGGGGCAAGGGCCAGAACGGATTCGGCGTTGAGACTGTGCCCGCGGTTCGTCACCACCGGGAGTCCGATCGCCGACGGAAAGGCCGTCGAGGTGTCGCGGCCGACGGCCCGTGAACCCAGACCGAGTGCGAAGACGATGCTGCCGAGGGTGCCGCTGACGTCGACCGCGATGATCCGGCTGGTGTCGGTCACGGTCACCGGTCCGTAGCGGATGGAGTCGACGGTGACCGGCAGCGCCGATCCCGGATCGTCTGCGACGGGTGTCACGTCGTTCCCGTCGAGGGTGGCCGTCTGCGGCCCGGTGCGCAGATGCGCGCCGGGGGAGTGCCGGTCCTGCTCGATCGGGGTGACGAAGCACGCCGAGGCGGTCACGACGGTCAGGACCACCACCAGCAAGGCCCGCACCGATCTGATCGACGCGCCCACCGTCACCACCTTCGAATCCGGTCCCGACGCCCAGTGGCGTGGAAGTCTTAGGGCGAGCTTAGTTGTCGCGCCACAGCCGTCCGCGCACCGGTCCACCCCGGGTGGATGGATAAAGTGGTTCGCATGCCAGTTCGCAGTGCCCTGACCCCCGGTACCCCGACGCCGATCCGAACCGTCCCCGACTCCATCGAGCGGCCGGAGTACGCGTGGAAACCCACCGTCAACGAGGGCCACGAACCCTGGGTGCAGACGCCGGAGACCATCGAGAAGATGCGCCTCGCGGGCAAGATCGCCGCGAATGCGCTCGCCGAGGCCGGCAAGGCCGTCGCACCCGGCGTGACGACCGATGAACTCGATCGGATCGCCCACGAGTACATGGTCGACCACGGCGCCTACCCGTCGACGCTGGGCTACAAGGACTTCCCGAAGTCCTGCTGCACCTCGCTCAACGAGGTGATCTGCCACGGCATCCCGGACTCGACCGTCATCGCCGACGGCGACATCGTCAACATCGACGTCACCGCCTACATCGACGGCGTCCACGGCGACACCAACGCGACCTTCCTCGCCGGTGACGTCGAGCAGGAGGTCGTCGACCTCGTCGAGCGCACCCGTACCGCCACCGAACGGGCGATCAAGGCGGTCAAGCCGGGACGCGAACTCAACGTCGTGGGCCGCGTCATCGAGTCGTATGCGAACCGCTTCGGTTACAGCGTCGTCCGCGACTTCACCGGGCACGGCATCGGTGAGACCTTCCACAACGGGCTCGTCGTGCTGCACTATGACGAACCCAACGTCGACACCGTCCTCGAACCCGGGATGGTGTTCACCATCGAGCCGATGATCAATCTCGGTGCCCTCGCCTGGGAGATGTGGGACGACGGTTGGACCGTCGTGACCGCCGATCGAAAATGGACCGCGCAGTTCGAACACACCCTCGTGGTCACCGAGGACGGCGCGGAGATCCTGACCCTGCCGGACGCCTGACCGGCGTCCACGCCCACTGGGCGGGTCAGGCGGGGAAGCGCACGGGCTGCGGCTCGTTGCTCGTCGTCGTGGTGCCGTTGCCGAGCTGTCCCTTGGAGTTCAGTCCCCAGCAGTACATCTTCGCGTCGGCGACCGCGCACACGTTGGCCGAACCGGTGGTCACCTCGGTGACGCCCGACAGCCCGCTGATCCGGTCCGGGGCATGGTCGGGGAGCGCGCTCCGTGAACCCCAGCAGTAGGCCGAACCGCCCGCCGCGGCGCAAGCGGCGTAACCCGTGGTGGAGACCTGTGTCGCGCCCCGGACGTCGATCGGTGTCGGTCGTTGTCGGCTGACCTCGGTTCCGTCGCCGAGCTGGCCGGAACCGTTCTCGCCCCAGCAGAACACGGTCCCCGAGGCGCCGCCGGAACCGTTCGCGACCGCGCACGTCGAGTAGAGGCTCGTGCTGATCGAGGTGGGGGAGTCCAGGTCGACTTCGGTCGGGGTGGACCGGTTGGTGGTGGTGCCGTCGCCGACCTGACCGTCGGCGTTGTTGCCCCAGCAGTAGGCGGAGCCCGAGGCGATGGCACAGGTCGTCGTGTGGGACGTCGAGACCGCCGTGACGTTCGACAGACCGGGAACCCGCGTCGGTGTGGGGATCGTGGGGTCGGCGCCCGCACCGGTCTGTCCGTGCAGGTTGTTGCCCCAGCAGTAGAGGTCGCCGGAGCTGACGGCACAGGTGGTGAGGCCGACGGCCACCGCGCTCACGTCGGTCAGGCCGGGCACCTTGCTCGGCAGCGTGACGTTCTGGCCGGTCTGTCCGGCGCCCTGGCCCCAGCAGTAGAGGTCACCCGAGGCGATCGCGCAGGTTCTGCCGAGGCCGCCCATGTCGACGGCGGACACGTCGTCGAGGCCGGACACCTTCTCCGGGCGCGGCCGGTCCGTCGTCGAACCGTCGCCGAGGGTGCCGTACTGGTTGCCGCCCCAGCAGAACAGCTCGTCGCCGCGCACCGCGCAGGTGCTGTCGCCGCTCGAGGCGATGGACTCGAAGTCGCCGCCCGAACCCGGTGTGGCACTGGTCGATCCGGCCGACGAGCTCGTCGAGGTCGAGGCCCCTGAGGCCGTGGTCGCCGGGGCGTCGTCGGAGCCGACCAGGACGATCGCGGTGATCACGAGCGCCAGGACGAGGACGAGGGCACCTGCGCCCACACCCCAGAGGAGCCCGGTCCGCTTCTTCTTCGGCGGCGGCGGGGGGAAGCCGCCGGCGAAGACCGGGGCCGGGGCGAGCGGCTGATGCGGGGTGGGCGGGGTGTGCGGCTGGAAAGGGGGCTGCTGCGGGATTCGGGGCGGGAACGCCGGGGCCGGGGTGGTGCGCGCCGCGCGACGCGGGCCCGCGGCCGCCGCCTGCTCGAGTGCCCGCGCGAACTCCGTGCACGATGCGAACCGGTCGCCGGGCTGCTTGGCCAGTGCCCGGGCGAAGACCGGATCGAGATGCGCCAGAGCCGGATCGTGGTCCGACGGCCGGGGCACGGGCGAGTTCACATGTCCCGAGATGAGCGCCATCGGGGTGTTGCCCGGGAACGGCTGACGGCCGGTGAGCAGCTGGAAGACGGTGCAGCCCAGGGCGTACTGATCCGAGGCTGGTATCGCGGCCTCGCCGGTGAGGAGTTCGGGAGCGGCGTAGGCCAGCGTGCCGACGAACAGGTTGGTCGCGGTCATCTTGGTGCCGTCGACCAGTCTGGCGATACCGAAGTCGAGAACCGTCACGCGGGTGATGCGGCCGTCCGGCCCCCGGGCGACGACGATGTTCGCCGGCTTGACGTCGCGGTGGATGACCCGCTGACCATGTGCGTAGTCGAGCGCGTCGGCGACGCGGGCGGTGATGGTGACGACCTCGTCGACGGGCATCGGGCCGGCACCGGTGAGGTCCTTGCCGTCGAGGTAGGTCATCGAGAACCACGGGCTGCCGTTCTCCACGCCGTGGGTGAAGACGGTGACGATGCCCGGGTGATCGAGGGCCGCCGCGGTCCGGGCCTCGTTGCGGAACCGCTCGTGGAAGCTCGGGTCGGCCGGATTCGGCGAGATGATCTTCAGTGCCTCACGACGGCCCAGCGTCGGATGTTCGACGAGCCAGACCTGGCCCATCCCGCCGCGCCCCAGCAGGGAGATCACGCGATACCCGGCGAACACCGATCCGGGTTCCACTGTCTCCACGCCCGACGACCCCCTTGTCCCGACCCGCTCGCACAGGCCTTCCCGACCACGCCCTTGCAGGCGTTGTCGTCACTGTAACCAGCCGGAGCGATTCGCGAGGCAAGTGGTGCGTCGTGTGAACGACCCCACCACTACGCTGTCGTGGTGGCCGATCTCGGTGGTGCGTTACTCGTGGGCGGAACCAGTAGCGACGCCGGCAAGAGCCTCGTCGTCGCAGGCCTGTGCCGTGCTCTCGCGCGCGACGGCCTCCGGGTCGCGCCGTTCAAGGCGCAGAACATGTCCAACAACTCGGTGGTCACCCTCGACGGCGGGGAGATCGGCCGCGCCCAGGCCCTGCAGGCCTTCGCCTGCGGACTCGAACCCTCCACGCGGTTCAACCCCGTCCTGCTGAAACCCGGCAGCGACCGGCGCTCCCATGTCGTGCTGCGCGGCCGCCCGGCAGGCGACGTCGGCGCCCGGGACTACCTGGCCTGGCGGTCCCGGCTGAGGGAAGTCGTCACCGCGGAGCTCGCCGCGCTCCGCCGCGACTTCGACATCGTGATCTGCGAGGGGGCGGGCTCGGTCGCCGAGATCAACCTTCGTCGCAACGACATCGCCAACATGGGGCTCGCGCAGGCCGCGCGACTCCCGGTTCTGCTGGTCACCGACATCGACCGCGGTGGCTCGCTGGCCTCGCTGTTCGGCACCACCGCGATCCTCGATCCCGCCGACCAGGCGCTGATCGCGGGGTACGTCGTCAACAAGTTCCGGGGCGACCCGACCATCCTCGAACCCGGGCTGGAACAGGTCGAGGCGATCACCGGCCGCCCGACCCTTGGCGTCCTGCCGTTCTGCGACGATCTCTGGCTCGACGCCGAGGACTCCCTGGCCGCACCTGTGGGCCGGCGGGTCGGGCCGCCGACGGACCCGGCCGGCCCGGGGGCGCGGCTCCGCGTCGCCGCGATCCGGTTGCCTCGCATCTCCAATTCCACCGACGTCGAGGCGCTCGCCTGCGAACCGGGGGTCGACGTGACCTGGGTCGACGACCCGGGCAGCGCCGCCGCCGCCGACCTGGTGGTCATCCCCGGAACCCGTGCCACGGTCTCCGACCTCGCCTGGATGCGCGACCGCGGGCTCGCCGAGGCGGTCATCGCCCGTGCGGCCCGGGGCGCCCCGGTGGTAGCCATCTGCGGTGGTTTCCAGATGATGGCTCGCACCATCGACGACGTGATCGAATCCGGCCGCGGCCGCGTCGACGGCCTCGGCGTGTTCGATCTCGACATCTGCTTCGCCGCCGAGAAGACGTTGCGGCAGGTCAGCGGTACCGGCCGCGGGGGAGAGGTGATCAGCGGCTACGAGATCCACCACGGGCGGGTCGTCGGGTCGCGGGAGGACGCCTGGATCGTCGACGACGCCGCGGGACCCGAAGGCGCGGTGCGAGGTGCGGTCCGTGGGACGCACTGGCACGGACTGCTGGCCAACGACGCCTTCCGGCGTCGTCTGCTCACCGAGGTGGCCGCCGAGGCCGGTGTGCGGGACTTCCGGGTCGCGGGCGACACCGTGGTGGAGGCGATCCGGCGGCGTCAGGTCGACACCATGGCAGACCTGGTCGGCGAGCACCTCGACATGGACGCGGTGATGCATCTCATCGAGAACGGGCCGCCCGCCTCCGCGCCGGTCATCCGCCACCACGTGGACCTCAACGCCGGTTCGGCGCAGACGCTATCGTGGCCCAATGACTGAAGATCAGCGTCCGGTGACAGTCAACGGCCTCACCTTCGACGTCCGGATCGGGGGACCGGATCGGGGCCCGTGGGTCCTGCTGCTTCACGGCTTCCCGGTGGACGGTTCCTGCTACGACGCGGTGCTCCCGCGACTCCACGAATCGGGCCTGCGGACGCTGGTCCTGAACCAGCGCGGCTACAGCCCGGGCGCGCGACCCGAGGCTGTCGAGGACTATCACCTCAGCCGCCTGGTGTCGGACGTGATCGCCGTGCTCGACGAACTGAAGATCGGGTACGCGATTCTGGTCGGACACGACTGGGGCGGCATCGTCGCGTGGCATCTGGCGGGCAAGTACCCCGACCGGTTCACCGGTCTGGTGGTCGCGAGCACCGGCCACCCGTCGGCGATGCGGGATGCGCTCGCTGCGAGTGATCAGCGCGAACGGTCCTCCTACATCCTGGATTTCGTCGCCGACGGCGCCGAGGAGACACTTCTCGCCGACGATGGTGCGAAGCTGCGCGCGGCCGGGGTCACCGCCGAGGAACTCGCCCCGCTGCGCGAACCGGGCGCACTCAGGGCCGCTCTGAACTGGTACCGCGCCAACTTCGTCGGCGACATCAAGGGCACCATGGCGTGCCCGCCGGTGGAGATCCCCACGACCCTCGTCTGGAGTGACTCCGACGCCGCGCTCGGTCGTGAGCAGGCAGAGGGCAGCGGCCGATACGCCTACTCCGACTTCCGGTTCTGCGAACTCGCGGGCGTCGACCACTGGATCCCGCAGAACGCTCCCGCCGAACTGGCCAGCGAGATCGCCCTGCGGTCGACGATCTTCTAGATCTGCGCTAGATCTCCAGCCCGAGCAGCGCGTTCTCGAGGACCTCGGGCATCGCCGGGTGGATCCAGTACTGGCCACGGGCGACCTCGAGCGCGGTCTGCCCGAAGGACATCGCCTGGATCACCGGCTGGATCACGGTCGGGGCCTGCGGGCCGATGATGTGCGTGCCGAGGATCTTGCCGGTGCCGCGTTCGGCGATCACCTTGCAGAAGCCGGTGGCGTCCTCCATCGCCCAGCCGTAGGCGACGTCGCCGTAGGCCTGGACCTTGACGGTGATGTCGTACCCGGCGTCGCGGGCCTCGTCCTCGGTCAGCCCGACCGAGGCGATCTGCGGGTGCGTGAAGACGGCTGCCGGGACGAACCGGTGGTCGAACTCCACGAGATCGGGTGCGTCCCAACCCTTGAGCAGGTTGGCCTGCACCACCCGCTCCTCGTGGTTGGCGACGTGCTTGAGCTGGTATGGCGAGCTGACGTCACCGAGCGTCCACACTCCGCGCGCGGCGGTGCGGCCGCGGGTGTCGCAGCGCACCCGGCCCTCCTCGTCGAGTTCGATGCCGACCGAGGAGAGATTGAGGCGGTCGCCGTTGGGTTTCCGGCCGGTGGCGACGAGCAGCACATCGGCTTCGAGGTGCGTGCCGTCGTCGAACCGCAGGCGGACGCCGCCGTCGGCCAGGTCCTCCGCACCGGTGATGCCGGTGTCGAGGTGGACGTCCCACTTCTCCTTCGCCACCTCGGTGAAGCGGTTGGAGATGTCGGCATCCTGCTTGCGCAGCAACGCGGGGCCGCGGGCGATGATCGACACGCGTGAACCGAGAGCGCCGAAGACGTGCGCGAATTCGGCTGCGATGTAGCCGCTTCCGACGATGACGAGCCGTTCGGGCAGTTCCGGCAGACGCATCACGTCGTTGTTGGTGTAGTACGTCACGCCGGAGTCGGCGATGACCGGCGGGATGACCGCGCGGGAGCCGGCGGCCAAGACGACCTCGCGCGCGAGAACCGTTGCGCCGTCGGCGGTGACGAGGCGGTAGAGACCGTCGTCGTCCCGGCCGTCGAACTCGACGTGCGAGCTGTAGACGGTTATGTTCTCGCACCGGTCGACGCGATATTCCTTGCCGCCCTCGGAGATCGGGTCGATCCGCCCGAACACGCGCTCGACGATGCCGGGCCAGTCCACCGAGTCCACCTTGGCGTGCACCCCGAGACGTGCCCCCTGCGTGGCGATCTCGGCGACCTCCGCCGCGTAGACGAACATCTTGGTCGGGATGCAGCCGACGTTGAGGCAGGTGCCGCCATACACGCCTTCCTCGAAGATGGCGATCGTCTTCTCGACGTAGCGCTCGTCGGGGATGGAGTTGCCGCTGCCGGAGCCGATGATGGCCAGGTCGACGACCTGCGTGGCGGTCATAGGGTGCTCTCTTTTCTGCTGGTTTCCGAGGATTCGGTCGCGGGTCGGATGGTGTGGGTGAGCCAGTCGTCGACCTCGCGATACGCATGCTCCCGCGCATGCGGCACGGACAGGAATACGTCGTGGCGGGCATCGGGGATGGGGACGGTCGACACGCGCCCGCCGAGACAGCCGCTCCAGCGGGCGATCTGACGGACGTCGAGGACGACGTCGGCGCGATCGGTCGACGACGAGTAGGTCTTCGCGAAATGGGTCTTGTCCGAACGCAACACGAGTGCCGGTGTGCCGACATCGATACCGCGGTGCAGCCGCCGCTGCCCGTTGCGGACGGCGTTCAGGAACCCGAAGGTGACCGGGAAGCCCCCCATCGGTTTGAGGGCTAGGTCGTAGCTCCACTCACCGTGCGCACTCTCGTGGAGGCTCTCGCCGTAGGCCGAGGAGAGCTCCTGCGGGATCACCCGGGCGGGTTGCACCGCGGCCACCGCCTTGATCAGCATCGTCACCGGCAGCGTCCGCAGCACCGCGTCACCTTGGAGGTCCAGCCACGGGGAGTTGAGCAGCAGGCCGTCGACGAGCCCGTGCCGGGCCGGGTCCTGCTCGCGCAGCCGGTCGAGCCACAGCGCGGTGATCAGGCCGCCCGTCGAGTGCCCGGCGATGATCATGCGGGTGTCCGCACCGACCTCCTCGGCGATCAGCTCGAGCGCGAGGCCGAGTTCCTCGTCGTACCGGGCGAGGTCGGTGGTGAAGTGGGCGGTGTGGTGGCTCTCCCGCGATCGTCCGCATTTCCGCAGGTCGATCGCGTAGAACGCGTAACCGCGGGCGGTGAAGAAATCCGCGAGCGGCTCGTGGAAGAAGTAGTCGGTGAAGCCGTGCACATAGAGCACCGCACCGGCCACGGGACGGGGATCGGCGATGCGCGCGCCCGCCTCGGCGCGCCGGATCAGCGTCGCGGTGACGGGTGATTCCCCGTCCGGATCGTCGCCCAGCGGGATGGTGCGGAGTTGGTAATGGTCCAGGAAGCGGTCGGGTTGCCAGCCGGTGCCTGCGGATACGCTCACAGCAGCCAGCTTAGTGACCCCTCCGCTCGGGCAGGGGGCACAGCGGAAGTGTCACGGATACCACAGTTGAGCAGGTCGATTCTGTGACAGAACGTGCCATGCTGGACAATGGCCGATGAAAAGATCGTTGATGAGCTCGAAGTGGAGTCCAGGTGTCGAAAACGGTGATCAAGACCGACGTGGCTTTGGTGGGTGCAGGCATCATGAGTGCCACCCTGGGAGCTCTTCTCCGTCAGCTGCAGCCTGATTGGTCGATCAGCCTGTTCGAACGGCTCGACGCCGCGGCGGCCGAGAGCAGCGACCCGTGGAACAACGCGGGCACCGGACACTCGGCGCTGTGTGAGCTCAACTACACGCCCCAGACCGCCGACGGCAACGTCGACATCACCAAGGCGCTCAACATCAACGAGCAGTTCCAGGTGTCGCGCCAGTTCTGGGCCCACGCGGTCGACAAGGGCATCCTCGGTGATCCCTCGGAGTTCATCAACCCGATCCCGCACGTCGCCTTCACCCACGGTGACGCCGGCGTGAAGTACCTGCGCAAGCGCTACGACAACCTCGCAGGCCAGACCCTGTTCGAGGGCATGGAGTTCATCGACGACCCCGCCGAGTTCACCAAGCGTCTCCCGCTGATGTCGGCCGGTCGCGACTTCTCCGACCCCGTCGCGCTGAACTGGTTCGACCAGGGCACCGACGTCGACTTCGGTGCGCTGACCCAGCAGCTGCTCAACCACGTCGCGCAGGGCGCCGACATCTACTTCGGTCACTCGGTGACCAACCTGTCCAAGCAGTCCGACGGCAGCTGGATCGTCAAGGTCCGCAATGGCCGCACCGGCGACGTCCTGAAGGTCCACGCGAAGTTCGTCTTCGTCGGTGCCGGCGGCGGTGCGCTGCACCTGCTGCAGAAGTCGGGAATCAAAGAGGCCAAGGGCTTCGGCGGCTTCCCCGTCTCGGGCGAGTTCTTCCGCTGCACCAACCCCGACCTCATCGGTGAGCACCAGGCCAAGGTCTACGGCCAGGCCGCCGTGGGTGCGCCGCCGATGTCGGTGCCGCACCTCGATACCCGTGTGATCAACCACAAGCCGGGTCTGCTGTTCGGCCCGTACGCCGGCTGGTCGCCCAAGTTCCTCAAGTCGGGCAAGATCACGGACCTGCCCGCCTCGATCAAGCCCGGCAACCTGCTGCCGATGGTGTCGATCGCGCCGCAGGAGTTCGGCCTGCTCAAGTACCTCATCAGCGAGCTCGCCGCGAACAAGGCTGACCGCGTCAACACGCTGTCGGAGTTCGTGCCGCGTGCACTCGGCGCCGACTGGGAGCTCATCACCGCCGGTCAGCGCGTCCAGGTCATCCGCAAGACCGGTGTCGGCGGCAAGCTGGAGTTCGGCACGGCCGTCGTGACCTCCGAGGACGGCACCATGTCCGGCCTGCTCGGTGCGTCCCCGGGCGCGTCGACCGCCGTCCCCGCGATGCTCTCGGTGCTCGAGAAGTGCTTCCCGACCGAATACGCCGGCTGGTCGTCGAAGCTCACCGAGATCATCCCGTCGTTCGGTCAGAAGCTCAACGGCAACCGTGACCTGTACCGACAGGTGTGGGACTGGACCAACAAGTCCCTGCGGCTGACCGGTCGCGACGCGAGCACCGTCGAGTCCGGCTCGCTGGCCCCCGCCACCGCGGGGTGATCCCGGGCGGTCATCTGTGCTAACCACGACACATGAGTCCTGAACCGCAGCAAGACCAGCGCCCGCAGGTACACCGGAGTACGGCTGCCGAGATCGACGCGGCCACGCTGTACCGGATCCTGCGGCTCCGGGTCGACGTGTTCGTCGTGGAGCAGGCCTGTCCGTACCCGGAGATCGACGGTCGTGACCTGGAGCCGACGACACGTCAGTTCTGGATCACCGAGAGCGGCGAACCCGACGACGACGCCGTGCTGGCGACCCTTCGACTCCTCGAGGAGCCGCCGGGGTCGGACGGTGGGACCGTGTACCGGATCGGCCGTGCCTGCACGGCACGCGCTCATCGTGGGCGTGGGCTGGTGGCCCGCCTCCTGACGGTCGCGCTCGACGAGATCGGGGACCGTCCGTGCCGGATCGAGGCGCAGGCCTACCTCACCGAGATGTACGGCAAGTTCGGTTTCGTCGCCGAGGGTGACGAGTACCTCGAAGACGGGATCCCGCACGTGTCGATGCTCCGTTCCGGCCCACGATGACCGACCCCTCGGATCCGGGCCCGGTCCGCTACCCCTTCAGTGCGGTTGTCGGACAGGATCAGCTCAAGCTCGCGCTCGTCCTGTCCGCCATCTCGCCGAGCATCGGCGGCGTCCTCATCCGCGGCGAGAAGGGGACGGCCAAGTCCACCATCGTGCGCGGGCTCGGCCCGTTGATCGGCGGCGACGACCGGTCCGGCCGCGTCGTCGAACTGCCGATCGGCGCGACCGAGGACCGCGTGATCGGCTCACTCGACCTCACCTCCGTGCTGCGCGACGGCCGCGCGGAGTTCACCCCCGGAATCCTCGCCCGCGCCCACCGGGGCGTCCTCTACATCGACGAGGTCAACCTGCTCGCCGACCATCTCGTCGACGTCCTGCTCGATGCCGCCGCGAGCGGGCGCGTCACCATCGAGCGTGACGGCGTATCCCACACGCAGGCAGCGGATTTCGTGCTCGTCGGCACCATGAATCCGGAGGAGGGGGAGCTGCGCCCGCAGCTGCTCGACCGCTTCGGGCTCGCGGTCGACGTCGCCGCGGGCAAGGATCTCGACGAACGTGTCGAGGTCGTCCGGCGGCGGATGGCCTTCGACGCCGACCCGGATGGATTCGCGACCGGGTACGCCGAAGCCGAACACGATCTGGCACAGCGGATTCACGCGGCCCGGGACGCGGTGGGCGGGGTCGAGGTCCCGACGCGCGAGCTGCGCCGCATCGCCGGGATCTGCGCCCACCTCGACGTCGACGGACTGCGCGGGGACATCGTCGTCGCGCGCACCGCCGCCGCACACGCGGCCTGGCGGGGGGCCACGACGGTGACCGAGGAGGACGTGCGGGCCGCCGTCGAACTCGCCCTGCCGCACCGCAGGCGCCGCAACCCCTTCGACGAATCCGGTCTCTCGGACGATCAGCTCGACGACGCGATGTCGGCCGGCCAGGACGCCGCCGGTCCCGAGTCGCCCGACGCGCCGGACGACGACCCGACACCACCGGACGGCGGACCGGGTGGGGGCGCGCCGGAGCCGGGGGAGTCCTCGGACCCCTCCGGGCCCTCGAAAGAGGTTGATACGCAGGAGGACTCGGAGGCCCGGTCGCAGCCGGCCCCCGGACCCGCCTTCGGTGCCGCCCCGACGCCGACCGGGCGCCGGGTGCGTGCGCTTCGCGTGACCGGGGTCGGAGACGGCGACCCGGGCCGCCGATCGAAGGCGCGTAGCCGGCGTGGACACACGACGCACGCCGTCGACTTCACCGACGACCGGCCGGTGCACCTGTTTGCCACCGTCCTCGCCGCGGCAGGTCGGTCACCGCAGTCGTCGGTCCGGATCGCCGCACCCGACCTGCGTTCCGCCGAGCGCATCGGGCAGGAATCGAACCTCGTCGTGTTCGTGGTGGACCTGAGCGGATCGATGACCGCCCGCCGCCGGCTGACCGCGGTGGCGGAACTGTGCGTCGAGATGCTGCGGGACTCCTACACGCGTCGCGACCGGGTGGCCGTGATCGTCGCACGCGGAGGTACCGCGACGCTGGCCGTACCGCCCACCAAGTCGGTGGACATCGCGGTGCGCCGCCTCGCCGAGATCCGCACGGGCGGCCGGACGCCACTGGCCGAGGGGCTGGCCCTGGCCGGCGACGTCGTCGAACGTTGTCGCCGCACCGAACCGAACCGCCGGCCGCTCCTCGTGGTCCTCACCGACGGTCGCGCCACCTCCGGCCGGGATGCCCCGGCACGGGCGCGGCTCGCGGCCTCGGCGATCCGCCGCCGGGGCATCGAGTCGGTGGTCGTCGACTGCGAGCAGGGGATGGTCCGGCTCGGCCTCGCCGCCGACCTCGCCGGACACCTCGGCGCCGAGTTGCTGACCATGGACCAGCTGTCCGCGACCGCACTGACCCGCGGCGCGGCCTGACTCCGGCTACGAAGGAGACATCCAGTGCCCCAAGGGGTTCCCGCTTCGGTTCCCGATGACGGCCTGACCACCCGCCAGCGTCGGAACCAGCCCGTGCTGGCCGTCCATACCGGTGACGGCAAGGGGAAGTCCACCGCCGCCTTCGGCATGGCCATGCGTGCCTGGAACGCCGGTATGCGAGTCGCGGTCTTCCAGTTCGTGAAGAGCGCCAAGTGGAAGGTCGGGGAGGAGTCGGCGCTGCTCGCTCTCGGGCAGTGCCACACCGACACCGGTGCGGGCGGCCCGGTGGAGTGGCACAAGATGGGCCAGGGGTGGTCGTGGCTGCGGGCGAACACCGACCACGCTGATGACCACGCCGCCGCGGCACGCGCCGGCTGGGCCGAGATCGCCCGTCGGCTCGACGCAGGCGAACACGACTTCTACGTACTCGACGAGTTCACGTATCCGCTCGACTGGGGCTGGGTCGACACCGACGAGGTCATCGAGACGCTCGCCCGACGCCCCGGACGCCAGCACGTGGTCATCACCGGTCGCCGCGCGCCGCAGAAGCTCGTCGACGCTGCGGATCTCGTCACCGAGATGCGTAAGATCGCCCATCCGATGGACGTCGGCCGCAAGGGACAGAAAGGCATCGAGTGGTGACCGTGCCCGGGACGACACCGGCGGTGGTGATCGCGGCCCCGTCGTCGGGCAGCGGCAAGACGACGGTGACGACCGGACTGATCGGCGCGCTGCGCGCGGCCGGGCATCGGGTGGCGCCGTTCAAGGTGGGTCCGGACTACATCGACCCCGGCTATCACGCTGTCGCCGCCGGGCGTCCCGGCCGCAACCTGGATCCCAACCTGGTGGGCGAGGACCTGATCGCGCCGCTGTTCGCCCACGGCGCCGCAGGGGCCGACATCGCTGTCGTCGAAGGCGTGATGGGCCTGTTCGACGGCCGGATCACCGGCGACGTGCTCGGCAGCGGCTCCGACCCGCTGGGTGTCGGCTCGACCGCACATGTCGCGGCGGTACTCGGTGCGCCCGTCGTGCTGGTCGTCGACGCAGGTGGGCACAGTCAGTCACTCGCCGCGGTGCTACACGGGTTCCTGTCCTACGACTCGTCGGTCCACATCGCCGGCGTCATCCTCAACCGGGTCGGCTCGCCGCGGCACGAGATGGTGCTTCGCCAGGCGTGTACCCGGGTCGGCGTCCCGGTCTTCGGCGTGCTGCGTCGCGACCCGTCGCTGACCGTGCCGTCCCGACACCTCGGACTCATCCCCGCTGCCGAGCGCAGCGCCGACGCGGTCGCCGCCGTCGCGTCGATGACCGATCACCTGCGCGACGCACTCGACCTGCCGGCGATCGTGGCCGCGGCCCGGCAGCGCCGGATCCCCGATGCCGTGCCCTGGTCGGCGGCCGAAGCCCTCGCTCCCTACCTCGACGGCACACCGGCCTCGGCTTCGCGGCCCGTCGTCGCCGTCGCCGGGGGAGCGGCGTTCACCTTCGGCTACGCCGAACACGCCGAGATGCTGGAGGCCGCGGGCGCCGAGGTCGTCGCGTTCGACCCGCTGTGCGACCGGCTCCCGCCGGACACCGCCGGCGTCGTCATCGGCGGCGGCTTCCCGGAGGAGCACGCCGAGGAACTCGGCGCCAACCACGAACTGCGGGCCGACCTGCGTGCACACGCGGCGGCAGGCGGGCCGATCCACGCCGAGTGCGCGGGCCTGGTCTACCTGGCCGATCACCTCGACGACCGCCCGATGAGCGGCGTCCTCGGCATCACCGGCAGCTTCGGACCGAAGCTGACTCTCGGCTACCGCGACGCGGTGGCCGTCGGAGACTCGGTGCTGTTCCGTGCCGGCGAGCGCGTCACCGGACACGAGTTCCACCGCAGCACGGTGAGTGTGGGCGGCGCGACGGCGCCCGCGTGGGCCTGGCGCGACGTCGAGGGCCGGCCCACCACCGACGGCGTCGTCACCGACGCGGTCCATGCGTCGTATCTGCACCTGCACCCGGCAGCCATCCCGGAGCCGCTGTACCGCTTCGTGTCCCGAGTAGGCTCCTCGTCGTGGACGATGCCGACAAACTCCTCGACGCAGGCTCACCCATGACGGCACGCCGACTCCGCGAGACCCTCGACGCGCTGGCGACCCATGGCGCGGACGACCCCGAGCTGCTGCGCCAGCTGCTCGAGGCCGTCCTCGTGGTCGGTCAGGGCGTCGAACTCGACCGTGCCCTGCAGCGCATCGTCGAGGTGGCCGCTGGTCTGGTGGACGCGCAGTACGGTGCGCTGGGCGTGCGCGGTCCCGACGGCGGTCTGAGCGAATTCGTCCACATCGGGATCACCGAGGCGCAGCGGGCGACGATGGGGCACCTGCCGGTCGGCCGCGGCGTGCTGGGTCTGCTGATCGACGACCCGCGACTGCACCGCATCCACGACCTCGGGTCGCATCCGACCTCGGTCGGGTTCCCGCCGAACCACCCGCCGATGCGTACCTTCCTCGGTGCGCCGATCCTGGTGCGCGGGGAGGTTTTCGGCAGTATCTACCTGACCGAGAAGCGCTCGGCCGACGACTTCTCCGAGGTCGACGAGACAGTCGTGGCGGTGCTCGCGGTGGCCGCCGGTATCGCCATCGACAACGCCGGACTCTTCGAACGGGCGCGCACCCGGCACCAGTGGATGCAGGTGCTGGCCCGGCGCGGATCGGAGCCGCTCGCCGGTATCGCACTGTCGGACACCATGTCCCGGATGTGTGTCGACGTCGCCGACCTGGTGGGTGCCGTCGACGTCTTCCTCCTCACCGAACTCGACGGCGAGGTGGAGTTGCGCGGTCACACCGGGGAGCGGATCGAGATCGACAGCTTCACCGCGCCGCATGCGAACGCGCTGACCGTCCTGCGCGCCGGCACCATGGCGCCGGAACTGGTGCGCCGCGGTGCGCGTTGGACGACGGTGCAACCGCTGCAGCGGGCCTCGGGTGCCTTCGGCTGGATGCTCATCACCCACCGCAATCGCCCGTACTGGGACTCCGAGGAGATCGCCGGTCTGGCCGGCGTCGCCGAGATCGCCTCGCTGGCCGTCGTGTACGCCGAACAGCAGCAGATCGCCCGCGACCTCGAGGTGCTCGAGGACCGCCACCGCATCGCGCGCGACCTGCACGACCACGTGATCCAGCGCCTGTTCGCGGTGGGCATGTCGGTGCAGACGCTGCTGGCCGGGTCGACCGACCGCGCCGCCGCCACCGAGCGACTCGAACAGATCATGACCGACCTCGATCGCACGATCGCGCAGATCCGGACGTCGATCTTCGACCTGCAGACGGTCACCGCCGGCGCCGACGGGGCGACCCTGCGGCGGCGGGTCCTCGACATCGTCTCCGAACTGTCCGGGCACGCGTCGATATCGCCGAGCGTCCAGTTCGACGGCCCCGTCGACACCGTGGTGCCGGACACGCTGGGGCCCCACATCGACGCGGTGCTGCGTGAGGGGCTGAGCAATGCGCTGCGGCACGCGCAGGCAGAACACATCGCCGTCGCGGTCCGTGCCGACGACGTGCTGACGGTCGAGATCATCGACGATGGGGTCGGTATCGGCACCGACGTCACCTATCGCGGGCTGGAGAACCTGACCCGCCGGGCCGAGGAATGCGACGGGACGTTCAGCGTCGTGACCCGCCCGCGCGGGAACCGCGAGGAGGGCGGGACCACGCTGACCTGGTCGGTACCCCTGATCGGTTAGTTCCTACCGTCGCGCAGTTTGGTCGCCATCACCGCGACCTGGGTGCGGCGCTGCATGTCCAGCTTGCCGAGGATGCGGGACACGTAGTTCTTGATCGTCTTCTCCGCCAAGAACATCCGCTCGGCGATCTGCCGGTTCGTCAGGCCCTCGCCGATGAGGTTGAACACCTCGCGTTCCTGATGGGTCAGCTCGGCGAGCGGGTCCTTCTCCTCCTGCCTGCCGTCGCGCAGCTTCGCCAGCAGGGCTGCGGTCGACCGGTCGTCGAGCAGCGAACCGCCCTGTCCGACGGTGCGGACCGCGGCCACCAGGTTGTGGCCGAGGATCTGCTTCAGCACGAAGCCCGACGCGCCGGCGAGCACGGCGGCGAGCAGGGCGTCGTCGTCGGCGTAGCTCGTCAGCATCAGGCACTTCACGTCCGGTTCGGCCGCACGGACGTCGCGGCAGAGTTCGACACCGTTGCCGTCGGGCAGCCGGACGTCGAGCACGGCCACATCGGGCTTGGTCGCGAGGATGCCGACGAGGGCCTCACCGACCGATGCCGCCTCGCCGACGACCTCGATGTCGTCTGCGGTGCCGAGGAGGTCGCGGAGTCCGCGTCGGACGAGCTCGTGGTCGTCGACGAGGTAGACGCGAACCGGTTTGAGGGTCGAATCGTCAGCCATGGTCTGAACGTACCGGACCTTCTCAACTGCGAGAACTCACAACGGGGCGTTGTGTCGGCGGCGACAGCGTTCCGGCCACATTCGCGACGTCTGCCCCCATCGAAGCGGGACTTTCTCCCCACGAGCAACACCCGTCCCGGCGCGCACAGTGGTTGTCGACGGATTCTCGATCCGCCTGTCCCACCCGACCTTCGGACCAGGAGAGCACGTGACCACCCTCATCGGACCCCCGGAACTGACCAACAGCGGGATGACCGGATCGGACCTGCTGCGCGAACTGCTACCCGTGTGCGAGACCGAGGTGGAGCGTCACATGCGGATGACCAAGGACTGGCATCCGCACGACTACGTGCCGTGGGACTCCGGTCGTAACTTCGCGATGCTCGGCGGCGTCGACTGGGACCCGGAACAGTCGCAGCTGTCGGAGACCGCCAAGGCGGCGATGATCACCAACCTGCTCACCGAGGACAACCTGCCGTCGTACCACCGGGTCATCGCCGAGAATTTCAGCCTCGACGACGCGTGGGGCTGGTGGGTCGGCCGCTGGACGGCCGAAGAGAACCGCCACTCGGTGGTGATGCGCGACTACCTGGTCGTCACCCGCGGCGTCGACCCGGTCGAGCTCGAAGAGATCCGCATGGCCCACATGACGTCGGGCTTCAACCCGCTGCCCGAGGACGACGGACAGCGCGACCACAGCTTCGACATGCTCTATGCGGTCGCCTATGTCAGCTTCCAGGAGCTCGCCACCCGCGTCTCGCACCGCAACACCGGCAAGGCCTGCGGCGACCCGATCGCCGACCGCATGCTGCAGCGCGTGGCGGCCGACGAGAACCTGCACATGCTCTTCTACCGCAACATCGTCGCCGGCGCCCTGGACCTGGTACCCGACCAGACGATGGCCGCCATCTATGCAATCGTCTCCAACTTCCAGATGCCCGGCGCCACCATGCCGAACTTCCGGCGCAACGCGGTGCTCATCGCCAAGGGCGGCATCTACGACCTGCCGCAGCACATGTCGGAGGTGGTCATGCCGGTGCTGCGCAAGTGGCGCATCTTCGAGCGCGAGGACTTCGGGCCGCTCGGTGAGCACTACCGCGAACAGCTCGCCGCCTTCCTCGAGGACATGAACGTCAAGGTCCAGAAGTTCGAGGCCTCGCGCGAACGTGCCCTGCAGCGCGAGCGGGCCCGGGGTCGCGCATGACGGTCACACAGCCGGCGCGGGTGGACTGCGATCGCGGTTTCGACACGGCGATCTCGATGGCCGAGGCGGCCGCCGACCGGAACCCGGCGTGGTGGAACGAGATCCGCATGGGCGCCGACGACGCGCTCGACGCCGCCTACTGCAGTTCCAAGCTGCTCGGGGCGCTGCTGCAGTCGGCCGCGCACCGTCTCGGCGTGCCGGCCGCCGACGTCTGGGCCCACATCCGCCGTACCGGGGAACTGCCGCTCTAGAACACACCGGAGGGCAGCTGTAGATCACACCGGCGGCCGCCGGGGACGTGGCGGCCGCCCGGTAGTGTTCCGTCCCATGTCTGGTCACTACCTCGTGGGCCTCGACCTCGCGGGCCGCAGGGTGGTCGTCGTGGGCGGCGGTTCCGTCGCACAGCGTCGGCTGCCGAACCTCATCGCGGCCGGAGCCGACGTACACGTCATCGCCATCGATCCGACGCCGGCCGTCGAGTCGTTCCAGGGCATCACCGTGACCCGCCGCGCGTACGCCGACGGCGACCTCGAAGGTGCCTGGTATGTGATGGCCTGCACCGACGACCCGGCGGTCAACGCGGCGGTCGTCGCCGAGGCCGAGCGCCGCCACACCTTCTGCGTGCGCGCCGACGACGCACAGTACGGAACCGCGGTCACCCCGGCATCCGCCCGGCACCGCGACGTCCAGTTCGGAGTCCTCGCCGGTGGCGACCACAAGCTGTCGGCCGCGTTGCGCGCCGCCATCAGCCGCGCGCTGGCGGAGGGCTCGCTGACCGTCGACGACGTCGAGCCGCACGCCCCGGGTGTCGCGCTGGTCGGCGGCGGCCCCGGCGATCCCGACCTCATCACCGTGCGGGGCCAGCGACTCCTCGCCGAGGCCGACGTCGTCGTCGCGGACCGTCTCGCGCCGGCCGAACTGCTCGAATCGCTCGGCCCTCAGGTCGAGATCATCGACGCCGCCAAGGTTCCCTACGGCCGCGCGATGAAGCAGGAGGCCATCAACGACGTCCTCGTGGCGCGCGCCAAGGAGGGCAAGTTCGTCGTCCGGCTCAAGGGCGGCGACCCCTATGTCTACGGTCGCGGCTTCGAGGAGCTGCAGGCCTGCGTCGCCGCCGGTGTGCCGGTCACCGTGGTGCCCGGTATCAGCAGCTCGATCGCCGCACCCGCGTCGGCCGGCATCCCGGTGACCCACCGCGGCGTCACCCACGAGGTGGTCATCGCCTCCGGTCACGTCCCGCCCGGGCACCCCGACTCGCTGATCGACTGGTCGGCGATGGGCAAGCTGCGCGGCACGCTCGTGCTGATGATGGCCGTCGAACGCGTCGACGTCTTCGCCGATGCCCTGCTCGAGGGCGGCCGGCCCGCCGACACCCCGGTCGCCATGATCGAGAACGGATCGCTGCCGACGCAGCGACTGCTGCGCACCGACCTCGCGCATGCCGCCGAGGTCGCCGAGGCCGAGGGGCTGCGACCGCCGGCCATCGTCGTCATCGGCCAGGTGGCCGCGTTCACCGAAGGCGCCTGAACCGCACGATCGGGACATCGAACCAACAGGGATTGGCACATCGGCGCGCTCGGCCGGTACCGTCGTGCCTTATGTCGAATCCCGGATCCGTGCACGCTGGAACTGTGGACACCTCCCAGTTCCGTCCGGTCTTCGGACTGCCGATCCTGGTGCTGTCCGGAATGCAGCTGCTCATGGTGCTCGACGGCACCGTCGCGGCGCTGGCCCTCCCACGGATTCGCGACGCCCTCAGCCTCTCCGAATCGAGCGCCAACTGGGTCATCTCCAGCTACGTCCTGGCCTTCGGCGGACTGATGCTGCTCGGTGGCCGCCTCGGCGACACCTTCGGTCGCAAGCGGATGTTCATCGTCGGTGTCGTGGCCTTCACCCTGACCTCACTCCTGTGCGGTCTCGCGTGGAACGAGGGGAGCCTGATCGTCGGACGAGCACTGCAGGGTGCATCGGCCGCGATCGCCGCCCCGACCGCGATGGCCCTGGTCGCGACCACGTTCGCGCCGGGCAAACCCCGAAGCCAGGCCTTCGCCATCTATGCGGCGATGACCGGCGTCGGCTCGGTCGCCGGGTTGATCCTGGGCGGCGTGCTGACCGAGGTGTCGTGGCGACTCGTGTTCCTCATCAACGTGCCCATCGGCCTGGTCGTCGTGGTCGGTGCGATCATCGCGCTGCGCGAATCGCAGGGTGAGCGCCTGCCGCTCGACGTCCCCGGCGCGGTGCTCGGCACCCTCGGCTGCACCTTGCTGGTGCTCGGTGTCAACGAGGGACCCAACGGCTGGGGTTCGCCCGTCGTCATCGGCTCGTTCGTGCTCGGCGTGCTGGCGCTCATCGCCTTCGTGGTGGTCGAGCGCCGCGCCGCCAACCCGATCCTGCCGTTCTCGCTGTTCGACAACACCTCCCGCGTCGCGGCGCTCGGGGCGATCCTGTTCGCCAGCATGATCATGATGTGCATGGCGGTCTTCATCTCGCTGTATCTGCAGGGAATTCTGAAGTACTCGCCGATCCAGAGCGGTCTCGCCGTCGTGCCCTTCGCCTTCGGACTCGGCATCGCCGCGGCGATCGCGTCGAAGCTGGCGCTGATGATCCAGCCGCGCTGGCTGGTCCTGGTCGGCGGCGCGGTCATCCTCGCCGGCTGCTTCTACGCCTCGTCGATCGCCACGGACGCCCCCGATTACTTCCCGGGCATCTTCCTGCCGGTCATCGTGATCGGCTTCGGTGTGGGCCTGGCCGTCATCCCGCTGACCCTGTCGGTGGTGGCCGGAGTCGGCCCCAACGAGATCGGTCCGCTGACCGCGCTCGCGCAGGTCGCACAGAACCTCGGCGGTGCGGTCGGCCTCGTCGTCGTCGGTGCGATGGTGACGTCGCGGGCGCTGTCCAAGGGTGGCACCACCGCACCCGTCGAGACGATGAACCCGGCTCAGCTGGCCGCCCAGGCGGAGGGCTACGGCCTCGCCTTCGCGTCCTGCGCCGGCATCGCGGTCATCGCCGCGATCGTCGTGCTGTTCATGCGTTTCACCCCGGAACAGGTCGCCGAGGGGCAGGCCGCCCAGGAAGCAGCCGACGCGGGCGTCGAGTGATCAGTCGGTGATGACGACGATCTGGTCGGGTGTGGCGATCTCGACGCGCTGACCGGCGTCGGACAGGACCGCGGCCAGACCGTCGATGTCGCGTACGTTGCGTCGGGTGCGGATTAGTTCGCGCGCCATCAGGCCCTTGTAGTGCTTGTTGAAGTGACTCACGACCTTGCGTGAGCCGTCGGGCTGCTCGGTCATCACCGTCGCGGTGACCGCACCCTTGACCGGGCCGAGCTGCTGGTACACCCCCGAGCGCAGGTCCACGACGAAGTCCTCCACCGCGTCGAGTGCGGGGGACAGCTCCGGCTTCCAGATCGACGCCAGCGTCGGCATGCCGGGCAGCTTCGAACCGCCCGACAGCCGGTAGGCGGGAATCGCGTCGGCCGCACGCACCACACCGAACAGGGCCGAGCCGATGGCCAGGCGTTCGGCGGCCTTGGTCTTGCCCGCCTTGGTGAGCGACGCGTGGTCGAGGGCGTCGTAGAGGACGCCGGTGTATCGCTCGATGGCCGGCCGGGTGGGGGAGAGCCACAGGTCGGCGTTGCGGTCCACCTCGGAGAGCTGGGTGGCGCCCAGGCCGAGTGCCTTGCGGCTCGCGTCGAGGTCGCAGGCGAGGTCGACGATGGCCTCACCGATGCGTTTGCGGACAGGGTTCAGCTCGGGAAACGACAGGGTGTCGAGATCGACGGGAGCCCCGTGCCCACCGTCGGATTTGGTCTCGGAGGGAGGGAGGATGACGAGCACCGGAACACCATAACTAAGCTGGTTTGTCGTGATCACACGCATGTCGACCCTGTTCCTGCGGACCCTGCGCGACGACCCGGCCGATGCCGAGGTGCCCAGCCACAAGTTGCTGGTGAGAGCGGGCTATGTCCGCCGCGTCGCGCCCGGCGTCTACTCCTGGCTCCCGCTGGGTCTGCGCGTGCTCAAGGCCATCGAGAAGGTGGTGCGCGAGGAGATGAACGCGATCGGCGGCCAGGAGATCCTGCTGCCGGCGCTGCTGCCGCGCGAACCGTACGAGGCCACCAACCGCTGGACCGAGTACGGCGACGCCCTGTTCCGCCTCAAGGACCGCAAGGGTGCCGACATGCTCCTCGGACCCACGCACGAGGAGCTCTTCGCGACCCTGGTCAAGGGCGAGTACTCGTCCTACAAGGACATGCCGGTCATCCTGTACCAGATCCAGACCAAGTACCGCGACGAGGAGCGCCCGCGCGCCGGTATCCTCCGCGGCCGCGAGTTCGTGATGAAGGACGCCTACTCCTTCGACCTCGACGACGACGGACTCAAGAAGGCCTACAACCTGCACCGCGAGGCCTACCAGAAGATCTTCGAGCGCCTCGCGATCAAGTACGTCATCGTCTCCGCCACCTCCGGCGCGATGGGCGGCAGCGCCTCCGAGGAGTTTCTCGCCGAGTCCGAGGTCGGCGAGGACACCTTCGTGCGATGCCTGGAGTCGGGTTACGCGGCCAACGTCGAGGCGGTCGTCACGCATGCGCCCGACCCGAAGCCGATCGAGGGGCTGCCCGAGGCGGTCGTGCACGACACCCCGGGCACCGAGACCATCGCGAGCCTGGTCGAGTGGGCCAATGCGAATCTCGACGGTGAGTACACCGCCGCCGACACCCTCAAGAACGTCATGGTGAAGTTGCATGCACCGGGTGACGATCCCGAGATCGTCGGCGTCGGTGTCCCCGGCGACCGCGAGGTGGACTTCAAGCGTCTCGAGGCCTCTGTCTCGCCGGCCGAGGTCGAGCTGCTCAGCGACGAGGACTTCACCGCCAACCCGTTCCTGGTGAAGGGGTACATCGGTCCGAAGGCCTTGCAGGCCAACGGTGTCCGCTACCTCGTCGACCCCCGCGTGGTCGACGGGACGTCGTGGATCACCGGCGCCGACGAGCCCGGCCGCCACACGTTCGGTTTGGTCGCCGGCCGTGACTTCACCCCGGACGGCACGATCGAGGCCGCCGAGGTCCGCGACGGCGACCCGTCGCCGGACGGTGCGGGAAAGCTGGTGAGCGCCAAGGGTATCGAGATCGGCCACATCTTCCAGCTCGGCCAGAAGTACACCGACGCCTTCGAGGTCGACGTGCTCGGCGAGAACGGCAAGCCGGTGCGGTTGACCCAGGGCTCCTACGGTGTCGGTGTGTCGCGCCTGGTGGCGGTCATCGCCGAGCAGTCGCACGACGACAAGGGGCTGCGCTGGCCGAAGGCCGTGGCGCCCTTCGCCGTTCACCTCGTCATCGCCAACAAGGACGAGGCCGCGATCGCCGGTGCCGAGCAGCTCGCCGCTGATCTCGACGCCGCCGGACTCGAGGTGCTCCTCGACGACCGCAAGGCCTCGCCCGGCGTCAAGTTCAAGGATGCCGAGCTCCTCGGCATGCCGACGGTCGTGGTCGTCGGACGCGGTTACGCCAACGGCACCATCGAGATCCGCGACCGGTTCACCGGTGAGGCCGCCGAGGTGGCGGTCGACGGCGCGGTGGACGCGATCGTCGCCGCGGTGCGCGGCTGATCGAGCCGATCCGGGTCCGGCTCAGCCGGAGACGGGAGACCCCGGGAACGCGACCGTGACCGGGGTTTCCTGTAGCAGTGCACGCCAGGTGGCGGCACGGACCGCGGAGTCCGTCAAGCCGTCGACGCCGATCCGTCGCCCCGGCTCGTCGTCGGCCTGCTCGAGCAACGCCCGGTATGCGGTGGTGCAATCGACCTCGGCGGCGAGTGCTGCCCGGGCGGCGGTTTCGGGGTCGGTGACCTCCACCGGGAGCGTGTAACCGGCAGCGGCCAGCGGCGGTGTGCCGCCGGCGGCGGTGACGGCCCGGTCGATCTCGTCCCGGCGGGCGCGGTGCTCGGCGGCGTAGTCGCCGACCATGCGGCGGCGCGCGGCCGCGACGAATGCGGTGATCACCCCGTAGGTGAAGATCGCGGCGTTCTCGGCGTCGGCGGCGACGACGAGCGGATCGTCGGTGTCGGCCACCGGGGAGGGGACGGGGCTGGTCATGCCAGTTGCACCTCTCGCATCGAGGTCACGGCGGCCGCGACCGATCCGGCCAGGCCGGCCGGGTATCCGGACAGGGAGATCGCCACATCACGCGCCTCGCCGGAGGACTGCTCGAGTCCGGCGCGCAGGCCCACCAGGGTCGGCGGCCCGGCCGGTGCCGGTGCAGCCGAAGGGGCCGGTTCGTCGATGGTGGCCGCGACGTCCTGGTCCAGGCGGATGATCTCCTCACGCAGCGCTCGGGCGTGCTCGGCGCGCTGATCTGCGACGACGGCGAGGGCTGCGGCATATCGGGGTTCGGCGCCGGCGAGTGATCGGGCGCTCTTCTCGTCGGCGAGGGCACTGCGCACGAGCGGTATCAGCCGTTCGGCGGTGATGGTCTCCTCCGACGGTCCGGTGCTGCAGCCCGACACGCCGACCGCGCCCAGGCCGGCCACCGCGACCCCTGCCACGAGTCCTCCGCGCAGCACGGTGCGCCGATCCAATGTGGTCACGCGACACATGATGCCAGCCGCGGAACGAAGGTGGTCGGGGCATGCCTCGGGATCCACTAGGATGTGTCGGAGCAACTTCGTGCGAGACCTTGCACGGCCCGACAACTGAAGACGAGGAGAGTGGCATGCCGATCAGCCCGCCGCAGGTGAGTGAACTCGTCGAAAAGCTTGTCGTAGAGCAAGGTTTCGACCTCGAAGACGTCATCGTCAACCGACGCGACGGCCAGGACGAACTGACGATCGTCGTCGACCGCGACGGCGGCAGCGATCTCGACGTCCTCGCCGATCTGTCCAACCGGATCTCCGAGGTCCTCGACGCGGTTCCCGAACTCGCCGACGAGGACCCCTATGTCCTCGAGGTGACCTCGCCCGGCGTCGATCGTCCCCTGACCCTCCCGCGGCACTGGCGTCGCAACACCGGACGCCGCGTCGCCATCGACGTCGCCCCGAACGAGGGGAGCGAGGAGCGGACCCTCGCCGGCCGCATCGGCAAGCTCGACGAGACGAACGTCGAGATCGTGATGAACCACCGCGGACGGATCGCGGTGGAGACCATCCCGCTCGAGGCCGTGACGAGAGCCGTGGTGCAGGTCGACTTCTCGCAGCCGAGTGTCGCCGAACTCGAACTCTGCGGCCTCGACGCCGACGAGATCGAGCGCCGCCGGACGCGCGACCGCACGCAACCGAACAACTGAACAACCGAAGAACTGAACAGCAGTGACAAGTGAACAGCGGCGACAAGTGAATAGGAGCCAGACCCCATGAACATCGACATCGGCGCACTGCGCATGATCGAGGCCGACAAGGGCATCTCGATCGAGACGGTCATCACCGCCATCGAGACCGCCCTGCTGACCGCCTACCGTCACACCGACGGCTTCGCGCCGCATGCGCGTGTCGACATCAACCGCAAATCCGGTGCAGTTCGCGTGATGGCGCAGGAAGTCGACCAGAACGGTGACGTCGTCCACGAGTGGGACGACACCCCCGAGGGCTTCGGCCGGATCGCGGCCACCACCGCGCGCCAGGTCATCCTGCAGCGCCTCCGCGATGCCGAGAACGAGAAGAACTTCGGCGACCTGGTGGCGCACGAAGGCGAGATCGTAGGCGGCGTGGTGCAGCAGGACTCCCGCGCCAACGCCCGCGGCATGGTCGTGGTGCAGATCGGCAGCGATGCCAACAGCACCGAGGGCGTCATCCCGCCCGCCGAGCAGGTACCCGGCGAGGTCTACACCCACGGCGACCGCATCAAGTGCTACGTCGTCGGCGTCAGCCGCGGCCCCCGCGGACCGCAGATCACGCTGTCGCGTACCCACCCGAACCTGGTCCGCAAGCTGTTCTCGCTCGAGGTGCCCGAGATCGAGGACGGCTCGGTCGAGATCGTCGCGGTCGCCCGCGAGGCCGGTCACCGGTCCAAGATCGCCGTGCACACCGGTGTCGCCGGGCTCAACGCCAAGGGCGCCTGCATCGGCCCGATGGGCCAGCGTGTGCGCAACGTCATGAGCGAACTGGCGGGCGAGAAGATCGACATCATCGACTTCGACTCCGATCCCGGTGTGTTCGTCGGGAATGCGCTGTCCCCGGCGAAGGTTGTATCGGTCACCGTGGTCGACGCGGCCGCGAAGGCGGCCCGGGTCGTGGTACCGGATTATCAGCTCTCCCTAGCCATCGGCAAGGAGGGGCAGAACGCTCGTCTGGCCGCCCGGCTGACCGGTTGGCGGATCGACATCCGCTCCGACGCAGCCCCCGCGGTCGAGGGGGGAGCCGAGTGACACGAGTGACAGCCGATTGTTCGCAACCCACCCGGTCGCGCTAGACTGATCGATGGTTCAGCGATCCGCCCCCCGCACGTCAACCAATCACAGGCCGGTAAGGATGTGTATCGGTTGCCGGCAACGGGCAGAGGCCACCGAGTTGGTTCGTGTCGTCACGCAACAGCGTGGTGATATCCCAGTGCTCGTGGCCGATCCCGCGAAGACCATGCCGGGACGTGGCGCTTGGTTGCATGCGAGGGCGGAGTGCATCTCCGTCGCGACGCGACGCAGGGCCTTCGCCGCGGCACTCCGGACCCCCGGTCTGACCGCGGACCCGGACGATCTCGCCGAACAGCTCGGCGTGATCACCCACTAAAGATGGCTCCCCGGAGCCGGAACAGGTTGCAGAAGACATGAGCACACCGTGAAGTCCCCACGATGAGCATGTACCGGACATAAATCGAGGCCGTAGCGGGTTAGCCGCTTGGCCTCCAGCAAAGGAGAGCAGTGGCAGGCAAAGCCCGCGTGCACGAACTGGCCAAGGAGCTCGGTGTTACGAGCAAGCAGGTGCTCGAGCGCCTGAAGGAACAGGGCGAGTTCGTCAAATCGGCGTCGTCGACGGTAGAGGCCCCCGTGGCCCGTCGACTGCGTGAATCATTCCCCGGCAAGGACGGGGGAGCCAAGGACGGCGGATCGTCGTCGGCACCCGGTCCTCGCCAGTCGGCCAAGCCCGGACCGAAGCCGTCCGGTGCGCCGAAGCCCGGTGCCGCCCCGGCAGCGCCGGCCGAGCATCCCGCCCCGGGACCCCAGACCAGCGCGCCCCAGTCGGGCGCACCCAAGCCGGGCGGCCCGAAGCCGGGTCCCGCCCCGGTCGAGACCCCCGCACCGGCGGCCGCGCGTCCCAGCACGGCCCCGACCCCCGGTGCACCCAAGCCCGCGGCCCCGGCACCTCAGGCGCCGGCACCCGCCGCACCTCAGGCACCCGCCGCGTCGGCAGCACCCACGCCGCCGACCAAGGCCCCGGGTCCTCGCCCCGGTCCCAAGCCCGGCCCGCGTGCCCCGCGTGTCGGCAACAACCCGTACTCCTCGGCTCCGGCTCCCGCGCCGCGTCCGGCGGCTCGCCCCGGCGGCCCCGGTCAGGGCGGTCCGCGTCCCGGCGGTGGCCGTCCCGGTGCCGCCGGACAGGGTGGTCCGCGTCCCGGCGGCGGCCGTCCGGCTCCCGGTCAGGGCGGTCCCCGTCCCAACCCGGGCAACATGCCCCCTCGTCCCAGCCCCGGTGCGATGCCCTCGCGCGCGGCTCGTCCTGACGCCCGTCCGGGTGGTCGTGGCGGAGCCGGCGCCGGCGGTGGTCGCGGCGGAGGCGGCGGTGGTTACCGCGGCGGCCCCGGTGGCGGCGGCGGTGCACCCGGTGCACCCGCAGGTGGTGGCTTCCGCGGCCGTCCCGGCGGCGGTGGCGGCGGAGGACGCGGTCGCGGTGGAGCCGCGGGTGCGTTCGGACGTCCCGGTGGCGCTCCCCGCAGGGGCCGCAAGTCGAAGCGCGCAAAACGCGCCGAATACGAGAACATGCAGGCTCCGGCCGTCGGTGGCGTCAGGCTTCCGCGCGGCAACGGCGAGGTCATCCGTCTCGCCCGTGGTGCCTCGCTGTCGGACTTCGCCGACAAGATCGACGCCAACCCGGCATCGCTGGTCCAGGCGCTGTTCAACCTCGGCGAGATGGTGACGGCGACCGAGTCGGTCAACGACGAGACGCTCGAGCTGCTCGGCTCGGAGATGAACTACCGCGTCCAGGTCGTCAGCCCGGAGGACGAGGACCGCGAGCTGCTCGACAGCTTCGACCTCACCTACGGCGAGGACGAGGGCGGCGAGGAAGATCTCGCGCAGCGTCCGCCGGTGGTCACCGTCATGGGCCACGTCGATCACGGTAAGACCCGACTGCTCGACACGATCCGTAAGGCGAACGTCCGCGAGGGCGAGGCCGGCGGCATCACGCAGCACATCGGTGCCTACCAGGTGAACACCCACCTCAACGGTGAGGATCGCCTGATCACCTTCATCGACACCCCGGGTCACGAGGCGTTCACCGCCATGCGTGCACGTGGTGCCAAGGCCACCGACATCGCGATCCTCGTGGTCGCGGCCGACGACGGCGTCATGCCGCAGACGGTGGAGGCGGTCAACCACGCGCAGGCAGCAGACGTGCCGATCGTGGTCGCGGTGAACAAGATCGACAAGGAAGGCGCCGATCCGCAGAAGATCCGCGGACAGCTGACCGAGTACGGCCTGATCCCCGAGGAGTACGGCGGCGACGCCATGTTCGTCGACATCTCGGCCAAGCAGGGCGAGAACATCGACGCACTGCTCGAGGCCGTGCTGCTCACCGCGGACGCATCGCTCGACCTGCGTGCCAACCCGGACATGGACGCCCAGGGTGTCGCCATCGAGGCGCACCTCGACCGTGGCCGCGGCCCGGTGGCGACCGTGCTGGTCCAGCGCGGAACGCTCCGCGTCGGCGACTCGATCGTCGCCGGTGACGCCTACGGTCGTGTCCGTCGCATGGTCGACGAGCACGGCGAGGACGTGGCCGAGGCACTGCCTTCGCGTCCGGTCCAGGTCATCGGTTTCACCTCTGTCCCCGGTGCAGGCGACAACCTGCTCGTGGTCGAGGAGGACCGCATCGCCCGGCAGATCGCCGACCGTCGCAACGCGCGTAAGCGCAATGCGCTGGCCGCGCGCAGCCGCAAGCGGATCAGCCTGGAAGACCTGGATTCGGCTCTCAAGGAGACCAGCCAGCTCAACCTCATCCTCAAGGGTGACAACAGCGGTACGGTCGAGGCCCTCGAAGAGGCCCTGCTGGGCATCGAGATGGGCGACGAGGTGTCGCTGCGGATCATCGACCGCGGTGTCGGTGGCGTCACCGAGACCAACGTCAACCTGGCGGCGGCCTCGGATGCGATCATCATCGGCTTCAACGTCCGCGCGGAGGGCAAGGCCACCGAGCTGGCCAACCGCGAGGGCGTCGACATCCGGTACTACTCGGTGATCTACCAGGCCATCGACGAGATCGAGAGCGCGCTCAAGGGCATGCTCAAGCCGATCTACGAAGAGGTGGAGCTCGGCCGCGCCGAGATCCGCGCCATCTTCAAGTCGTCGAAGGTCGGCAACATCGCCGGTTGTCTCGTGCAGTCGGGCATCATGCGTCGCAACGCCAAGGCCCGCCTGCTGCGCGACAACGTCGTGGTCGCCGAGAACCTCACCGTGTCGTCGCTCAAGCGCGAGAAGGACGATGCCACCGAGGTTCGCGAAGGCTACGAATGTGGTCTCACGCTGACGTACTCCGACATCAAGGTTGGCGACGTGATCGAGACGTACGAGCTGCAGGAGAAGCCGCGCGACTGATGCGCGTGCGCTTCTGAGCTCTCTCGACCCACGCCCGTGCGCGTCGGCCCGACACCGGGCCGGCGCGCACGGCACCGCTCATGGAAGGACTCCCGATGGCTGATCCAGCACGGGCACAACGTCTGGCCAAGCGGATCTCGACGATCGTCGCGTCGGCGATCGCCACCGAGATCAAGGATCCGCGCCTGGCCTACGTGACGGTCACCGACACCCGCGTGACCAACGATCTGCACGACGCGACCGTCTACTACACGGTGATGGGCGAATCCATCGACGCCGAACCCGATTACGAGGCGGCGGCGGCAGGATTGGCGAAGGCGACCGGCGTGCTCCGGTCCAAGGTCGGCGCCGGTACCGGCGTCCGCTTCACCCCGACCCTGCGTTTCATGCTCGACACGGTGCCCGACGCGGCCCGCCAGATGGAGGAGCTCGTCGCGCGCGCCCGCGCCAACGACGAACTCGTCGCGCGACGCGCAGCCGAGGCATCACCAGCCGGTGACGCCGATCCCTATCGCTCGGCAGACGACGCCGGCGACGACGAGTGAACGCTCCGGCGTGTGCGGCGATCGCCGCAGAGCTGGCGTCCGCGTCGGCGGTGACCATCTGCTGTCACATCCGGCCGGATGCGGACACCATCGGCAGCGGTCTGGCGCTGGGTCTGGCCCTCGACCGTCGCGGCGTCGACGTCGAGGTGTCCTATCCCGGTTCCGAACAGCTACCGGCCTCCCTCGGCGGCCTGCCCGGCAGCAAACTCCTGTGTTCCCCGAACCAGGTGGTCGGGCACCCGCTGGTGGTGTCGGTCGACGCGGCGAACCTCGAACGCCTCGACTCGCTGGGTAAGGTCTTCAACGCGGCCGACACGTCGATCACCATCGACCACCACGCGTCGAATCCCGGTTTCGGTGACCTCGATCTGATCGATCCCGCCGCCGACTGCACGTCGGTCCTCGTGCTCGATGTACTCGACGAGCTCGGGGTCGAACTCGACGCCGACATCGCCACCTGCATCTACGCCGGACTGACCACCGACACCGGTTCGTTCCGCTGGGCCCGACCGCAGTCCTTCCGGATCGCGGCGCGCCTGCTGGAGACCGGCGTCGACGCACGCCGGTGGAGTCGCATCCTCTTCGACTCCCACCCGTTCGAGTGGTTCTCGATGATGTCCGATGTCCTCGCGTCGGCGAAGCTCGTCCCGTCGGCGTGCAACGGCGAGGGACTCGTCTACGCGATCGTCGACCAGAGGGCCCTCGCCGGCATGAGCTGGGAGGAGTCCGAGAGCGTCGTCGACACCATCCGGACAGCCCGCGACGCCGAGGTGGCCGCGGTGTTCAAGGAGAACGCACCCGGGATGTGGACGGTCTCGCTGCGGTCCAAGGAGATCGTCGACCTCGTCCCCATCGCGCGTGCACACGGTGGCGGCGGGCATCGTCAGGCCTCCGGCTACAGCGACACCGGGACCGCCGACGAGGTCGTCGCGAGGTTGTTGGAGTCGCTCTGAGCGACACCCGCGAAGAGGCCGCGACATCTGACGAGGCAGGTGTCGCACGGATCGCGACGCTGACCGTCTCGGCGCTCGCGGTCCTCATCGCGCCACCCCTCTACCTGCTCCTCGACCTCGCGGTCGTCGGCCGTCTCGGCGGCGAGCAGCTCGCCGCACTTGGCGTCGGCACGCTGGTCCTCTCCATCGTCAGCACCCAGCTCACCTTCCTGTCGTACGGCACGACGGCCCGCTCGGCGCGCCGGTTCGGTGCGGGTGACCGGGCCGGCGCGGTGCGCGAGGGTGTCCAGGCCAGCTGGATCGCGGTCGCGGTCGGCGTGGCGATCGTCGCGGTCGCCTATCCGCTCGCACCGATGGTCATGCGGGTGCTCGTCGGGGCGGCGTCACCGGAATCTGCCGCGGTGGCCGCCGACGCCGCGCACTGGATGCGCATCGCGATGTTCGGGGTACCGCTGATCCTGTTGTCGATGGCCGGCAACGGCTGGATGCGCGGTGTGCAGGACACGCGCCGTCCCGTCGTCTACGTGGTCATCGGGTTGTCGCTCGCGGCCGTCCTCGTCGTCGGCCTCGTGCACGGGGTCGGACCGTTCCCGCGCCTCGGCCTCCCGGGCAGCGCCGTCGCCAACGTGATCGGCCAGGGCGTCACGGGTGTGCTGTTCGCGGTGCGGGTGATCCGCGAGGCGGCCTCCTCACCGGAGTCGAACGGGTTCAGACCCGACCGGAGAATCATCGTCGCCCAGTTGGCGATGGCACGCGATCTCATCGTGCGCAGCCTGTCTTTCCAGATCTGTTTCGTCTCGGCCGCCGCGGTGGCCGCCCGGTTCGGCGTCGCGCAGGTCGCGGCGCATCAGCTCGTGCTGCAGCTCTGGGAGTTCATGGCGCTGTTCCTCGACTCGGTGGCGATCGCCGCGCAGGCGCTCGTCGGCGCCGCACTTGGCGGTGGTCGGGTCAAGGTCGCCGACACCGTGGCCCGCCGCGTGACCGGGGTGTCGGTGGTCGCCGCGACCGCGATGGCCGCGGTCTTCGCCGCCGGCGCGACGCTGATCCCGCGCATCTTCACCTCCGACGACGCCGTGCTCGACGCGATCGGCGTGCCGTGGTGGTTCTTCGTCGGCATGCTGCCGATCGCCGGTGTGGTCTTCGCTCTCGACGGCGTCCTGCTCGGCAGCGGCGACGCCGCGTTCCTCCGTACCGCGACCCTGACCGGCGCGCTCGTCGGGTTCCTGCCGCTGATCTGGCTGTCGCTGATCTTCGACTGGGGACTGGCCGGGGTGTGGTCGGGACTCGTGGTCTTCATGGTGGTGCGGCTCGCGACCGTCGTGTGGCGCATCCGCTCCGGCCGCTGGCGACGGGCGGGTGCCGTACCCGCCTGACACACGTCAGTCGTCGCGGGGCCGCCGGATCCGGGTGGTCCGGAAGGAAGGGTCGTCGGGGCGCCGCGGCGGCTGGGCGAGCGGGGGAGGCGGCGGCCGGTACCGCTCGGTCTCCCGCAGATCCGGGTGACCCGCCTGCGTCCGGTAGAGCTGGGTGGTCCGGAAGCTCTCCACGTTCGGGCCGGCCGCCGGGGTGCTGGTCGCGCGCGATCGGCGGGTCGCGAGGCCGATCGCGTCGCACGCCCACAGGACGAGGACGGCCGCGACGCCGAACACGGTCTCGAATGCGATGACGCCGATCCAGTAATGCAGGGGCAGGGCGACCTCGGTGGCCGTCAGGTCGACGCCGAAGTCGGGCTGGTGATAGTAGGTCGCCCACGTCCCCAGCGCGACCAGTCCGGCGGCCGGGAGCAGGCCCACCCAGGTCATGGCCGTCTGTCGCCGGGCGATCGACCACACGACGACCTGGCCGGTGAGCAGCGTCGCGGTGGCGGCCATCGAGGCGAGCCGGAACACCTCCGCCGACCAGTCCTGGGTGACCGAGAGATCGAGGTAGAAGGGGAGCAGCGCGAGCCGCTCCAACCCGACGAACAGCAGGCCGAGAAGCACCGCCACGGTGACCCGCCACCCGGACCGCGCCCACGCCGCGGTGATCACCACGAACACGACCAGGACGCCCCCGCTCAGGCCGTACTGCGTCCACCGCTCGGTGGTGTCGCCGACGGCGAAGGCCGTCACCTGCGCGACGAGGTAGGCGAGTAGGATCGCGGAGCTCACGACGACCTGGGCCCACCAGGGTCCGCGATTGCCCGGCAGACGTGATCCGCTCGGGGCGACGGGTGCGCCGTACACCGCTCGATCGTCCCACGCCGACCCGCCCCGGGCACGGTGGATTCACGACCTCTGGCACGATGGATCCTCGTGGCAACTTTGTGGGCGATCAGCGATCTGCACGTCGCCCATCGGGGCAACGAGCACATCATCGACGAGATCCGGCCGACGTCGCCGGGCGACTGGCTGATCGTGGCCGGTGACGTCGCCGAACGCACCGACGACATCGTCGACACCCTGCGCCGGCTGCGGACCCGCTTCCACACCGTCATCTGGGTCCCGGGCAATCACGAGCTGTACACCACGGCCAAGGACCCGCTGCAGGTGTTCGGGGTGGCCCGCTACGACTATCTCGTGCAGGCGTGCCGCGACATCGGTGTGGTGACCCCGGAGGACATCTACCCGCTGTTCGATCCGGGTGACGGCGGCGATCCGGTCCGCGTGGTCCCGATGTTCCTGCTGTACGACTACACGTTCCGGCCGGAGGGCACGGCCAACAAGCTGACCGCGCTGGCACTGGCGCGGGAACGCAACGTGGTGGCGACCGACGAGTTCCTGCTCTCGCCCGAGCCGTTCCCGACCCGGGATGCCTGGGGCCGGGCGCGCATCGAGATCACCCGCCGTCGGCTTCAGGCCCTCGACCCGTCGGAGAAGACGGTGCTCATCAACCACTGGCCGCTGCGTCGCGAGCCCTGCGATGCCCTCATCTACCCGGAGTTCGCACTGTGGTGCGGCAGCGAGCTGACCGCCGACTGGCACACCGAGTTCAACGCCGCGTGCTGTGTCTACGGGCACCTGCACATCCCGCGCACCACCTGGTACGACGGCATCCGGTTCGAGGAGGTGTCGGTCGGTTACCCGCGCGAGTGGAAGCGACGCGGCCTGCCGAACCCGTTGATGCGCAACATCGTGCCCGGTGACGGCCTCGGGGAGACAGATCTCCCCGAGCACGGGGTGCGGTTCGACCTGCCGCCCGACTACGCCGAACGCGCCGCGGAATTCCGGGCACGGGTGGAACAGAGGCAGGCGGAGCGCCGGACGCGGCAGGCGGAACGGCAAGCACGAAAGGACGAGCAGTGATCGAACAACTCCTCCCATCCGGGGTCGCCTCGGCGGAGGCGTTCGACGATCCGCCCGGCCTGATCGCGATGCCCGCCGAGCAGGCGCTCATCGGCAAGGCCGTGGAGAAGCGTCGCCGCGAGTTCACCACCGTCCGACACTGTGCCCGGCAGGCACTGGGGCAGCTGGGCTACGACCCGGTGCCGATCCTCAAGGGCGACAAGGGCGCCCCCATCTGGCCCGCGGGCATCGTGGGCAGCCTCACCCACTGCGACGGCTACCGCGCCGCGATCGTCGCGCACGCGATGGGGGTGCGGTCGCTCGGCATGGACGCCGAACCGCACGACGCACTGCCCGACGGTGTGCTGGAGCACACCAGCCTGCCCGCCGAGCGCGAGGTCCTCGCGACCCGCCCGGCCGGACTGCACTGGGACCGGTTGCTGTTCTGCGCCAAGGAGGCCACCTATAAGGCGTGGTTCCCGATCACCAAGCGATGGTTGGGTTTCGAGGACGCCCTCATCACCTTCGAGCAGACCGCGGAGACGTCCGGGACGTTCATCTCGCGCATCCTGATCGATCCGGCCGCCTCCGACGGCGGTGCGCCGGTGCTCGAGTTCCACGGCCGCTGGCTCGTCGAACGGGGCATCATCACCACGACGATCGCGATGGTCTGACATGGCCGACGCAACCATCGAGAAGGCCGGCCTGCTCATCGTCGACAAGCAGGCCGGGATCACCAGCCACGACGTGGTGTCGCGGTGCCGCAAGATCTTCGACACCCGCCGGGTCGGCCACGCCGGCACCCTGGACCCGATGGCCACCGGCGTTCTCGTCGTCGGGATCGAGAGGGCGACAAAGCTTCTCGGTCTGCTGTCGCTGACCACCAAGTCCTACACGGCAACCATCCGCCTGGGCGCCTCGACCACCACCGACGACCGCGAGGGGGAGATCCTCGCCACCGCGGACGCCTCCGGTGTCACCGACGACGAGATCGCCTCGGGCGTGGCCGATCTCACCGGCGACATCCAGCAGGTCCCGGCGAGGGTGTCGGCGATCAAGGTCGACGGCCGGCGGGCACATGCCCTGGTCCGCACCGGCGCCGACTTCGACCTCGAGGCCCGCCCGGTCACTGTGTCGCGCTTCGACGTGCTCGCCACCCGTCGCGACGGTGACACCGACAACGGCACCCCCGGCGTCGTGGATCTCGATGTCGCCGTGGACTGTTCGTCGGGCACCTACATTCGATCCCTGGCCCGTGACCTCGGTGCCGCACTCGGGGTCGGGGGACACCTCACCGCGCTTCGCCGCACCGCGGTCGGGCCGTTCACCCTCGAGCACGCCCGCACGCTCGACGAGGTCCGTGAGGACGGCCGCGTCAGCCTCGACATCGACGAGGCCGTGAAGCTGTCCTTCCCGCGTCGTGACATCAGCGACGACGAGGCCGAATCCATCAGCCAGGGACGGTGGCTCGAGCCGATCGGTCTGAAGGGCGTCTACGTGGTCGTCGACCCGCACGAGCAGGCCATCGCGCTGATCCAGGAGAAGGGCAAGCGGGCGAGTTCGGTGATGGTGGTACGACCCGCGACCCTGCGTTAGCGCGGGACGACGAAGATCGCGCGGGCGGCGATGTCGCCCAGGTCGATCGGCGCCGCGTCGTCGAGGGACACCGAGATGGTGCCGGCGAACGGCCGCTTCTCGGCGACGGTCACGACGCAGTCGAGGGCCACGCCCACCTCGTCGAAGTAGCGCAGCATCTCCGGGTCGGTGTCGGAGATGCGGGCGATGCATCCCGACGCGCCGACCTCGAGGTCGGCGAGCAGCGCCGCGGCGGGCGTGGGGATCGATCCGTCGAGTGCGGGGATCGGGTCGCCGTGCGGATCCCGGTCGGGGAAGCCGAGTTTGGCGTCGAGCCTGGTCATCAGGCGGTCGGAGACGGCGTGTTCGAGGATCTCGGCCTCGTCGTGCACCTCGTCCCAGCGGTAGCCGAGTTCACGCACGAGGAAGGTCTCGATGAGTCGGTGGCGCCGCACCATGAGGACCGCTGCCTCGCGGCCGTGATCGGTGAGAGTCACCGCGCCGTAGGGCTCGTGGGACACCAGACCCTGGTCGGCGAGCTTGCGGATGGCCTCCGACGCGGTGGACGGGGACACTCCGAGGGACTGGGCCAGCAGCTTGGTGGTGACCTTGACGTCCTCCCACTCCTGGCTGGTCCAGATGACCTTCAGATAGTCCTGGGTGACCTGTGACAGCTCGGTCACCGGACGGTCTGATCGCCATGGCATGGATCGAGCTTAGCGTCCCCTTGTCGCCTGGCCGACACCTCGTCGTCGGCCTCGTGTCTGCTCGTAGGCGTGTGGCGGTGGTGGTTTGGAACAGGCGCTCCCCGTAGGCTGGTCGCGTGTTGCGATGGCGAGGTCTTGATGACATCCCCGCGGACTGGGGACGGTGCGTGGTCACCATCGGTGTCTTCGACGGTGTGCACCGTGGGCATGCCGAACTGGTCCATGCCGCGACGAAGGCGGCGAAGGAGCACGGGGTGCCCTCCGTGCTGATGACCTTCGACCCGCACCCGTCGGAGGTCGTGCGGCCGGGTTCCCATCCGCCGCAACTGACCACACTGACGCGGCGGGCGGAACTGGCCGAGGAACTCGGTATCGACGTCTTCTGCGTGATGCCGTTCACCCCGGAGCTCGCGGCCCGCTCGCCCAAGGATTTCGCCCACGACATCCTCGTGGAGACACTGCATGCCGCCGAGGTGGTGGTGGGGGACAACTTCACCTTCGGGCGCAAGGCCGCCGGTGACGTCGCGAAGCTGACCGAGCTGGGCGCCAAGTTCGGCTTCGAGGTGCAGGCCATCTCGCTGTTCGGCGAACACGCGGTGACCTACTCGTCGACCTACATCCGTTCCTGCGTCGCCGCCGGCGACATGGACCGCGCCGCCGAGGCTCTCGGCCGCCCACACCGGGTGGAGGGCGTCGTCGTCCGCGGTGACGGTCGCGGCCGCGATCTCGGTTATCCGACCGCCAACGTCGCGCCCCCGATGTACGCCGCGATCCCGGCCGACGGCGTGTACGCCGCCTGGTTCACGATCCTCGGCGTCGGCCCGGCCGTCGGAGAGGTCCTGCCGGGGGAGCGCTACCAGGCAGCGGTGTCGGTGGGCACCAACCCGACCTTCTCCGGACGCACCCGCACCGTCGAGGCCTTCGTCCTGGACAAGAACGCCGATCTCTACGGCCAGCACGTCGCCGTCGACTTCGTCCACCGCATCCGCGGCATGGTCCAGTTCGACGGGATCGACGCCCTCATCGAGGAGATGGGGAACGACGTCGCCAAGACCAGGGAGATCCTGGCGGCGGCCGAGACGTCGTGAGCACGCCCGGCAAGAGTCCCGCGCAGACCTCCGCGATCGCTGCGGCCCTCGCGTCGGTCGTGCTCGGCCTGGTGGTCGTGGCCGCGACGTTCATGCAGTGGGTGGACCTCGCCTCGGTGGGACTCGCACCGCTCAACCCGAACGGTTTCGGCGTGCACAACGGCCGGTACGCGGAGACGCTCGGAACCCAGTTGACGCTCGGGTGGTTCACCGTCACCCTCGGTCTGCTGATCATCGTCGGCGGTCTCGGCGCGCTCTACGGACTCGTGCGGCGGGTGGGTGCACCCCACCCGGGTTTCGCCACGGTCGCCGGGGCCGGGGTCGGCGTGGTCGTCATGGCCGGTGCGGTCCCCGTCCGGCCCCTCGGCCTGACGCTGCCGTTGGGCAAGATCGGTGCGACGTCGGCGGCCGCCGACGTGGGTGAGCCCACCGCCGGGCTGTTCCTGATGCTCGCCGCGGCACTGACCTCGGTGGTTCTCGGACTGATCGGCGTCTCGCTGACCGGTCGCGGCGCCGAACGGCAACCGGCCCGGCGCCTGCTCGCCATCGCGATCGTCGTCGGTGCGGTCGTCGGCGTCGTCGCCGTCGCCCTGGTGTGGTGGTGGCTCGGCCGGGAGGCGGCCACGAGCATCCACGGACTCGGGCAGGTCACGCTCGGATTTGGGTCGGGCGCGCCCGGACAGGTAGCCTGATCAGTCGGTGTTGCTGCAGTCCGCGGTGGCGCACCGGATGTTCTGAGACGCGGCACTGAGAAACAGGAGTATCTCCATGGCTTTGACTGTCGAGCAGAAGAAGGAAATCCTCAGCGAATACGGTCTGCACGAGACCGACACCGGTTCGCCCGAGGCCCAGGTCGCCCTGCTGACCAAGCGCATCATCGACCTCACCGAGCACCTCAAGCAGCACAAGCACGACCACCACAGCCGCCGCGGCCTGCTGCTGCTCGTCGGCCGTCGTCGTCGCCTGCTGAAGTACGTCGCCAAGGTCGACATCAACCGCTACCGTTCGCTCATCGAGCGCCTCGGCCTGCGTCGCTGATCGCCGACCGCGACAACAGACTTTCACCGGCCACCTCCCGAACGGGAGGTGGCCGGTTTGTCATATTGAGGTATTGACACGGCGCGGTGATAGGCTGACAGACGGATCGTTGCCGTGAACTGATGGCAGTGCGTGACGACGAGCCAGATCGGTCCTCGGTAGTGGCCGCCGGAACAATGGTTCCGGCCGCTTCGATCGAAGGCCGTCTGAGCACTCAACCGGGCGCGAAACGTCGCGCCATTCACCCGCTGCCGTGTTTTCTCGGCGCGTTCTGGGTCGGTCCGATCCGCGCGTGCGACGAGCTCCACAGCACGACTGCACCGGCATTCGGTGCACGCTGCGCACCTCGCGATGACCACCCTCAACCGCACAAGCGGCCATCTCTGCGTGGCCGCGCATCACGACGGCCGCTAACGGCAGCCGCTACGAAGGGATTCCACCCCACATGACAGATGTGAACACCACCGAAGACTTCACCGACGGGTACGACGACGCCATCACCGAGGCCACCGCGATCATCGACAACGGGAGCTTCGGCACCCGCACGATCCGGTTCGAGACCGGGCGCCTCGCCCTGCAGGCCGCCGGTTCGGTGACCGCGTACCTCGACGACGAGAACATGCTGCTCTCGACCACCACCGCGTCGAAGCACCCGAAGGAGCACTTCGACTTCTTCCCGCTGACCGTGGACGTCGAGGAGCGGATGTACGCCGCCGGACGCATCCCCGGATCGTTCTTCCGTCGCGAGGGTCGTCCGTCCACCGACGCGATCCTGACCTGCCGCCTGATCGACCGCCCGCTGCGCCCGTCCTTCGTCGACGGCCTCCGCAACGAGATCCAGGTCGTCGTCACCGTGCTGTCGCTCGACCCGAACGACCTCTACGACGTCGTGGCCATCAACGCCGCGTCGGCGTCGACCCAGCTCGCAGGTCTGCCGTTCTCCGGCCCGGTGGGTGGCGTGCGTGTCGCACTCATCCCGACCGAGGAAAACAAGGCCGGCCAGTGGGTCGCATTCCCGACCGTCGAGCAGCTCGAAGGCGCCGTGTTCGACATGGTCGTCGCCGGCCGCATCGTGAGCGGTGAGGGCGACTCCGCCGACGTCGCGATCATGATGGTCGAGGCCGAGGCGACCGACAACGTCATCGACCTGATCGCCGGTGGCGCCCAGGCACCGACCGAGGCCATCGTCGCCGAGGGTCTCGAGGCCGCCAAGCCGTTCATCGCCCGCCTGTGCGAGGCACAGAAGTCGCTGGCCGCCGCCGCTGCCAAGGACACCGGCGAGTTCCCGCTGTACCCGCCGTACCAGGACGACGTCTACGAGGCCGTTGCCGCCGCAGCCACCGAGCGCCTCTCGGAGATCCTGACGATCGCCGGCAAGCAGGAGCGCGACGACAAGACCGACGAGCTCAAGGCCGACATCCTCGCCAAGCTCGGCGATCAGTTCGAGGGTCGTGAGAAGGAGATCGGCGGCGCATACCGTTCGCTGACCAAGAAGCTGGTCCGCCAGCGCATCCTGACCGACCACTTCCGCATCGACGGTCGCGGCATCACCGACATCCGTGCACTCTCCGCCGAGGTCGCGGTGATCCCGCGCGCCCACGGCAGTGCGCTGTTCGAGCGCGGCGAGACCCAGATCATGGGCGTCACCACCCTCGACATGGTGAAGATGGCGCAGCAGATCGACTCGCTCGGACCGGAGACGTCCAAGCGGTACATGCACCACTACAACTTCCCGCCGTACTCGACCGGTGAGACCGGCCGCGTCGGTTCGCCCAAGCGTCGCGAGATCGGCCACGGCGCGCTCGCCGAGCGGGCCCTGATGCCGGTCCTGCCGAGCGTCGAGGACTTCCCGTACGCGATCCGTCAGGTCTCGGAGGCGTTGGGCTCCAACGGATCCACCTCGATGGGTTCGGTCTGCGCCTCGACCATGTCGCTGCTCAACGCCGGTGTGCCCCTGCGCGCCCCGGTCGCCGGCATCGCCATGGGCCTGGTCTCCGACACCGTCGACGGCGAGACCCGTTATGTCGCACTGACCGACATCCTCGGCGCCGAGGATGCCTTCGGCGACATGGACTTCAAGGTCGCGGGCACGAAGGACTTCGTGACCGCCCTGCAGCTCGACACCAAGCTCGACGGCATCCCCTCGCCGGTGCTCGCGGGTGCGCTCAGCCAGGCCAAGGACGCCCGACTGACCATCCTCGACGTCATGGCCGAGGCCATCGACGAGCCCGACGAGATGAGCCCGTTCGCACCGCGGATCACCACCATCAAGATCCCGATGGACAAGATCGGCGAGCTGATCGGCCCCAAGGGCAAGACGATCAACGGCATCACCGAGGAGACCGGCGCCAACATCTCCATCGAGGATGACGGCACCGTGTTCGTCGGCGCCTCGGACGGTGTGAAGGCACAGGCTGCCATCGACCGCATCAACGCGATCGCCAACCCGCAGCTACCCAAGGTCGGCGAGCGCTTCCTCGGCACCGTCGTCAAGACCACAGCCTTCGGTGCGTTCGTGTCGCTGCTGCCGGGTCGCGACGGCCTGGTGCACATCTCGAAGCTCGGTAAGGGCAAGCGCGTCAACAAGGTCGAGGACGTCGTGAACGTGGGCTCCAAGCTCCGCGTGGAGATCGCCGACATCGACGAGCGCGGCAAGATCAGCCTCGTCCCCGTCGACGAAGAGGCCGACAAGGCAGAGGCCGCAGCCGCCGAAGCGGCCGCCGCCGACGCCTGAGCCGTTCTGATCTGAGGTTCCCCATCGGGCCCGCCGTCCATCCGGACGGCGGGCCCGATGTCTGTCCGCAGCCGCCTATGATCTGCAGAGATGAACGGTCCGCCTGACCAGCTGACGGTCGCGCACCGCCGCGACGCGGCGCGCACACCCGCGTCGCGCACCGTGGCCGACCTGCTGCGGACCGAGCCGGTGACCGGACGGGCCGACATGACCGTGCGTCAGGCCGCTGCACTGATGACCGAGCGCGACCAGGACTACGTCGTGATCCCGCTGCCCGCCGACGGCCTCGGCCTGCTGACCGACGCCGACATCCGGGCGCGCGTCGTCGCCGCCGGACGGAGCCTCGACACCCCGGTGGGGGAGATCGTCGACGGGCCGGCGTTCGTCGTCGACTCCCGGACGTCGGCGATCGATGCCCTCACCGAACTCGTGGACCGCGACCTCACGGTGATCCCGGTACGCGACGCCGGCGGCAGAGTCCTCGGCGTCGTCGGCGCGAGCGATTTCGTCGCCGACCCGGCCGGTTCGAGCATGCCTCTGCGCGAACAGATCTCACGGTCGCAGACGGTCGAGGAGCTGCAGGGACACGCGCAGCGCATCCCGCAGCTCGTCGCCGATCTCGTGCGGCGGGATCGACCGGCACACGAGGTCACCCAGGTCGCGTCCCTCATCGTCGACGCCGTGGTGCTGCGCGGCCTACGGCTGGTCGTCGACTCCCGGCCCGACGTCGACCCCGCCGCGTACACCTGGTTGTCGCTGGGCAGCAACGCGCGTCGGGAGCCGGTGCTGAGCTCGGATGTCGACTCCGCGGTCGTGTTCGACGACTCGCTGGAGGCGACCGAGCTCGACGGCTACCGTGCGGCCTTCGCCGAGCTCGACGACCTGCTGCGCGGTGCCGGCCTGCCCGTCGACACCAACGGCGCCGTCGCGTCGAAGCCGCTGTTCTCGCGGACCCGCACCCAGTGGCAGACGGCCGCGCGCGGATGGATCGACGCACCCCTGGAGAACAAGGGGATGATCTTCACATCGCTGATCCTCGACGGCCGCCCCCTGTTCGGGTCGCGTCGCGAATCGCCGGTGCCCACACCGGGAGTGGAGATGATCGGCGCCCTGCGAGCCGACCCGCGCACCATGCGGTTGCTGCTCGAGGAGTCGTTGTCGACCAAGGCGCGACTCCGCTCGATGCGCGACGTCCTGACCCGGCGCCCGGGGGCGTTCGACGTCAAGGCCAACGCGTTGACACCGCTGATCAACATCGCCCGCTGGGCGGCACTGAGCGTCGAATCCACCGAGGTGAACACGCGTGCCCGTCTCCAGGCGGCCTCGGGTAGCGCGCTGCTCGGCGACGAGGATGCGACGACGCTGACGGAGGTGTTCGACGTCCTGCAACGGGTGCGGTTGCGGTATCAGGTCGCGCAGTTCGATCGCGGCGAGACACTGACCGACGTGCTGGAGATGGGACGGCTGTCGCCGCTGGACCGGAGTCTGGTGGCGCAGGCGGTGCGGGAGATCGCCGGCGTCCAGCGCAGAATGGCGGGTATGAGCCACTACCAGGTGAACTGAGATGCCATGTGCCTGATCCTCTTCGCGTGGAACGCGCATCCCGAGTACCGGCTGATCGTCGCGGCCAACCGCGACGAGTACCACCGGCGACGCACGTATGCGCTGTCCCGGTGGGATGACCTGCCGATCATCGCCGGACGCGACGCGCTGGCAGGCGGCACCTGGATGGGTGTCTCCGCTGATGAACCCGGCCGGGTCGCGATGGTGACGAACGTGCGGGTCGGCCCGTCCGAACGCGTCGGGGTCCGCTCGCGCGGGCAGTTGCCGGTCGACTTCCTCGCCGGCGACGAGGACCCCAAGGTCTTCGCCGACCGCGTCGTCGAACAGGCCGCCGACTACGACCCGGTGAACCTGCTCGTCGCCGACGCCGCAGACCTGTGGTGGGTGACGAACCGGCCGCAACCACACGCCGAGCGGGTGGCCGACGGGGTGCACGGCGTGTCCAACGGGGCGCTCGACAACGACTGGCCGAAGGTCGTCGACGGCACTGCGGCACTGCGTGACCTGATCTCCGCCGGCGCCTCCGATGACGACTACTTCGCGATGCTCGCCGACCAGGACCGCCCCGACCCGGCGCGGCTGCCCGACACCGGCGTCGGAGCAGAGTTCGAAGCGGCCCTGTCGTCGAAGTTCATCAACATCCCGGGATACGGCACACGGGCCTCGACCCTGCTGCGCATCCGCCACGACGGGCACGGAGACATCATCGAACGCCGCTACGGCTATCGCGGGAAGCGGCGAGGGACCACCCGCATCACCTTCTGAACGCGGGTGGTCTCGCTGATCAGTTGTGCGCGAACGGCATCGCCGCGACGGGGAGACCGAGCGCCTCGCCGACCTCGGCGGTGAACAGCTCCCCGCGGTGGGTGCTCAGACCCGACGCCAGTGCCGGATCGGTGGCGCAGGCCTTCTCCCAGCCCTGATCGGCCAGGCGCAGCACGTAGGGGAGGGTCGCGCCGGTGAGCGCCTGCGTGGACGTGCGGGCGACCGTGCCGGGCATGTTGGCCACGCAGTAGAAGGTGGTGTCGTGCACGGTGAAGGTCGGGTCGGCGTGGGTCGTGGGGTGGGAATCCTCGAAGCAACCGCCCTGGTCGATCGCGATGTCGACGAGCACTGCCCCCGGCTTCATCTGTGCGACAAGGCTGTTGGGCACCAGCACCGGTGCCTTCGCACCCGGGACGAGGACGGCACCGATGACCAGGTCGGCCTTCTTGACCGCCTCGTCGAGCGCGAGCTTGGTGCTGTAGCGGGTGTGGACGCGACCGGCGAACCGGGCGTCGATCGCCCGGAGCTTGGTGATGTCGAGGTCGAAGACGGTGACCTGGGCTCCCATGCCGACGGCGATCGTCGCCGCGTTGACGCCGCTGACCCCGCCGCCGATGACGACGACCTCGGCGGGCTCGGTGCCGGGGACGCCGCCCATGAGCACGCCGCGGCCGCCCTCGGACTTCATCAGGTGATAGGCGCCGACCTGGGGTGCGAGCCGGCCGGCGACCTCGCTCATCGGGGCGAGCAGGGGGAGTGCGCCGTCGGCGGTGCGGACCATCTCGTAGGCGATGGATGTCGTGCCCGAGGCCAGCAGCGCATCGGTGCACTCCTTGCCGGCGGCCAGGTGGAGGTAGGTGAAGATCGTCTGGCCCGCGCGCATGAGGTCGAACTCGGAGGCGATCGGCTCCTTGACCTTGAGCAGCAGTTCGGCCTGATCCCAGACCTCGGCGGCGGTGCCGAGGATCTGCGCGCCGGCGGCCTTGTAGTCGTTGTCGGTGATGGCCGACCCCTCACCGGCACCCGCCTGGATGATCACGTCGTGGCCGCGGTGGTGCAGCTCGGCGACGCCCGCCGGGGTGATGGCGACGCGGTACTCGTGGTTCTTGATCTCGGTGGGGATCCCGACGCGCATGATGCTCCCTCTCGTTTCGAAGTTTGTGCAGATAAGCTGTCTCAAGCGTGAAGGAACTTCAGAAGTGTCACAATATTCGTGAAGAAGATTCTTGAATGTTTGATGATGGCGAAGATGTTTCCAGTCAGGAGGGTGTGATGCCTGCTGCACCGAAGGATGTTCAACCCGGAGAGCTCGACGCGACGGACCGCGAATTGCTGAAGCTCCTGCAGTCCGATGCGCGTATGCCCAACAGTGAGCTGGCACAACGCGTCGGGATCGCCGCGTCGACGTGTCACGGCCGCATGCGCAGGCTCGTCGAACTCGGTGTCATCCGTGGATTCTTCGCCGACGTCGACCCGGCCGCCGTCGGGCGCCCGCTGCGCGCCATGGTCGCCGTCAGCCTCCAATCCGACGCGCGCGGGCGGATCCGGCAGTTCGTCGGCGAGATCGCCGCCTACGACGAGGTGATCGACGTGTTCTTCCTCGCGGGCGCCGACGATTACATGCTGCACGTGGCGACCGCCGACACCGAGGCGCTCCGCCAGTTCGTCGAGCGACTCAACAGCCGTCGCGAGGTCGCGGGCACCACCACGTCGCTGGTCTTCGAGCATCGCCGCGGCGATGCGCCGATCTATTGAGAAGGCCCTCGCCACTAGACTGAGACCCGTTGACACGTCGAGATCGAAGAGGGTGGACATGAGCGGTATCAAGGTGGGCGTCCTGGGCAGTCAGGGCAAGGTCGGACAGGCGATCGTCACGGCGGTCGAGAACGCCGACGACCTCACCTACACCGTGGGCGTCGACAAGGGGGATTCGCTGGAGTTCTTCTCCGACACCGACACCCAGGTCGTCGTCGACTTCACCCACCCCGACGTCGTGATGGACAACCTGAAGTACTTGATCGCCAACGGGATTCACGCCGTCGTCGGCACCACCGGCTTCACCGAGGAACGCCTCGAGACCGTCCGCGGCTGGCTCGCCGAGAACCCGAAGGTCGGTGTGCTCATCGCCCCGAACTTCGCGATCGGCGCCGTCCTGTCGATGCGTTTCGCCGCGCAGGCCGCCAAGTACTACGAGTCGGTCGAGGTCGTCGAACTGCACCACCCGCACAAGGCCGACGCCCCGTCGGGCACCGCGTACCGGACCGCGGAGCTGATCGGCCGTGCGCGCGCCGAGGCCGGCGTCGGCGCGAGCCCCGACGCCACCACCTCCGAACTCGACGGCGCGCGAGGAGCTGTGGTCGACGGCGTGCACGTGCACTCGGTGCGTCTCGCGGGCCTCGTCGCCCACCAGGAGGTCCTACTCGGCACCGAGGGGGAGACCCTCACCATCCGCCACGACTCGCTCGACCGGTCGTCGTTCGCGCCGGGTGTACTCCTGGGCGTGCGCAGCATCGGTGACCGCCCCGGTCTGACGATCGGACTCGAAGAACTGATGGACCTCTGATCCCCATGGTTGATGACGGCACGCACGACGAGGGCACCCACACCGGCGACACCGAGGGCGGGGCACCGCGGCTGGGGCCGAAGAAGAAGGACGCACGGCCGATCATCTGGATGATCGGGTTCCTCGTCGTTGCGTTGATCGTCTACTTCGTGCTGCTCGGCTGGCGCGGGTTCCAGCTGATCGCGACGGGCAGCGCCGCGGGGATTGGCCTGGGAATCGGCGTCATCGCGCTGCCGCTTATCGGCGCGTGGCTCATCTTCGCGACGCTGCGCGCGGGTCTGGAACACCAGAAGCTCGCCGCCATCATGGCCGAGGAGGGTCGCGAGCTCGACATCTCGAACCTCCCGCACCGTGCCTCGGGCCGCATGGAACGCGACGCCGCCGACGAACTCTTCGCCCGGGTGAAGGCCGAGTGGGAGGCCGACCCCGAGAACTGGCGCAACACCTACCGCATCGCCCGCGCCTACGACTACGCCGGCGATCGTCCCCGCGCCCGCGCGATGATGAAGCGCGCGGTCGCGCAGTTCCACGGACGCGAGCAGTAGGGGGACGGCCAGATGAGCGTTCCGACGAGCTTGCTCGACGAGGCCGCCCGGTTGTGGGCCGATCATCTGGCGGACGCCGGACCCGAGAGGCTCGGGCAGGCAAGCGGTTGCGCGGGTTGGACCAATCGCGACCTGATCAACCACCTCATCGGTGGCGGCTACCGCTACGCCATGCTCCTCGAGGGTGCGAGCGCCGCCGACACCCTGACCACGCGGGACATCGACTATGTGGGCGCCGGTGACCCGGTCGCCGAATTCTGGCGCAGCGACAACGCCTTTCGGGCTGCCGTCGACTCGGCCGACCTCGACGTCGAGGTCGATCACCGCGTCGGCCGGCGCCCCGGCCACCAGCTCCTGGTCATGCGAATCATGGAGCTGGCCTTGCACTCCCACGATCTGTGCGTGGGCCTCGACGCCGAATGGACGCCGTCGGAAGGGCTCGTCGACTTCGTGCTCACCGACGCCGCCCCCGTCATCGAGGAACTGCGCGCCGCCGGGATGTTCGAGGCGCCGATCGAACCGGCGTCGGACAGCGCGGCGGATCGGCTGCTGGCGTTCGCCGGGAGGTCGTGATGGCGGACAAGAGGCTGTTGATCGTTCATCACACTCCGTCGCCGGCGTGTCAGGAGATGTTCGAGGCGGTGCTCTCCGGTGCCACGGACCCCGAGATCGAGGGCGTCGAGGTGGTGCGTCGAGCCGCCCTGGCGGTGACCGCGAGTGACTTCCTGGAAGCCGACGGCTACGTCCTCGGCACCCCCGCCAACCTCGGATACATCAGCGGCGCACTGAAACACGCCTTCGACGTCAGCTACTACCAGATCCTCGACTCGACGCAGGGCCGCCCGTTCGGGCTCTACCTCCACGGAAACCAGGGGACCGAAGGCGCGGCCAAGGCCGTCGACGCCATCACCACCGGACTCGGCTGGGTGAAATCCGCCGAGTACGTCACCGTCTCCGGCGCCCCGAGCAAGGACGACCGCGAAGCGTGCTGGGAGTTGGGCGCGACAGTCGCCGCGCAGTTGATGGGCTAGCCCGTAAACCCACCATTTTTCGGCAGAATCACCACCCGCCGGGGTGCTGGGTTTGTCGAAAAGAGGTGGGTTTGCGGCTATTTGGCGGTGAGCTTGATGATCGGCAGCTGCCGGTCGGTCTTCTCCTGGTAGGCGGCGAAGCGTTCGTTCTTGCTGATCTCCGCCCAGGCCTGTGCGCGCTCCTCGCCCTGGAGCTGCTGGGCGCGGACCTCGATGGTCTTGCCGTCGACGTCGATCCGGGCTTTGTCCGGGTTGGCACGCAGGTTGTGATACCAACCCGGGTTGCTGGCGGCGCCGTTGGCCGACGCCACGATCAGCCAACTGCCGTCTGGTCCGGGGAACCAAGCGAGCGGGCTCTGCCGTTCCTGGCCGCTCTTACGGCCGACGGTCGTCAGGACGAGGGCGTTCATCCCGCCGAACTGGCCCTTTCGGCGAATCATCGGAGCGAGGACTTTGTTCACGAGGCGGACGAACGGGCCCTTGGGCGCCCAGGCGCCGCGTGTACCCGCGGAGATCTCGAAACTCATCGGCTGTTCTCCTTGCCGCGACCATGTCTCTTGCGCACCGAGATTACTGCCGATCAGGTGCGGCGTCCTGCCAATGGGACCCGCGGGCCGAGAGCTACTCGACGTCGGCGAGGAGCTTGCTGACCTCGTACTGGCGCACCAGGAACGCCTTCTCGTCGAGCTTCTTGCGGCGCATCCAGGAGGTGACCTCGGAATTGCACTTGCTGGCATTGCACGAACCGCAGCACGGGACGACGTTCGTCACCGTGTAGCGGCCGCCGCGGGAGATGGCCAGCATGCAGTCGCGCTGAAGGGCGACACCGTCCGCGCCGCAGTAGGCGCACCCGCCCCAGGCCTCCTGAAGGGCGAGCCACTGGGTGTCGGTGAGGTCGTTGTCGCGGGAGGCGACGCGCTTACGACGCCGCTTGGCATAGCGGTTGGCACGGGTGGTGCTGCGAGTGGCCACGGGAGGAGGATACCCCCGAAGTCACAGGCGTCACTGCAGTCACAGAGGGGAGTGGCGACGTGTCGTGCGCCCGGCGACGCCCCGGGGGCTTTGCCTAGACTGGCCACCGTGAGCACGGCCATCCGCGACATCTCATCGACCGGGACGATCCCCACTCCGTACGAGGACCTGCTGCGCCTCGTGCTCGAGACGGGCACCCCGAAGGCGGATCGCACCGGGACGGGAACCAAGAGCGTCTTCGGTCATCAGTTGCGGTACGACCTCGCCGAGGGCTTCCCGCTGATCACCACCAAGAAGGTGCACCTCAAGTCGATCATCTACGAGCTCCTCTGGTTCCTGCGCGGCGACTCCAACGTCCGCTGGCTCCAGGAGCGCGGCGTGACCATCTGGGACGAGTGGGCCGACGAGAACGGCGACCTCGGACCCGTCTACGGCGTCCAGTGGCGCAGCTGGCCGACGCCGTCGGGGGAGCAGATCGACCAGATCTCCGCGGCTCTCGAGACGTTGAAGACCAACCCCGACTCACGACGCAACATCGTGTCGGCGTGGAACGTGGGGGAGATCCCGCAGATGGCGCTGCCGCCGTGCCACGCGTTCTTCCAGTTCTACGTCGCCGACGGGAAACTGTCCTGTCAGCTGTACCAGCGCTCGGCCGACCTGTTCCTCGGCGTGCCGTTCAACATCGCGTCGTATGCGCTGCTGACGCACATGATGGCGCAGCAGGCGGGCCTCGAGGTCGGCGAGTTCGTGTGGACCGGCGGCGACTGCCACATCTACGACAACCACGTCGACCAGGTGACCCTGCAGCTCTCGCGCGAGCCGTATCCGTATCCGAAACTCGAACTGCGCAAGCGGGATTCGATCTTCGACTACGAGTTCGACGACATCGAGATCGTCGGCTACCAGTCGCATCCCGGGATCAAGGCGCCGGTGGCGGTGTGACCCGCCGGGTCCGGCTCGTCTGGGCGCAGGGTCGCGAGGTCGCCGGCAAAGGCCCCGCGATCGGTCGCGACAACACCATCCCGTGGCGCGTCCCCGAGGACATGGCGCGGTTCAAGGAGAAGACCCTCGGCAACCCGGTCGTCATGGGCCGCAAGACGTGGGACTCCCTGCCGCCGAGGTTCCGGCCGTTGCCGGGCCGCACCAACATCGTGGTCACCCGCAACCCGGAGTGGTCCGCCGACGGTGCGCTGACCGCCCGGACGATCGACGAGGCGTTGAGCCTGGCCGACGGCGACACGGTGGGCGTCATCGGCGGCGGTGAGATCTACCGGCTCGCAATGCGGTACGCGACGGACCTCTGCGTGACCGAGATCGACATCGACGTACCCGGAGCCGACGCGTTCGCGCCGGAGATCGGTCCCGAGTGGACCGTCGCCGACAAGGGGGAGTGGCAGACCTCCACCACCGGTACCGCCTACCGATTCGTCGACTACACGCGCTGATGGCACCGGAGCGTCTCTCCCCGGCCCAGGCGCGTCGAACCGCGCTCGCCGCACAGGGATTCGCCGACCGTGCACCGGCGGGCACCCCGACGATGGCCCACCTCAAACGGGTCGTCGGCCGGACAGGTCTGCTCCAGATGGACTCGGTCAACATCGTTGCGCGGGCCCATTTCATGCCGCTCTACAGCCGCCTCGGACCCTACGATCCCGACCTCCTGCATCGCGCCGCGTGGCAGCCGGTCCGGGGGAAGCGTCTGCTCGTCGAGTACTGGGCGCACGAGGCCGCGCTCATCCCGGTCGAGGACTGGCCGCTGTTCCGTTGGCGCATGGACGAGTTCGCCGACGGACGGTACCGGCACACGCGCGAGATCATGCGCCGCAACCGGAGCCTCGCCGAGGACGTCCGCAGCGTGATCGAGGAGATCGGTGCCGCGATGCCGCGGACCATCGAGGAGAGGCTCGGCATCGAACGCGAGCCGGGTACCGCCGGGAGCTGGTGGCAGCGCGGCGAGATCAAGCACCTGTGTGAGGCGATGTTCGCCGCCGGCGACCTGTCGGCGGTGCGCAACGGCAACTTCATGCGTCACTACGACCTCACCGAACGGGTCGTCGGCGCCGACGTCGCCGCGCGACGCCCGGATCGTGCGCAGGCGCACCGGGATCTCATCGCCCGGGCGGCTCGGTCCCTCGGCGTCGCGACCGTCGCCGACCTCGCCGACTATTACCGCCTCAAACCCGCCGACGCCCGCCCGGCCGTCGCCGACCTCGTGGACGCCGGTGTGGTGCACGAGGTCTCGGTCGAGGGATGGCGCGACCCCGCGTATCTCGCCGACGGTGCGCCGATGCCGCGACGCATCGACACCTCGGCGATCCTCTCGCCGTTCGACCCGCTCGTCTTCTTCCGGCCACGAGCCGAGCGCCTCTTCGACTTCCACTACCGCATCGAGATCTACGTCCCCGAGCACAAACGCGTCCACGGTTACTACGTGCTGCCCTACCTGCTGGGCACCGACATCGCCGCACGCGTCGACCTCAAGGCCGACCGCAGGTCCCGAACCCTGTTGGTACTCGGCGCCTTCTGTGAGTCCGGACACGATCGCGGCGTCGTCGCCGAGCGATTGGGCGCCGACCTGCGCACATTCGCGGGGTGGCTCGACCTCGACGACGTGTCGGTGGGCACGAAGGGTGACCTCGCGCGCGACCTCCGGGCCGTGATGGGATGCTGAGCATCGGGAGGCCGCGAACCAGCGGAACACACACCCGGGGACGATCAGAAGGAGAGAACCGACGATGACCGTGTCGTATGACGGCAACGACTACCGCTTGGTGATGTTCGACCTCGACGACACACTCGCACCCTCGAAGAGCCCGCTCGACGACCAGATGGTGGACCTGCTCCGCCGGATGCTCGACGTCAGCCTCGGGTGCATCATCTCCGGCGGCAACTTCACCCAGTTCTCCAAGCAGGTCCTCGCGCGTCTCGGCACCTTCGACTCGGTCGGCAACCTCCATCTGATGCCCACCTGCGGCACCCAGTACGTCCGCTGGTCGGGCAACGAGTGGGAGACCGTCTACGCCGAGTACCTCACCGACGACGAGAAGAAGCGCACCCTCGACGTCCTGGAGACCGGCGCCAAGGAACTCGGTATCTGGGAGAGCGAGACCTGGGGCGAGATCCTCGAGGACCGCGGCAGCCAGATCACCTTCAGCGCGCTCGGACAGAAGGCCCCGGTCGACGCGAAGGCCGCCTGGGACCCGGACGGCGCGAAGAAGGAGTCGCTGCGCGCCTACGCCGCCGAGCGGCTGCCCGACCTCGAGGTCCGCAGCGGCGGTTCGACGTCGGTCGACGTCACCAAGAAGGGCATCGACAAGGCGTACGGCGCGCTCAAGCTGATGGACATCCTCGGCCTGAGCACCTCGGACATCCTGTTCTTCGGTGACCGCCTCGACGAGGGCGGCAACGACTACCCGGTCAAGGCGCTCGGCATCACCTCGATCGCCGTGCACGGCTGGCCCGACACCCACGCCAAGCTGTCGGCGATCCTGGATCAGAACTAGACGGCGGGTCGCCCGACCGGCTCGACCCGCTGCGTACCGCTGCGCACCCGATAGGACTTCGCGTAGAACTGGCCCGACCTCGGGTCGATCTTGTTGTTCACGAAGTACCAGTCCATCTGAGTGGCGGCGGGGGTGACGGTGAGGACCGAGTACCCGTGCGCGTCCAGCTCGCAGAAACGCACGTGGTGGTTTGCCGTGCGGAACGCCGCCGACGCCGCGACGCCGGCGGTGTCCGGCGGCACGTTGAACATGTCGTCGACGTTGGTCGCCGTGACCGAGGTGCCGACGAGTTCGGTGGCGACGGTCCCGGCGCCGGGATAGTTCGCCACGTTGACCGGGACATCGCAGGCCCACGACGAGTGGATGTCGCCGGTCACGAACACGACGTTGTCGACGCGGTTGGTCCGGATCGAGTCGAGCAGACGCCGGCGGTCGGCGGCGTACCCGTCCCACTGATCGGCGTTGTAGGGGATTCCCTCCTTCGGGATCCCGAGCATCGAGGTGACCGCGCCGGTCGTCGCCGGATCGAGCGGCGGGATCAGCACCGGCGTGATCATCACCGGGTTGCCGACGATCTTCCAGCGGGTCTCCGACGATATGAGCCCGTTGGTGAGCCACGACATCTGCGCCTTGCCCATGATCGTGCGAGCCGGGTCGTCGATGCTCGCCGAGCGTGCGCTCACCTGCAGGTCGCGGTAGGAGCGTAGATCCAGCATCGACAGTTCGAGCAGTTTCCCGAACCGCAGCCGGCGGAACAGGTGTCGGCCCTGCGGGTCGACGCCGGGGCGGATGGGCATCCACTCGGAGTAGGCGCGTAGCGCGGCGGCGCGCCGGACCGGCCACGGCCCCTCGTTGGGCTGATGGTTCTCCGCGCCGCCGCTCCAGGCGTCGTTGGCGGTTTCGTGGTCGTCCCAGACGGGGATGAACGGCAGCTTCCGGTGCAACGCGGCGAGGTCCGGGTCGGTCTTGTACTGGGCGTGACGCGTCCGGTAGTCGCGCAGCGTGACGACCTCGTGGCGTGGGTCGTGGACCCGGACTGTCCCGGTTTTCCCTGTGTAGCGGCCGGTTTGGTAGTCGTAGAAGTAGTCGCCGAGATGGAGTATCGCGTCGAGTCCGGGCTGGGCGGCGAGGTGATGGTAGGCCGAGAAGTAACCCGCCTCCCAGTTGGCGCAGGACACGACGCCGAAGCGGATCCGTGCGACGTCGGCGCTCGTGGCGGGAGCGGTGCGGGTGGTGCCGACCGGCGAGGTGGCCCCGGCGGCCGGTCCGGAGGTCACGGTGAACCGGTAGTGGTAGGTCGTCCGCGGACTCAGCCCGGTGGCGTCGACCTTGACGGTGAAGTCCTTCTCGGCCGACGTCTGCTCGACACCGGAACCGACGACCGTGCCGAAGCCCGGATCGCGCGCGATCTCCCAGCGCACCGAACACGGTTGTCCCACACCGGAACCCGGTGTCGACGGAGGGGACTGGGTGATGCGGGTCCACAGGATGACCGCGTCGGGCAGCGGATCGCCGGAGGCGACGCCGTGGGCGAAGACGTTCCGCGGGGCAGCGTTCGCCGGGCCGGATTCGGCGATGGTGGGCAACGTGAGGGCGGCGCCGGTGACGACCGCACCGGTTCGCAGGAAAGTCCGTCGGGTGGACTCATGCCGAGTGGACACATACGGACCTTACCCACCGCGGACCGCGACTTCAGGCCGAATCCGAGCCCGGCGGAGCGGTGGGGGACAATCAGGACACACAAAACGTCGAACGGAGGGGACTGCGTGTCCGAGTTGGTGCCGCTGAAGGTGCAGATGGTCGCCATGACCCAGTTCAACCCGCCCGAGGACGTGCCGTGGAGCACGGACGCCGAGGGTGGCGAGGCGCTCGTCGAGTTCGCGGGACGCGCCTGCTACCAGAGCTGGGACAAGCCCAACCCGCGCACCGCCACCAACGCCGGCTACCTCCGGCACATCCTCGAGGTCGGGCATCTGTCGCTCCTCGAACACGCCTCGGTGACCTTCTACATCTCCGGGATCTCGCGCTCGTGCACCCATGAGCTCATCCGCCACCGGCACTTCTCCTATTCGCAGCTCTCGCAGCGCTTCGTGCCCGAACACGACTCGAACGTGGTCGCGCCGCCCGCGATCGTCGGCGACGAGCACCTCGAAGAACTGTTCACCGCAGCCACCGACGCGAGCCGCGAGGCCTACACCGAGCTCCTCGACGCGCTGGAGGCGAAGTTCGCCGACGTGCCGAACGCGATCCTGCGCCGTAAGCAGGCACGCCAGGCCGCACGATCGGTGCTGCCGAACGCCACCGAGACCAAGATCGTCGTGACCGGCAACTACCGGGCATGGCGGCACTTCGTCGGCATGCGCGCCACCGAGCACGCCGACGTCGAGATCCGCCAGCTCGCCGTCGAATGCCTGCGGCAATTGATGCAGGTGGCGCCCACTGTTTTCGGCGATTTCGAGATCGGCACGCTCGCCGACGGCACCGAGGTCGCGACCTCACCGTTCGTGCTGGAAGGGTGAGACCCGTCACGGATACGGAGGCGGTAGCCTTTAGCACCATGAACGCAGTCCAGGAACCGCTGCACGAGCATCCCTTCGGGACGAACGTGGTGGCGATGGTGACCCCCTTCCGTCCCGACGGAAGTCTCGATCTGGACAAGGCCGCCGTCCTGGCCGACCACCTCGTGTCGAAGGGTTGTGACGGACTGGTCGTGTCCGGCACCACCGGCGAGTCGCCGACCACCACCGTCCCCGAGAAGCTCGACCTGCTGCGCGTCGTACTGGACGCCGTCGGCGACCGCGCCCGGATCACCCAGGGTGCCGGTAGCTACGACACCGCCGAGAGCGTGCGGTTCGCCATCGAATCGGAGAAGATCGGCGCCCACGGTCTGCTCGTGGTGACCCCGTACTACTCCAAGCCGCCGCAGGCCGGTCTGCTCGCGCACTTCCGGACCGTCGCCGACGCAACGGCACTTCCCGTGCTGCTCTACGACATCCCGCCGCGCTCGGTCGTGCCCATCGCGAACGAGACGATGCTGGCGCTCGCCGAGCACCCGAACATCCGCGGCGTCAAGGACGCCAAGGGCGACCTGCACTCGGCCGCCGGCCTCATCGCCACCACCAAGCTCGAATACCTCTCGGGTGAGGACGCACTCAACCTGCCGTGGCTGTCGATCGGTGCCACCGGCTTCGTCAGCGTGATCGGGCACCTGGTGCCGGATCGCCTGCGCGAGATGCAGATCGCGGTGGAGAAGGGCGACCTCGCCACGGCGCGGACCCTCAACACGTCGATGCTTCCGCTCGTCAACGCCATGGGACGCCTCGGAGGTGTCACGATGGTGAAGGCGGCGCTGCGCATTCTCGGACTCGAGGTGGGCGATCCGCGCCTGCCCCAGGTGCCCGCATCCGGGCCTCAGATCGAGGAGCTGATCGTGGATCTACGTGCGGCAGGTGTTCTCGCCTGATGACCGACAACACCGGCAGCGACACCAACGGTCCCGAAGCACGGACGCCGCGCAACCGACGCCGCGCCGCCTCCCGGAAGGCCGGACCCCCCGTCACGCCGCCGGTGGAGGCCGTGCCGGTCGATCCGGTGCCGGCCACGACGGCGCCCGAGGCTCCCGTCGCCGGGCAGGGCGGGACCGCACCCAAGGCGGAGGCTGCACCGAAGGCGGAAGCGGCACCGAAGCATTCCGCCAAGCAGAAGTCCGGTTCGTCGTCCGGTGGTCGACGCGGCCGCCACGAACGTGGCGGCGACTCCCGCGGGGGCCGTCGGAACGAGCAGGCGACCCCGGCGCCCGTCGATCGTCTCGGTAGCCCGCGCCGCCTGCCCAAGGGCGGGCTGCGGATCGTCGCGCTGGGCGGGATCGGCGAGATCGGCCGCAACATGACCGTCTTCGAGTACAACGGCCGTCTACTGATCGTCGACTGCGGCGTGTTGTTCCCCGAGGATCAGCAGCCCGGCGTCGACCTGATCCTCCCGGACTTCCGCTACATCGAAGACCGCATGGACGACGTGGACGCGGTGATCCTCACCCACGGCCACGAGGACCACATCGGCGCGATCCCGTTCCTGCTGCGGCTGCGCAGCGACATCCCCGTCGTCGGGTCGAAGTTCACGCTCGCCCTCGTCGACGCCAAGTGCCGGGAACACCGCCTGCGGCCGAAGCTCGTCGAGGTCACCGAGGGGGAGCGGACCACCCACGGTCCGTTCGACTGCGAGTACTTCGCGGTCAACCACTCGATCCCCGACGCCATCGCCGTGGCGATCCGTACCCCTGCCGGCGTCGTGCTGCACACCGGCGACATCAAACTCGATCAGCTGCCGCTCGACGGTCGCCTGACCGACCTCGCCGGCTTCAGCCGCCTCGGCGACGAGGGCGTGGACCTGTTCCTCGTCGACTCGACCAACGCCGAGGTCCCCGGCTTCGTCACCCCCGAGCGCGAGATCGGCGGGGTGCTCGACCAGGTGATCGGCAAGGCCAAGCAGCGCGTCATCGTCGCGTCCTTCGCCAGCCACGTGCACCGCATCCAGCAGATCATCGACGTCGCGCACACCCACAACCGCCGCGTCTGCTTCGTCGGCCGGTCGATGGTGCGGAACATGCAGATCGCGCAGGACCTCGGTTACCTGTCGATGCCCGACGGGGTGGTCGTCGACATCGACACCGCCGCAACGCTTCCCGATCACCGCGTGGTGCTGATCTCGACCGGCTCGCAGGGTGAGCCGCTGTCGGCGCTGTCGCGGATGGCACGCGGCGAGCACCGCCAGATCAACATCCGCGCCGACGACCTCGTCGTGCTGGCGTCCTCGCTGATCCCGGGTAACGAGAACTCGGTCTTCGCCGTGGTCAACGGCCTGGCCAAGCGCGGCGCCACCGTGATCACGCAGCAGAGCGCGAAGGTCCACGTGTCCGGTCACGCCTCGGCCGGCGAGCTGCTCTACCTGTACAACGCGGTGCGGCCGTCGAACGCGATGCCGGTGCACGGCGAATGGCGCCATCTCCGCGCGAACGCGGCGCTGGCGGTCGCGACCGGTGTGCCCGAGGACCGTGTGGTGCTGGCCGAGGACGGCGTCGTGGTCGACCTCGTCGACGGTCGCGCCGAGATCGTCGGACGCGTCCCGGTCGGTCACGTCTACGTCGACGGACTGTCCGTCGGCGACGTGGGTGAGTCGACTCTGTCCGAGCGCCTCGTGCTCGGCGAGGGCGGGTTCATCGCGATCACCGTCGCCATCGACGCCACGACAGGTCGCGCGGTCAGCTCGCCGGAGGTCTCCGGTCGCGGCTTCTCCGACGACCCGGATGCACTCAAGTCGGCCGCCGATCTGGTCAACCAGGTCCTCGACTCGCTGGCCGCCGAGGGTGTCAGCGACGCGCACCGCATCGCACAGGGAATCCGGCGCGCCGTGGGCCGTTGGGTCTCCGACACCTACCGCCGTCGCCCGATGATCGTGCCGACGGTGCTCGCGGTCGGCGCCGACTAGTTCTCGCTACTGTGGGCTGGGTGACCGGTGCACAGGAGGAACGAGCGGCTCTCGTCGAGACCATGAAGAAGGTGGGCCCGGACGCGCCCACCCTCTGTGAGGGCTGGACCACCCGCGATCTGTTGGCTCATCTCGTCGTCCGCGAACGACGCCCCGACACCGGGCCGGGAATCCTGATCCCGGCCTTCGCCGGGTACACCGAGAAGGTGCGGACCAAGGCCGCCCGGCGGGAGTTCGACGAGCTGCTCGACGACCTCGCGTCCGGACCGCCGGTCTACTCGCCGTTCAAACTCGTCGACCGGTTCGCCAACCTCGCCGAGATGTTCGTCCACCATGAGGACGTGCTGCGTGGGGGAGCGGACCCGGAGGGTGGCTGGACGCCGCGGATGCTGTCGCCCGAGCTCGAGGCCGAGCTGCGCACTCCGGTCACGTCGATGGCGAGGATGACGCTGAAGAAGATTCCCGCGCGCGTCACCCTGCGCACGACCGCCGGTGAGGACCTCGTCAGCGTCGGCTCCGGGAAGGACGCCGTCGTGACGGGATCGATCGGCGAACTCGTCCTGTTCGCGTTCGGACGCCGCCCCGTGGCGGTCACCTTCGACGGCGATCCGGATGCGATCGCCGCGGTTCGTGACAGTTCTCACGGCCTGTAGGCGTGTCGGCGATGCGGACGGGTAACAACTTCGACACGTCGCCGTTATCAGTGTTGCCCGTGTGACTGAAGTGAACACTGCCGACTAGTCTGTCGGTATGGCTTCGAAGGCAAGCACGGGTACGCGCACGTCCGCGTCGGGGGCGAGGACATCCGGCACACGGTCGGGTGGCAAGAGCACCGGACGGTCGACCGGGTCGGCCGCACGCTCGGGCGCGAGCCGGTCGGGCAAGAGCACCGCGAGCAGGGGCGGGGCGAGCAAGTCGACGACCCGCACCGGTTCCGCACGCTCCGGTGTGGGCAAGTCCGGGTCGTCGCGCGCGTCGAACCGTTCCACGGGCACCGGGTCCCGCACCAGGCAGTCCGCCACCGCGACGCCGCGTCGCCGGAACACCTCCGCGTCGGCAGAGTCGGTCGATCTGCACAGGCGTTCCGTGGCCGCCGCCGGTGCCTCCGCGGTGGGGAAGGGGATCGGCGCAGGCTGGTCGCTGTTCGCCCGCGGTGTCGGCAGCGCGGCTCGCGTGGGTTCCGGCGTCGGCCGTGGACCGCGCACCGAGTCGCGTCCGTTCGACGACGACGAATTCGACTTCGATGCCATCGACGCGGACGACGACCACGACGACCTGGACGCCGATGGTGCGCCCGGTCCGCGTGGCCAGGCCTCGCGCGGTCAGGGGCACAGTCATCGCCGGGACGGTGTGGCGCTCGGCCTGCTCGCGCTCGGTCTGCTGTTCGCGGCCAGTGTCTGGTTCGGGGCCGCCGGGCCCGTCGGCGCCTTCATCGAGGCGCTGATCCGCGCGATCGTCGGCTCCGCGGCGGTCGTCGTGCCGGTGGCGCTGGTCGTGATCGCGATCATGCTGATGCGACGCCCCCCGGCACCCGAACGTCGTGGTCGCTACCTCGGCGGTGGTGCCCTGGTCGTGCTGCCGTTGCTGGGCATCATGCATCTCATCGCCGGTTCACCGCTGGATCTGCCGGGCCGTTCGTCGGCGGCGGGTTTCGTCGGTTTCGCCATCGGCACGCCGCTCACCACGGGCGTCACCGCCTGGGTGTCGGTACCGATCCTGCTGCTGTGCATGGCTTTCGGTGTCCTGATCCTCAGCGGACGCACGGTGCGTGAGGTCGTCGACGCCGCCGCCGGATACCTCGGACTGGGGGTGCCCGGCGCCGACGCCGCGCCGTGGGAGAGCGACCTCGACTGGGACGCGGACGCGGAGGACTACGAGGATCCCGACTTCGGCGATCCCGCGGCCGAAGACGACGACGATGACGATGACGCCTTCGGCTCCCGCGCGACGCGTCGCTCGTACTCGTCGAACCCGTACGACAACTACCCGCCCGACGAGACCCCGTCGCGGCCGGTGAGCCGGTCGCGACGCAAGCCGGCCAAGGTCGCCGAGGAGCCGATCGAGGAAGCGGTCACCGAGAACTTCGCCGACGCCCACACCGAACCGTTCGGCGACAACGCCGCCGACGAGCAGATGACCGAGGTCATCGAGCCACCGGCCCGCCGGGCGACCGCGCGTCGTGCGACGTCGGCCGCACGCCCGGCTCCGAAGCCGGCACCCGAGCCCGAACCGGAGCCCGACCTCGACGACGAGGCATTCGCACCGTCGGAGCCGGCCGCCGAGGGCGACTACATCCTGCCGCCCCCGCACCTGCTGCTCGAAGGCGATCCGCCGAAGGCGGGCACCAGCGCCAACGACGAGATGATCGACCGGATGACCGGCGTCCTCGAACAGTTCAAGATCGACGCGGCGGTCACCGGCTACACCCGCGGGCCGACGGTCACCCGCTACGAGGTCGAACTCGGGCCCGGCGTGAAGGTCGAGAAGATCACCGCGCTGCAGCGGAACATCGCCTACGCCGCGGCGACCGACAACGTCCGCCTGCTCGCGCCGATCCCGGGCAAGTCCGCGGTCGGTATCGAGGTGCCCAACGCCGACCGGGAGATGGTCCGCCTGGCCGACGTCCTCAGCGCTCCCTCGACCCGGAAGGACAAGCATCCGCTCGTCATCGGTCTCGGCAAGGACATCGAGGGCGACTTCGTGAGTGCCAATCTGGCGAAGATGCCGCACCTGCTCGTCGCCGGTTCGACCGGTTCGGGCAAGTCGAGCTTCGTCAACTCGATGCTGGTGTCGCTGCTCAGCCGCGCCACCCCCGAGCAGGTCCGCATGATCCTCATCGACCCGAAGATGGTGGAGCTCACCCCGTACGAGGGCATCCCGCACCTGATCACCCCCATCATCACGCAGCCCAAGAAGGCTGCCGCCGCCCTCGCGTGGCTGGTGGAGGAGATGGAGCAGCGCTATCAGGACATGAAGGCCTCGCGGGTGCGTCACATCGACGACTTCAACGCGAAGGTGCGGTCCGGCGAGATCACCACCCCGCTGGGCAGCGAGCGCGTGTACAAGCCGTACCCGTACATCCTCGCCATCGTCGACGAGCTCGCCGACCTCATGATGACCGCCCCGCGCGACGTCGAAGAGGCGATCGTGCGCATCACCCAGAAGGCGCGCGCCGCCGGCATCCACCTCGTGCTCGCGACGCAGCGTCCGTCGGTCGACGTCGTCACCGGTCTGATCAAGACCAACGTGCCGTCGCGTCTGGCATTCGCGACGTCGTCGCTGACCGACTCGCGCGTCATCCTCGACCAGCCGGGCGCCGAGAAACTCATCGGCATGGGTGACGGGCTGTTCCTGCCGATGGGCTCCAACAAGCCGATCCGCATGCAGGGCGCCTACATCTCCGACGAGGAGATCGCGGCCGTCGTCGATTTCACCAAGGAGCAGGCCGAGCCGGAGTACACCGAGGGTGTCACCGCGGCGAAGGCCGGCGAGAAGAAGGACATCGACAGCGACATCGGCAACGACCTCGACGACCTGCTGCAGGCGATCGAGCTCGTCGTCTCCAGCCAGTTCGGTTCGACGTCGATGCTGCAGCGCAAGCTGCGCGTCGGCTTTGCCAAGGCCGGCCGTCTGATGGACCTCATGGAGACCCGCGGCGTCGTCGGGCCGAGCGAGGGTTCCAAGGCGCGCGAGGTGCTCGTCAAGCCCGAGGACCTCGCCGGGGTCATCGCCTCCATCACCGGCGGCGGCGGGGACGACGAGTCGGCCGAGGGATGAGAACAGGCGCGCTGAGAACCGTTGACCAGGGATCACGGCGGCCGCCTACCGGCATCCGGTAGGCTGGCCGCCAGATCCATGAGGGGAGTATCCCCGATGCGGCGTCTCCGTCAATACGGTGCCGATCCGCGGTGATGCCGATCATCACCGCCTCGGTGACCCGGAGCGTCGGCCCCCGATCTTCCGGTGGGAGAGACCTCTGGCTCGTCAGCTGAAGCTGCCTGCTGGAGGAAACTGTGGATGTCTCTGTATCCGTGTGGCTGATCACCGTTGCGGTGATCCTCGGATTGTTCGTGTTCGACTTCTTCTCGCACGTACGCGTGCCCCATGCGCCGTCACTGCGGGAATCCGCCGTCTGGTCGACGGTCTACATCTCGATCGCCGTCGTCTTCGGTGTGTTCGTGTGGTGGAAATGGGGCGGCACCTTCGGCGGGGAGTACTTCGCCGGCTACGTCACCGAGAAGGCGCTCTCGGTGGACAACCTGTTCGTGTTCGTCATCATCATGGCGCGCTTCGCCGTCCCGCCGGAGTATCAGCAGAAGGTGTTGCTGCTCGGCATCGTGATGGCGTTGGGCATGCGCGGGATCTTCATCGCCGTCGGCGCGGCCGCGATCAACACCTACAGCTGGGTGTTCTATGTGTTCGGCGCGTTCCTGATCTTCACCGCGGTCAAGCTGATCCGCGAGAGCGACGACCCCGTCGAACACGAGGAGGAACGGGAGAGCCGGCTCGAGCGGTTCGTCAAGCGCTTCCTTCGCACCCACGACGACTACGACGGTGACAAGCTGTTCACCCGCGTCAACGGTCGGCGGCTGGCGACCCCGATGCTGATGGTGCTCATCGTCATCGGTTTCACCGATGTGCTGTTCGCCCTCGACTCCATCCCTGCGATCTACGGCCTGACCTCGGAGCCGTACCTGGTGTTCACCGCCAACGCGTTCGCCCTGATGGGGCTGCGCCAGCTCTACTTCCTGCTCGGCGGGTTGCTCGACCGGCTCGTCTATCTCTCGGTCGGCCTGTCGATCATCCTCGCGTTCATCGGCACCAAACTGGTGCTGCACGCCCTGCACGAGAACACGCTGCCGTTCGTCAACGGCGGCGAGCACGTGAGCGTCCCGGAGATCTCGACACCGGTGTCGTTGTCGGTGATCATCGGTGTCCTCGTGATCACCACCGTCGCGAGCCTGGTGAAGAGCAGGTCAGGGGCCGAGAAGAACGAGGCGTAGTCCTGACCCGACCCGTCAGAACGGTCCGAAAACCTGGTTCCACTCGTCGATCCGCACGGCGTCGACGGCCTCGTGCGCCTGGAACGGGTCGTTGGCGAGGAACGCCTCGGCGGCCTCGAGGTCGGCCGCGCTGATGATGATCAGCGCGCCCGACCCGTCCGGGTACGGGCCGGCGACGAGCACGTTGCCCGCCTTGTTCTCCTCGCCGAGCCACTCCCGGTGCAGCGGCCGGTGCTGGTCGCGGAGTGCCGCCTTGGCCGGACGGTAGGTGTACTGGACGGCGAAATAGGGCATCTGTTCACTCCTGCTCGATGGTGGCCAGCATCCTGGTGTTCCCCAGGGTGTTGGGTTTGACGTAACTCAGGTCCAGGAACTCGGCGACACCGGTGTCGTAGGAACGGCACATCTCCTCGAACACCTCACGCGTGACCGGCGTGCCCTGGATCTCACTGAAACCGTGCTTGGCGAAGAAGCTCGTCTCGAAGGTCAGCACGAACACGCGGGACAGTTCGAGTTCGCGGGCGATCTCCATCAGCCGGCCGACGATCTTGTGACCGATCCCGCGCCCAGAGAACGTGGGGTCGACCGCGACCGTGCGCACCTCGCCGAGATCGGCCCACAGCACGTGGAGTGCCCCGCAGCCCACGACCTCCCTGTCGAGTTCGCCGACCCAGAATTCCTGCACCGACTCGTAGAGGGTCACGAGGTTCTTCTCCAGGAGGATCTTGCCCGCGTACTTGTCGATCAGTTCCTTGATGCGCGGCACGTCCGAGGTACGCGCGCGTCGCACCACGACAACGCCAGTAGTCGGTTCGGGCGCAACGGGATCCGCCGTGGACTCGGGTTCGGCGGGCTCCGGGGAGACGGGGGGCATGGGAAATCACCTTAGTCCTCCGGCCGGGCGCGCGTCCCCGGCGACATGGGGACTCGTGCCGCGCGCAACGGCCCGGTTCACCTCCTGTGCGACGCGGGCCGATACCCTGTGAGCGTGCGTATGAGAATTCCCGTGTATCGCGGAACACGTCCGCGCCCGGGGGTGTGCTCATGACCGATCGCATTCGGCGGGCCGTCGACGAAAAAGGTATCGCGAATGTGGGCCGCGGGCCGGACCACATCACCGATCCCGTCGACCCGGTCCCAGTGGTCAACATCGCGAACGCACTCACCGTCTTCCGGATCCTCTTGGTCCCGGTGTTCCTGGCGGCCCTGTTCATGGAGTCCGGTGAGTCCACGGTGTGGCGCACGGTCGCCACGGTCGTCTTCGCGGTCGCCGCTCTGACCGATCGGTACGACGGGCGCATCGCCCGGCGGCGCGGTCTGATCACCGACTTCGGCAAGATGGCCGACCCGATCGCCGACAAGGCCCTCATCGGAGGTGCGCTCGTCGGACTGTCGATCCTCGGCATCCTGCCGTGGTGGGTCACCGCGGTGATCATCGCGCGCGAAGTGTGGGTCACGGCGCTGCGCTTCTGGGTGCTGCGACACAAGGTGATCCCGGCCAGCCGCGGCGGGAAACTGAAGACCCTGCTGCAGGCGGTCGCCATCGGTCTCTACCTGGCGCCCCTCGGTGGGGGATGGCAGATCGCCGCCGGCATCCTCATGGGTCTCGCGGTGATCGTGACCATCTACACCGGGCTCGACTACACCTGGCAGGCGGTCAAGGTGCGCTCCGGCGGGTCCGCCACCGACGCCCCCGATCCGACCCCGGCGCCGCAGACGCGACGGGCCGTCGGAGGAACCGGCGCGGGCCGCTGAGTTCGACTACTGTCGGGGGAACCGCGGCCGGGGAACGATCCGGCCGCGTGAGGCGTTGGCTGAGGAGTGACAGGGAGAGGAGACTCGATGGCGATGCTCTTACGTGAGGCGCTCGGCGACAGCCTTCGTCGGGTCCGCACGCAGCAAGGTCGGACCCTGCGTGAGGTGTCCACCGGTGCACGCGTGAGTCTCGGTTACCTCTCCGAGGTCGAGCGCGGTCAGAAGGAGGCCTCGAGCGAACTGCTCGCGGCGATCTGTGACGCACTCGACGTGGAGATCGCCGACCTCCTTCTCGACGTCGGACACGCGATGCGTCCCGCCGAGACCGTGGCCGCCGAGGCTGCCGAGGCCGGCCTCACCGCGACCAAGGTGGTCATCCCCGCACCTGCCGGACGCCACGACGCGACCGCACTGGCCGCTGCCTGATCCCCAGACCGTCCGAATGACCATTCGGCGTGCTGTGGCCCAAACGGGAACGCGCAGCCACTAGATTGGTCTGCACAGTTCTCAAACCCTTGAATGGAGTGACGTAGAGCATGGCGAACCCGTTCGTGAAGTTGTGGCGCTACCTGACGGCACTCGGTAACGCGAAGATCGACGAACACGCCGACCCGAAGGTCCAGATCCAGCAGGCGATCGAAGATGCTCAGCGTCAGCATCAGGCGCTGTCGCAGCAGGCCGCCTCGGTGATCGGCAACCAGCGACAGCTCGAGATGAAGCTCAACCGGCAGCTCGAGGACATCGAACGCCTGCAGGCCAACACCCGCCAGGCGCTCACGCTCGCCGATCAGGCCGCCGCCGCCGGGGACACCCAGAAGGCCACCGAGTACACGAACGCCGCCGAGGCCTTCGCGGCCCAGCTGGTGACCGCCGAGCAGAGCGTCGAAGACCTCAAGTCGCTGCACGACCAGTCGCTGCAGGCGGCGGATCAGGCGAAGAAGGCCGTCGAGCGTAACGCGATGGTTCTCCAGCAGAAGCTCGCCGAGCGCTCCAAGCTGCTCAGCCAGCTCGAGCAGGCGAAGATGCAGGAGCAGGTCAGCGCATCGCTCAACCAGATGAGCGAGCTGTCGGTGCCCGGCAACACGCCGAGCCTCGACCAGGTGCGCGACAAGATCGAGCGCCGCTACGCCAATGCCCTCGGCTCGGCCGAGCTGGCGAAGAACTCGGTCCAGGGCCGGATGCAGGAGGTCGAGCAGGCCGGTATCCAGATGGCCGGCCACTCGCGCCTCGAGCAGATCCGCGCCAGCATGCGCGGCGACGCCCTGCCGTCCGCCGGTGCCACCGCTCCGCCGCTGCAGAAGGGTCAGCCGGCTACGCAGGCCACCCCGCCGACCACCGAGCCGCCCGCGCAGAACTGATCCCCGGCGCGTGCATGTCGCACTTGTCGCGGGTTCTGATGCAGGACATGCCTTTCCGGCTTTCGCCCTCGCCGAGCAGTTCGTCTCGGCGGGGCACCGGGCCACGGTCTACACCGGACTGAACTGGTCGGATGCCGCGCGCCGTCGCGGTATCGACATCGCCGAACTCCCGGGCCTCGCGGCCACGGATGTCGACGACGACGCCGACGCCGGGGACAAGCTCAGCGCCCGTGCGGCGCGGATGGCGCAGTTGCTGGCGCCGGTGCTGTCCGAATCCGGCGCCGATGTCGTCGTCTCCGATGTCATCACCGTGTGCGGGGGTTGGGCTGCGCAGCTGAACGGCCTGCCGTGGATCGAGCTGTCGCCCCACCCGCTGTACCTGCCGTCCCGTGGACTACCGCCGATCGGTTCGGGCCTCGCACCGGGAACCGGTCTCCGCGGTCGCCTCCGGGACACGTTGATGCGTGCCGCGACGGCGACCTCCATCCGCAAGGGTGAACGGCAGCGTGCTGCCGCACGGGCGTCGATCGGTCTGCCCGCCGTGGACGACGGCCCGTCCGCGCGGTTCGTGGCCACGCTGCCCGGGCTCGAGGTGGCGCGCCCCGACTGGCCCGCCGACACCCACCTGATCGGCCCACTGCTGTGGGAGCCCACCGACGACCTCTTCACCCGCCCCGACGGCGACGAACCACTGGTGGTGCTCGCCCCGTCGACGGCCGAGACCGGTGCCGCCGACATGGTCGGCGTGGTGCTCGAGGCATTGTCCGAACGGGTACTGGGCCGTCGTGTCCGGGTGGTGGTCTCGGGCCTGCACCGGCCGTCGGCCGAGGACCTCGCCCGCTTCGGCGGGGACGGACCCGCCCCGATCACCGCGGGACTCGCACGACAGGACGAGGTGCTGGACCATGCCCGGGTGCTCATCTGCGGCTCCGGGCACGGGATTCTCGCCAAGGCGATGACCGCCGGGGTGCCGGTGGTCGCGGTTCCCGGCGGAGGGGACCAGTGGGAACTGGCCAACCGTCTGCAGCGTGCGGGCGCCGGCCGGTGGGTACGCCCGCTCACGGTCCCCGGCGTCGCCGAGGCCGTCCGCGCGGTCCTCGACGACCCCGGCCACACCCGCTGCGCCGAGCGGATCGGTGCCAGCGGCGCCGACACCGTGGATCCCGTCGCGGTGGCCGAACGTAGGGTGGGGCTGTGCGCCTGACCGAGTTCAACGAACTGATGACCACCGAATTCGGTGTGACCCGGGCGGATTCGATCCTCGTCGACCATGTACTCACCGAGTTCGCCGGCCGCACCGGTGCGCAGGCGATCGACGACGGCATCGACCCGCGCGACGTCTGGGTCGCCATCTGCCGCGACTTCGACGTGCCTCGTCAGCGGTGGTGACACGCCCCGCGTGTCACACTTGCCATCGAACACCTGTTCGTTCATTCTGGTGATCAGACGGAACCGTACGGACCGCCGCCGCGTCTGAGATACGGGATCGACGAACAGCATCACCGACGCCGGGAGCGCCGGCAGGACTTGTCGGACCCACGCGATACCTTTCAGACATGAACGCCCGGACCGCCGCACCGACCACCCGCCGGAAATCCGGCTCACAACCGAGGAGAACTCCCATGGCACCTGCGCCTCAAGACCGTGAGAAGGCCCTCGATCTGGCTCTCGCGCAGATCGACAAGAACTTCGGCAAGGGCTCGGTGATGCGCCTGGGCGAGGAGACCCGTCAGCCGATCGAGATCATCCCGACCGGTTCGATCGCACTCGACGTCGCCCTCGGTATCGGTGGTCTGCCCCGCGGCCGCGTCGTCGAGATCTACGGTCCGGAGTCCTCGGGTAAGACCACGGTGGCGTTGCACGCCGTGGCCAACGCCCAGGCCCAGGGTGGTATCGCCGCGTTCATCGACGCCGAGCACGCGCTCGACCCCGACTACGCCGCCAAGCTCGGTGTCGACACCGACGCCCTGCTCGTGTCGCAGCCCGACACCGGTGAGCAGGCGCTCGAGATCGCCGACATGCTGATCCGCTCCGGCGCACTCGACATCCTCGTCATCGACTCGGTGGCCGCACTCGTGCCCAAGGCCGAGATCGAGGGCGAGATGGGCGACAGCCACGTCGGTCTGCAGGCCCGCCTGATGAGTCAGGCGTTGCGCAAGATGACCTCCGCGCTGAACCAGTCGAAGACCACCGCGATCTTCATCAACCAGCTGCGCGAGAAGATCGGCGTGATGTTCGGTTCCCCCGAGACCACCACAGGCGGTAAGGCTCTCAAGTTCTACTCGTCGGTCCGTCTGGACGTCCGCCGTATCGAGACCCTCAAGGACGGCACCGACGCGGTCGGCAACCGTACCCGCGTGAAGGTCGTCAAGAACAAGGTCGCGCCGCCGTTCAAGCAGGCCGAGTTCGACATCCTCTACGGCCAGGGCATCAGCAAGGAGGGCTCGCTGATCGACATGGGTGTCGCGGAGGGCTTCATCCGCAAATCCGGCTCGTGGTTCACCTACGAGGGGGATCAGCTCGGCCAGGGCAAGGAGAACGCCCGCAAGTTCCTGCTCGAGAACGTCGACATCCGCGACGAGATCGAGAAGAAGATCAAGGAGAAGCTCGGCATCGGCGCCACCGTCGACGCCGACGACATCGCCCCGGCGCCGGTCGAATTCTGATCGGTCCCGCCTGATCCGATATGAACGAGGCATCAAGCCCCGAACGGACGGACCCCGAACGGACGCAGAAAAAGGGACCCAGCGCATGGGACTCCGCACTGCGGCTGCTCGGGGTCCGTGCGCGTTCACGGCACGAAATGCGGGAGCGGTTGACCCGCAAGGGATACGACACCGACACCGTGGACGAGGTGATGGCGCGGCTCGACAAGCACCAGCTGCTCGACGACACCGACTTCGCCGCGGAATGGGTGCGTTCCCGTTCGCTGAACTCCGGTAAGGGACGCGTGGCGCTGCGCCACGAACTCCGCACCAAGGGCATCGCCGAGTCGATCATCGCCGAGACGCTCGCCGACATCGACCCCGACGACGAACGCGAGATCGCCGCCGGACTCGTCGAGCGGAAGCTGACACCGTCGGTCGTGGAACGCGTGCTCGCAGACCGTACCGAACGAGAGAAGACCCTGCGCCGGCTCGTCGGGTTCCTTGTGCGGCGCGGCTATTCGCAGTCGCTGGCCTTCGACGTGGTGGGGGAGGCGCTCGGCGCCTTGGATGACGCCTGACGCCTCCCCGTCACGGGATCGATCGGATCAGAGCAGGTTCTCCGACGCGGCCTGCTCGGCCTTTTCCGGGTTCGCGGGTTCGGTCGCCCGGCTTCCCTGACGCAGTCGTCGTTCGACGTAGGTCGCCAGGTTCGACAGTCCGAAGTTGATGAGGATCATGATGATCGCCACCACGATCAGCGCCGGGATGTAGTTGCCGTAGCGAGAGGCCGACAACAGGCCGCTGCGTACGACCTCCGAGTAGCCGATGATGTAGCCCAGCGCGCTGTCCTTCAACGCCACCACCATCTGCGAGATCAGTGCCGGCATCATCGCGGTGATCGCCTGGGGGAGCAGCACGATCCGCATCATCTGGCTCTTCCGCAGACCCAGCGCCATCGACGCCTCGGTCTGGCCCTTCGGCAGCGAGTTGATGCCCGAGCGCAGGATCTCGGCCATCACCGACCCGTTGTAGAGGGTCAGGCCGGTGACCACCGCGGCGAACGCCAGCATCGACGACGGGAAGATGCCGTAGATGGCGAACAGGAACCAGGTGAACACCATCAGGATCAGCACCGGGATCGCGCGGAACACCTCGACGAACACGCCCGACACCGCACGCACCCAAAGGTGGTCCGACAACCGCCCGATGCCGAGGACGGCGCCGAGGATGAGCGACAGCACGATCGAGGCGGCTGCCGCGGCGAGGGTGCGCCACAGGCCGGGCAGGATGTAACCGGTCCAGGTGGACCAGGTGACGAACGGGCTCCACTTCTCGCCGGTGAACTGCTCGTTCGCGGCGAGTACGGAGATCACGTAGATCGCGACCGCGGCGAGGATCGCGATGAACAGGATCGCCGTCAGGCGGTTCCGGGTTCGTGCGCGCGGGCCGGGTGCGTCGTACAGGACAGTCGATTCGGCACTCATCGTTTCACCGCCAGTCGCTTGGCGAGGTAGCCGAAGACGGCTCCCTCGGTGAGGGTGATGATCATGAAGCCCACGGCGATCACGCCGAAGATCACGAACAGCTGGTCGGAGAAGGTCTCGATCTCGGTCTTCATCAGGGCCGCGGCCTCGGCGACGCCGATGACCGAGGCGACCGTGGTGTTCTTCGTCAGCGCGATGAGCACACTGCCCATCGGACCGATGACCGACCGGATTGCCTGGGGCAACACGATGATCCCGAACACCTGGGTGAACGGCATGCCCAACGACCGGGCCGCTTCGGCCTGCCCGAGGGGCACCGTGTTGAAGCCGGACCGGAGCGTCTCACAGACGAACGTCGACGTGTAGAGGACGAAGGCGAGCACCGCGAGCCAGAAGTTGTTGGACTTGATCGTCGGCGCGAAGGTCAGCCCCAGGTTCTGGTACAGGCCGATCGCGCAGAACAGCACGACGAGCGTCAACGGCGTGTTGCGGACGACGTTCACGTAGACGCTCGCGAAGCCGCGCATCACCGGGACGGGGGAGACCCGCATCGCGGCGAGGATCGTGCCCCAGATCAGCGAGCCGATCGCCGAAAAGAAGGTCAGTTGGATGGTCACCCAGAAGGCGGGCCACAGCTGGGGGCCCATGCTCTCCCACAGAGAGGCGTCATTCATCGATTACTCCTCTCACTCGAGTCCGGGCGGGCACGGCGTGGACGGTGAGTCGAGGAACTCGAGGTCACCGGGGTCCGGCAGATAGGGGAACTTGGAACCGGGTCGGTCCGCGCGGGCGATGATCTCGTCGACGTACTCGTTGCCGAGTGCCTCGCGGAGATCGGCGTTCCACGGCGACTCGACGCCTTCGACCGGGGTCAGCATGGTGTCGAGGGCCTTGTTGATCGCATCGACTGCGGCCGTGTCGTTCAGGGCGACGCCGACGCCGTAGCGTTCGGTGGAGAACGGGCTGCCCGCCGTCTTCAGCGCATCCTTGACGCAGGCGTCCTTGAGGTAGGTCATCTCGACGAGCTTGAACTCGTCCTTCCAGAAGTTGGAGTAGCCGGCGAGGATCGCCTCGTCGGTCGTCAGCGCGTCGACCTTGCCTCGGCGGAGCGCCTCGACACAGGCCGAGTAGGAGTCGTACTCCTGCAGCTGCACCGTCGGAAGCTGTGCCTTCACGTTCTGCGCCGACGTCGAGCCGGTGACCGAACACAGTTTCTTGCCGTTGTCGAGGTCGGCCAGCTCGGAGATCGAGTTGTCGTCGGCTCGAACCATGAGGCCCTGATAGGTCTGCAGGTAGGGGCCGCCGAACGAGACCTTCTTGGAACGGCTGGCGTTGATCGAGTAGGTGGCGGCGATCAGGTCGACCTCGCCGTTGTCGATCATCGCCTCGCGGCGGGCCGACGGCGTCTCGCGCCAGGTGATCTCCGGGTGATCGACGCCGAGGTCGTCGGCGATGGCGTTGACCACGTAGGTGGCGACCGACGCGTCGAAGCCGGTGACGTTGCCGTCCGGCTCGTACAGGCCGAGGCCGGGCTGGTCGAATTTGACGCCGAGGATCACCGATCCCTCACGGATCGAGTTCAGCAGGTTGCGGGGCTCGGTGCTGCCGCAGCCCGCGAGGAGCCCGGCGAGCAGCGCGACGACGGCGACGACCAGTCCGGCGTTGCGCCATCGGGACACCTGCGGGCGCGTGTGGTGTGTTTCTCGACTCATCCGCATCTCAGTGCCCCAGGATCTTGCCGAGGAAATCGCGCGCTCGGTCGGTCTTGGGGTCGGTGAAGAAGGTGTCGGGTTCGGCGTCTTCGATGATCGCGCCGTCGGCCATGAAGATCACCCGGTCGGCGGCCTTGCGGGCGAAGCCCATCTCGTGGGTGACCACGAGCATCGTCATGCCCTCCTTGGCCAGGGAGACCATGACGTCGAGGACCTCGTTGACCATCTCGGGGTCGAGCGCGGAGGTCGGCTCGTCGAACAGCATGACCTTCGGGTCCATGGCGAGGGAGCGGGCGATGGCGACGCGCTGCTGCTGGCCGCCGGACAACTGGGCGGGGTACTTGTCCTTCTGGCTGGCGATGCCGACCCGCTCGAGCAGTTCCAACGCGCGCTTGTCGGCCTCGGCCTTGGACTTCTTGCGCACCTTCGTCGGGGCGAGGGTGACGTTCTCGAGGATCGTCTTGTGGGAGAAGAGATTGAAGGACTGGAACACCATGCCCACGTCGGCGCGCAGACGTGCGAGGTCCTTGCCCTCGGCGGGCAGGAGCTGACCCTCGACACGGATTTCGCCCTCATCGATCGGCTCGAGGCGGTTGATGGTCCGGCAGAGGGTGGACTTGCCTGATCCGGACGGACCGAGGACCACGACCACCTGTCCGGCGGGAACCTCGAAGTCGATGTCCTTGAGGACGTGCAGCGAACCGAAGTGCTTCTGCACCCCGCGCATCGCGATCATCGGCTGGGACCCGGGGTCCGCGGACTTGCTCGGCGAAACGGTCATTCTCGAACCCTAACCAAATTCGTGCCCAACAGCGGTACCGGTCACGCCGAGTCGGCGATTTGCGTCGGCACCGTACCCTGGTAGGAGTGAGTATCGAGTTGTCGGATCGGCCTGACGAGGCTGCATCAGCCCAGTCACCCCGCAGCTACCAGGTTCGAACCTACGGCTGCCAGATGAATGTCCACGACTCCGAACGCATCTCCGGGCTCCTCGAGGACGCGGGATATGTGCGTGCCGGCGAGGACGACGACGCCGACCTGGTCGTCTTCAACACCTGCGCCATCCGGGAGAACGCCGACAACAAGCTCTACGGCAACCTGTCGCACCTCGCACCGGTGAAGTCCCGGCGCCCCGGCATGCAGATCGCCGTCGGCGGCTGCCTGGCGCAGAAGGACAAGGACACCGTCATCTCCAAGGCGCCGTGGGTCGACGTCGTGTTCGGCACGCACAACATCGGCTCGCTGCCGGCGCTGCTCGACCGTGCCCGCCACAACGAGGAGGCGCAGGTCGAGATCCTCGACTCCCTGGAGCGCTTCCCGTCGACGCTGCCCGCCAAGCGCGACTCGGCCTACTCCGGTTGGGTGTCGGTGTCGGTGGGCTGCAACAACACGTGCACCTTCTGCATCGTGCCGTCGCTGCGCGGCAAGGAGGTCGACCGCCGTCCCGGTGACGTGCTGGCCGAGGTCAAGGCACTCGTCGACCAGGGCGTCGTCGAGGTGACGCTGCTCGGGCAGAACGTCAACGCCTACGGCATGTCCTTCGCCGATCCCGACCAGCCGCGCAACCGCGGCGCCTTCGCCGAACTGCTGCGTGCCTGCGGCGACATCGAAGGGCTCGAACGGGTTCGGTTCACCTCACCGCACCCCGCCGAGTTCACCGACGACGTCATCGAGGCGATGGCCGAGACCCCCAACGTGTGCCCGCAGCTGCACATGCCGCTGCAGTCCGGCTCCGACCGCATCCTGAAGGCGATGCGACGCAGCTACCGCCAGACCAGGTTCCTCGGCATCCTCGACAAGGTCCGCGCCGCGATGCCGCATGCGGCGATCACCACCGACATCATCGTCGGGTTCCCGGGGGAGACCGAGGAGGATTTCCAGGCGACCCTCGACGTCGTCGAACGTGCCCGGTTCTCCAGTGCCTTCACCTTCCAGTACTCGCCGCGCCCCGGCACCCCGGCCGCGACGATGCGCGACCAGGTGCCCGCCGACGTCGTCGGCGAGCGCTACCAGCGACTCATCGCGCTGCAGGAACGAATCTGTCTGTCGGAGAACGAATCCCTGACCGGCACCGAGGTGGAGCTGCTCGTCGTCGCCGACGAGGGGCGCAAGTCCGCCGAGACCCGGCGCATGACCGGTCGCGCGCGTGACGGACGCCTGGTGCACTTCGCGCCCGGCGACACCGCCGGCATCCGGCCCGGGGACGTGATCCACACCGTGGTCACCGCGGCCGCGCCGCACCACCTGATCGCCGACGCCGGGGTGCTCTCGCACCGTCGCACCCGCGCCGGCGACGCCTACGAGCAGAGCCGCACGCCCACCACCGCTCCCGTCGGCGTGGGCCTCGGCCTCCCGACTGTTGGTCCCCCCGTGCCCACCCTCGCCCCTACGCCCGCATCCGCCGACGCCGGCTGCGGTTCCTGCGGTTAGAGCGCGCGTTACACCAGACCCACTCGTGAGAAGAGGCGATGACATGTCCGAGAACCCGGACCGCACACCCGGCGCTTCCGAGAAGGACGCGTTCAAGGAGTACGAACAGGACCTGAGGAAGGCCGAGCGCAAGGTCGCCGGTGAGATCGACCCCGGCGCCCGCGCGGTCGTCGTGGCCATCGCCGTCCTGCTGGCCATGGTGTCGCTGGTCCTGCCGCACACCGGCTCGGTGACCGGCCTCGAAGTGCTGTCCTTCGCGCCGGAGGCCGTGGCCGAGCGGGTCACCATCGTGTCGAAGATCTTCGTCTACCTGGTCACGATCTTCGGCATCGTCGTCTCGATGCTCGCCCTGCTGACCCGCCGCTGGATTCTGGCGTGGATCGCGTTGTGTGGCTGTGCCATTGCATGTGTGGCCGGGATGCTCGCCTGGTGGTCGCGCAACACCCCCGGCGTCGGCGGCGTCCAGCCCCCGTCGGGAGTGGGCATCGGACTGGTCCTCGGCTGGATCGCGGTCTTCGTCCTGACCTTCCACTGGTCACGCGTGGTGTGGGCGCGCTCGTCCTACCACCTGGCGATGGAGGCCGAGCGTCGCCGACAGGCCGCCGAGCAGGAGGCCTACGCCTCGGCGCTCTACCACAAGGACCCCGAACAGCCGAAGTAGTCGGCGGCCCGGGGTCCTCGGGTGGTCAGTTTCTGACGGGTTCGCTCAGCGGTCGGTGACGGCGCTGTGGGCGGCCTCGGCCCATTCGCGCCACTGCGCGGCCTGTTCACGCAACGACGCAGCCTCGCGGTCCTTGCCCTTCTCGGCGGCCTTGCGGGCCTGCTCCTCGAACTGCGCGGCACGGTCGGCGAACTGCGCGGCACGCGCCTGGGCCTCCGGGTCGGTGCGCTGCCACTGGGCGTCCTCGGCATCGCGGATGCGCTTCTCGATGGCCCGCGCGCGTCCCTCCAGGGAGTGCATCTGATCGCGCGGGACCTTGCCGATCTCGTCCCACTTGTCGCGGAACGACCGGAACTCACGACGCGCCGCCTCGAGATCGGCAGCCGGGTCGATGGCCTTCTCGGCGGCCTCCAGCAACGCGATCTTGGCGGTGGCGTTGGCCGCGAACTCGGCGTCGCGTTCGGAGGTCGCGGCGTTGCGGGCGTTGAAGAACACGTCCTGGGCGGCCTTGAACCGCTGCCAGAGGGCCTCGTCGGTGTCGCGGGGCGCGCGACCGGCCGCCTTCCACTCACCCAGCAGCTCGCGAAACTTGGCCGAGGTGGGCCCCCAGTCGGTCGACGACGACAGCTCCTCGGCGCGGGCGATCAGCGCTTCCTTGCGCTCCTTCGCCCCGGCGCGCTCGCGGTCGAGTTCGGCGAAATGGGCACCCCGGCGGCGGTTGAAGGCATCGCGGGCCTTCGCGTAGCGCTTCCACAGGGCGTCATCGGTCTTGCGATCGATGCCCTTGATGGTCTTCCACTCGTCGAGGATCTCGCGAAGCCGGTCGCCGGCGCCCTTCCAGTTGGTGGCCTCGGCGCCGATCTGCTCGGCCTCCGCAGCGAGGGTCTCCTTGCGGGCGATGGCGGTGGCGCGGGTCTTCTCGCGCTCGGCGCGCAGCGACTCGGCGACCTCGTCGGCGGAACCGACGATCGCTTCCAGACGACGCTGTAGAGCGGCGACATCGCCGATGACGTGGGCGTTCGGCAGGTCGTCGAGCAGGTGCTTGGCGGCGGCCTGGGCCTTGCGCGGGTCACCGGACCGCGCGCTGAGACGTTCCTCGAGGATCTCGACCTCGGTCGCGAGGTCATCGAAGCGGCGTGCGAAGTGGGCGAGCCCCTCTTCGACGGTGCCGGCCTGCCACTGGCCGATCTCGCGTTCGCCGTCGGCCGTCTTGAGCCACACCACACCCGAGGAGTCGATGCGACCCCATCGGTGCGGGTCGCCGGCACTGATGTGCGTGATGACGGGTTCGTGTGGTCCCGGTCGTGGGCCGGGCTTGGGGCGCGGACCGGGTTTGGGGCCGGGGGTCGGGACCGGAGTGCTCGTCTGCGGCGCCTCGGTGGCCGTGGAGGGGTCGGTCGGGTGGGTCATCTGCACATGTCCTGCCGCTCAGTGGTGCCGCGCGTCACGGCTGCCGGTCGCTGGGTCGGTTCTCGCGGGGCATCGTAACGCCCCGGCGACAGCCGACAGTACGGATCCATTCAAGCAGTTCAGGCGCGTGCATGTGGTGTGCGCGGCGACTTACCGGAATCCGTGTCGGGGTTCGGGCGTCGGTCGCGATGTCTGGTTCGACTAGCGTCGTGGTGTGCTTGCGGCCGTCGTCTTCGTACCGAGTGCCCCGTTGCTGGTACCCGAATTGGCCGGTCCGTCGGCGTTCGACACCGAACCCGTCCGATCGGCGGTGCGGGATGCCCTTGCCGGCGCGGCGTCGACCGGGATCGATCGCTGGGTCGTCCTCGGCGCCTCCGACGACCCGGTGACCGGCCGGGTGGAGGAGGCGGGGTCCGGCAGCTTCGCCCGGTTCGGGGTCGATGTCCGGGTGAGCGTGAGCGATCGGACCGGCCCCCCGATGAGCCTGTCCGCCCTGATCGGCGCTTGGCTGCGGGAGTGGGCGTCGCTGGGGACGACGAGCACGTCGATCGTCGGCCGGGAGACCTCACCCGCCGAGTGCGCGGACATCGGTGCGGATCTCGGCGCACGACTGGGGGAGTCCGCGGAGCGGATCGGCCTCCTGGTCGTCGGCGACGGCTCGACCGCGTTGACCCCCAAGGCGCCGGGCGGTGGCCGACGGGATTCTGCGGTCGCCCTCAACGACTCGATCGTCGCGGCGCTCGGTGCCGCCGACATCGGCGCTCTCCTGGATCTCGAAGCGGCTCCTTGCGACACCGAGGGGGTCGGCGGCCGGGTCGCGTGGCAGGTCGCCGCCGCCGCGGTGGAGAGCTGCGGTTCCGGCGTCGTGGCGAAGACGAGCTACGCCGACGCCCCGTTCGGGGTCGGTTACGTCGTCGCCACGTGGGCCGTTTCGGGTGACCGGTCATGAGTGACCAGCGGGCACTGCGGCCGATCATGGTCGTCGGCCCGACCGCGTGCGGGAAATCCGACCTCGCCCTCGACCTCGCCGAGCGTCTGGGCGGGGAGATCGTCAACATCGACGCGATGCAGCAGTACCGCGGCATGGACATCGGGACCGCCAAGGTGCCGCTCGACGAACGCCGGGGCATCCCGCACCACCAGATCGACGTCCTCGACGTGACCGAGGTGGCCACCGTCGCCCGATACCAGCAGGCCGCGACCGCCGATGTGGAGCGACTCCTCGACGCAGGCCGTGTACCGGTGATCGTCGGCGGCTCGATGATGTACATCCAGGGGCTGCTCGACAACTGGCAGTTCCCGGCGACCGATCCCGAGGTCCGCGGCCGGTATGAGGAGATGCTCGCCGAACGCGGCGTCGCCGAGATGCACGGGTTGCTCGCGGCGGTCGACCCCGCCGCTGCCGCAACGATTCTCGACACCGACGGCCGGCGGATCGTCCGCGCGCTGGAGGTCGTCGAACTGACCGGGCAGCCGTTCGCGGCGTCGCAACCGACGATCGGCGAACCCCGGTGGGGAACCGTGATCCTCGCGCTCGACCGGGAGACCGCCGAACTCGACGACCGGATCGCGCGTCGTACCCGGCTGATGTTCTCCACCGGTCTGGTCGACGAGGTCGAGGGCCTGTGCGCGGCCGGACTGCTGGAGGGCCGCACGGCCTCGCAGGCGATCGGCTACAAGCAGGTACTGGCCGCCCTCGACGGCGAATACGACATGGCCCAGGCCGAGGAACTCACCTTCATCGGCACCCGCCGGTATGTGCGCAGGCAGCGGTCGTGGTTCCGCCGCGATCACCGGGCCGTGTGGCTCGACGCCGCCGCCCCCGACCTCGCCGACCGCGCCCTCGAGGCCGCCGCCGTCTGATCCACGCACCGAGAAGTAGTCTGGTGCGCGTGAGTTCCAACCCAACCGGTCTGCGCTTCGTCAAGGGTCACGGCACCCAGAACGATTTCGTCGTGCTCGCCGACCCGGCCGCGGAGTTGTCGCTCGATGCCGAGACGGTCGCGGCCCTGTGCGACCGGCAGCGGGGCATCGGGGCCGACGGTCTGCTTCGGGTGGCGCGCACGGGTGCGCTCGTCGAGCGCGGTGTGCTCGACGCCCTGCCCGACGGTGTCGGCGCCGACGACTGGTTCATGGACTATCGCAACGGCGACGGTTCGATCGCCGAGATGTGCGGCAACGGCGTCCGGGTCTTCGCGCACTTCGTCCGCGCGACCGGACTCGCCGACACCGACACCTTCACGGTGGGCTCGCGTGCCGGGGCCCGGCCGGTGATCATCCACTCCTTCGACGACGTGCACGCCGAGGTCACCGTCGAGATGGGCGTCGCCCGCCTCGACGGCACCTCCGTCGTGCGCATCGGCGACGACATCTACCCGGGCGCCAAGGTCGACGTCGGGAACCCGCATCTGGCGTGCGTGGTGGCCGACCTCACCGCCGACGCCCTCGCTGCCGTCGACTTCACCGCCGGCGTGGTCATCGAGGCCGACGACTTCCCGAACGGGGCCAACGTCGAGCTGCTGACCCCACCGGTCGAGGACGTCGACGGGCGTCTGTACGCGCGGATGCGGGTCTTCGAACGCGGCGTCGGAGAGACCCGAAGCTGCGGAACAGGCCTGGTCGCAGCCACGCGCGCCGCTCTCGACGCGCGCGGACAGGACACCGGTGAGTTGCGCATCGGCATCCCGGGCGGCGAGGTCACGGTGACCATCCGGACCGACGGCTCGACCCTGCGCGGCCCGTCGATGCTGGTCGCCGACGGCGTCCTGCGACCCGGCTGGGACCGCTGAGCCGATAATCACGTGCTCAGCATGGGCCGGGCGTGAGACCATGGATCCCGTATGACCGAATCATCAGCACAGATCCTGTCCGACGCGGACCTCGACGATCGCCCCGGTGACCTCCACCGCGACGACGATCCGACCGTCGGCGAACTCCAACTCTCCGAGCGTGCGTCACTCCAGCGCGTCGCCGGACTCTCCACCGAACTCACCGACGTCACCGAGGTCGAGTACCGGCAGCTCCGCCTCGAGAAGGTGGTCCTCGTCGGTGTCTGGACCGAGGGCAGCGCCGCCTCGGCCGAGGCCAACATGGCCGAGCTCGCCGCCCTCGCGGAGACCGCAGGTTCGCAGGTCCTCGACGCGCTGATCCAGCGCCGTTCCAAACCGGACTCGGCCACCTACATCGGTAGCGGCAAGGCCGAGGAACTCCGCGAGATCGTCCTGGCGACCGGGGCCGACACCGTCATCTGCGACGGTGAGCTCACGCCCGCCCAGCTGACCGCGCTGGAGAAGGTCGTCAAGGTCAAGGTGATCGACCGGACCGCCCTGATCCTCGACATCTTCGCCCAGCACGCCACGTCCCGCGAGGGCAAGGCGCAGGTCTCGCTGGCGCAGATGGAGTACATGCTCCCGCGTCTGCGCGGCTGGGGTGAGTCGATGTCCCGGCAGGCCGGTGGCCGCGCCGGCAGCAACGGCGGTGTGGGTCTGCGTGGTCCCGGTGAGACCAAGATCGAGACCGACCGCCGGCGGATCCGTGAGCGGATGGCCAAGCTGCGCCGCGAGATCCGCGACATGAAGAAGGCACGCACCACCAAGCGTGCCGCCCGCAACCGTTCGGCGATCCCGTCGATCACCGTCGCCGGCTACACCAACGCCGGCAAGTCGAGTCTGGTCAACGCGATGACCGGCGCGGGTGTCCTGGTGCAGGACGCGTTGTTCGCGACCCTCGACCCGACAACACGACGGGCCACGCTCGACGACGGGCGGGCCGTGGTCTTCACCGACACCGTCGGTTTCGTGCGCCACCTGCCCACGCAGCTCGTCGAGGCGTTCCGGTCGACGCTGGAAGAGGTCGTCGACGCCGATCTGCTCCTGCACGTGGTCGACGGATCGGATCCGTTCCCGATGGAACAGATCTCGGCGGTGCGCCAGGTCATCAGCGAGATCGTCGCCGAGGAGAAGGCGGAGGCACCGCCGGAACTGCTGGTGATCAACAAGATCGACGCGATCGACGGCAACCGGCTCACCGAGCTGCGCGGCGCGGTCGGTGCCGACGCGGTGTTCGTCTCGGCGCGCACCGGCGAGGGACTGCCCGAGCTGTTCGACCGTGTCCGAGAGTTCGTCGGCCGCGAGGATGTCGAGCTCACCCTCGAGGTCCCGTTCTCCCGCGGCGACATCGTCTCCCGGATCCACAGCGAGGGTGAGGTCCTCACCTCCGAGCACACCGAGTCGGGTACGACGATGAAGGTCCGCGTCCCGGCCGCTTTCGCAGGCGAGATCGCGGACCTCACGGTCTAGCTGTCAGTCTGAGTCCGGGGCAGCCGGCGTCTGGATCAGTCGGCGTCGAGGTCGGTCTCGACCAGGGTGACGATCTTGTCGAGGGCCGCCTGGTCGTCGGCGGTCACCACGACCTTGGTGCCCTTCTCGGCGCCGAGCGTCATGATCATCAGTGCAGAACCGGCGTCGACCGGGTCGCCGCCCTCGAGTCCGAGGGTCACGGTGCTACCGGTGTCGGCGACGGCCTCGGCGATGATCGTGGCCGGGCGGGCGTGCAGGCCGACGGCCGATCCGACGGTGGCGGTGGTGCTGGGCATGGTGCCTCCTGTGTTGCTGATTGCTTGTCTGATGGTTGTTCGTCGGAGTGTGGGTGTTCGGCGGGTCCGGACTTCAGGCTGCCACGGCCTCGAGGTCGGCCGCGGCGATCTCGCGGGTCCTGCCGAACTGCTTCGCCGCGATCACCACGACCGCGCTCAAGACGGTGCCGGCGAGCAGGGCGACGAGGAACAGCACCCAGTTGTTCATGGCGAAGAAGACGAAGATGCCGCCGTGCGGGGCGCGGAGCTCGATACCGAATGTCATGATCAGCGCGCCGGACAGGGCGCCGCCGGCCATCATCGACGGGATGACGCGGAAGGGGTCGGCCGCCGCGAACGGGATGGCGCCCTCGGAGATGAACGACGCACCGAGAAGCCATGCGGCCTTGCCGTTCTCGCGTTCGGGTTCGGTGAACAGGCCGGGCCGCAGCACCGTCGACAGCGCCAGTGCCAGCGGCGGGACCATGCCGGCGCACATGACCGCGGCCATGATCTGGAACTGTGCGGGACCTGCGGTCGCGGCGTCGGCGATCCCGGCGGTGGCGAACAGGTAGGCGGTCTTGTTGACCGGGCCGCCGAGGTCGAAGCACATCATCAGGCCGAGCACGATGCCCAGGACGACAGCCGATCCGCCGGACATGCTCTCGAGTCCGGAGTTCATCTGCTCGGTCAACCATGCGAGCGGCTTGCCGAGGACCAGGTAGAGCAGGCCGCCGACGATCAGGCTGCCGAACAACGGGATGACCACCACCGGCATCAGTCCACGGGCCCACTGCGGAACCGGGAGTCGCGAGATCCACAGGCACGCCGCGCCGGCGATCAGGCCGCCGATGAGTGCCCCGATGAAGCTGGCTCCGACGGCGAGCGACACGATGCCCGCGACGAAACCGGGTGCGATGCCGGGACGGTCGGCGATGGCGAAGGCGATGTACCCGGCGAGGACGGGGACGGCGAGTCCCATCACCCCCGACCCGATCGCGAAACTCACCGCACCGAGGTACTGGAGGAGACCCCCGGAGGGGAGATCCCAGAGGCTGTTGTTGAGGGCGATGAAGGCGGCGTCGTCGAGGGAACCACCGGCGTCCAGGGTGCTGTTGGCGATCTCGTAGCCCGCGAGCAGGAAGCCCAGCGCGATGAGCAGACCGCCTGCGGCGACGAACGGGATCATGTAGCTGACGCCGGTCATGAGTGCCTGGCGGGTGCGCGCGGCCAGCCCGACACCCGACGAGGACCCGGCCGAGGCGGTGTCGGTGCCACCGTCGGTCACCCGGGCCGCATCCGGATTCTGTACGGCGGCAACGGCTTCGGCGATCATCGTGTCGGGCTCGTTGATGGCGCGTTTGACGCCCGAGGCGATCACCGGTTTGCCGTGGAAGCGGCCCTTGCCCTTGACCCCGATGTCGGTCGCGAAGATGACGGCGTCGGCGGACGCGATCACCTCGGGATCGAACGGCGTGGTGGCCGAGGAGCCCTGGGTCTCCACCGCGAAGTCGACGCCGGCGCGTTCGGCGGCGTACTTCAGTGCGTCCGCGGCCATGTAGGTGTGCGCGATCCCGGTGGGGCAGGCGGTGATCGCGAGGATGCGCGGCCGGTCCGCGGCGGGCTTCTCTGCGGGCGACGCGGCGTCGGCCGTGGTCGCGGCAGTCGACGGAGGAGTGGTCTCCTTCTTGGCGTCGGGGTCCACGGCGTCGGTGACCAGTTCGATGACGCGGTCGTCGGTCTCGGCCTCGCGGAGGGCCGCGACGAAGTCCGGGCGGACGAGCGAGCGCGCCAGTGAACTCAGCAGTTTCATGTGCGCGGCCGCACCGCCCTCGGGGGCGGCGATGAGGAAGACGAGATCGGCCGGACCGTCGGGTGCGCCGAAGTCGACCTTGCGGGACAGGCGCGCCATGGCGAGGCTCGCCGACGTCACCGACGCGGTGCGTGCGTGCGGGATCGCGATGCCTCCGGGAAGTCCGGTGGCGGACTTGGCCTCTCGTTCGAGTGCGGCGCGGGCCAGGTCGGCGGGATCGGTGGTCCGTCCGGCCGCGGCCAGAGCATCGGCGAGGGTGGTGATGACGGCGGCGGGGTCGGCGCCGGCGTCGACGTCGAGACTCACCGTCTGCGCGGTGATGATCTGCTCGGTCATGAGATGTCCTTCGGCAATGGAGGGTTGATGTGGTGCGGGTTCTGCTGGGGGCGTGGGATCGGGGTCATCTCATCGGCCGGCCCCGGAGAGTTCCGTGACCGTGACCCCGGACAGGTCGAGGTGGGCGGGGGTGGGGGCGGCGGTGCCGGCCAGCGCGGCGGCTGCCGAACCGTAGGCAACAGCGGACCGCAGGCATTCCGGAGCGGAAGCGCCGCGTGTCCGGGCGATGAGGAAGCCGGCCAGGGACGAGTCGCCCGCACCGACCGTGCTGCGCGGGACGATCGGTGGTGGGGTCGCACACCAGGTGCCCGCTGCGGTGGCGAGGACGGCACCCCGTGCTCCCAGCGTCGCCAGGACACTACCGCCGATCTGCTCGACGAGGCCCTGTGCCGCGATCACGACCGGCCGGAGATCGTTGCGGGACAAGGAATCACGGAGCTCGGCGGCATCGGCGCCGGTGAGCTCGGCCAACTCGTCCTCGTTGGGTTTGATCAGGTCGACACGTCCGGCTGCCGCGGCGCGCAACGGTGCTCCCGACGTGTCCACGGCCACCCGGCATCCGGCGGTGACCAACGCGTCGGCCACTGTCCGGTACCAGTCCTCCGGCACGCCGGGCGGAAGCGATCCGCACAGCGTGACCCAGTCCGCACCGTTCGCGTGGGTCCGTATCAGAGCGGACAGCGACCGGAGCTGAGCTGCGGACAGGGTCACGCCCGGGGCGTTGATCTTGGTGGTGGTGCCGTCGGATTCGGCGATGGTGACGTTGGAACGGACCTCGCCGTCGACGGGGACGGCGTCGTAGGGGAGCCCGAGGTCGTCGAGCGCGGCGAGCAGGGGGTCGCCGGCGCGAGCGGGCAGCAGGGCCCGGGTCGGGAGTCCGGCGGCGGCGACGGTGCGGGCGACGTTGACGCCCTTGCCGCCCGGTTCGGCACGGACGACGCCGGCCCGCTGCACCTCGCCGCGTCGCAACGGGGTGGCGAGTTCGAGGGTCCGGTCGACGCTGGGATTGGCGGTGACGGTGAGGATCACGCGATCACGACCTCGACGCCGCGGGCCGACAATGCGGCGGAGAACTCCGCATCGATGCCGGAATCGGTGATGAGGACATCGATGTCGTCGATACCCGCGAAACCGGACAGCTCCTCGCGCTCCATCTTCGAACTGTCGGCGAGGACGACGACGCGTCGGGCCGCGGCGACCATCGCCGCCTTCACCGCCGCCTCGTCGGGGTCGGGGGTGGACAGTCCGTGCGCCTCGCTCAGCCCGTTGGTGCCGATGAACGCGGCCGTCACGCGGAGGCGTCCCAGGGCGGCGACCGTCTCGGCGCCGACCGTCGCCTGGGTGAGCCCGCGGACGCGGCCGCCGAGGGCGTGGAGACCGTCGGCGTGGTGGCCGGCGAGCAGCCCGGCGATCGGGAGGCTGTTGGTGATCACCGTGAGGTCGCGGTCGCGCGGCATGGCCTCGGCGGCCCGGAAGGTGGTGGTACCGGCGTCGAAGAGGACCGACCCGCCGTCGGGCGGGAGGAATCGGAGAGCGGCACGGCCGATCGCGGCCTTCTCCTCGGTCTGCTCCGTCTCACGCTCGGCGATGCCGAGTTCGCCGATCACCCGCAGGATCTCGGGGCGGACGGCGCCGCCATGGACGCGTTGCAGGTGCCCGGCGCGTTCGAGGACCGCGAGGTCGCGGCGGACCGTCTCACTCGTCACGTCGAACTTCGCGGCGAGCTCGGCGACCGAGGCGCGTCCTGCGACGCGCACCTCCTCGGCGATGGCCTGCTGTCTCTCCTCGGCGTACACACCGGCTCCGTTCTGATCGTTCCCGTGGCTCGTATCCGAAGGCCCTGGTTGAACTCGTCAATGTGGGAACATGTTGCTTTGTATGTTGTAGTAACTGTGTTTACGCCTGTTTGTATTGACAAGTCAAGAAGAATTTGTAACCGTGGTCACATGACGCAGAATCTGACGGGGACGCCGGTCGTCGGTGGTGTGGCTCTCGGGCCCGCGCTCTGGCCGGGACGCCGACCCGACCACTCCGCGGAGGCGCTGAGCGCGGGCGTCGAGATCGCCGAGGGCCTGCGCGCCACGGAGACCGAACGGTTCACCGCGGCCGCCGCTGCGGTCGCCGCGCGCCTGCGTGAGCGTGCATCGCAGAACACCGGCGTCGCCGCCGAGGTCCTCACCGCCACCGCCGGACTCGCGGAGGACCGCGGGTGGATCGGTGCCGCCTCGGGACTCATCGCGAAGGGGGCCTCGGCCCCGTCGGCAGCGGTCGCCGCCACCGAACAGTTCGCCGCCGTGTTCACCAAGCTCGGTGGACTCATGGCCGAGCGCGTCACCGATCTCAACGACGTCCGCGACCGCGTCCTCGCCGAGCTGTTGGGCCTGCCCGAGCCCGGCGTGCCCACGCCGGATGTGCCGTCGATCCTGCTCGCCGACGACCTCGCGCCCGCCGACACCGCGGGGCTCGATCCCGCCACCACCATCGCGCTCGTCACCCGCCTCGGCGGGCCCACCAGCCACACCGCGATCATCGCCCGGCAGCTCGGCATCCCGTGCATCGTCGCGGTGCCCGGCCTCGACGAGATCGATTCGGGCACGGTGATACTCGTGGACGGGACGACCGGTGAGGTCGTCGTGGAACCCGACGACGCCGCTGCGCGCGCCCGCGTCGACGAGCACACGCGTCAGGCGGCTCTGGTTGCGGACTGGTCGGGTCCGGGACGCACCGCCGACGGTGTCGAGGTGGCGATCCTGGCCAACGTCGCCGACGGGTCGTCGGCCCGCGCGGCCACCGACCATGCGGTGGAGGGTGTCGGACTGTTCCGCACCGAACTGGCCTTCCTCGAACGCGCCGACGAACCGACGGTGGAGGAGCAGGCGGACATCTACCGCGAGGTGCTCGACGCATTCGGCGGCCGCAAGGTCGTCATCCGCACCCTCGACGCCGGCTCGGACAAACCACTGCGCTTCGTGAACCAGCCCGAAGAGGCCAACCCGGCGCTCGGCGTTCGCGGCGACCGGATCGCCCTGGCGCACCCCGAGATCCGCGCCCACCAGCTCGACGCCATCGCGCGCGCCGCCGAGGGCTCCGAGACGAGCCCCTGGGTCATGGCGCCGATGATCGCCTCACCGGCCGAGGCGGCGGCCTTCGCCGCGCAGGTGCGCGAACGGGGACTGACCCCCGGGGTCATGATCGAGGTCCCCGCCGCCGCGATCCTCGCGCCGGCGATCCTGGCCGAGGTCGACTTCGTCTCGATCGGCACCAATGACCTCACGCAGTACACGATGGCCGCCGACCGGATGTCGGCCGACCTCGCATCCCTGACCGATCCGTGGCAGCCGGCCGTTCTGCACCTCATCGCGACGGTTGCGCGGGCCGGACGGGATCGGGGGAAACCGGTGGGCGTGTGCGGCGAGGCGGCGGCGGACCCGATCCTCGCCTGTGTGCTCGTCGGACTCGGGGTGACCTCGTTGTCGAGTGCTCCGGTGGCGGCCGCTGCGGTCGGTGCCCGGCTCGCCGACGTCACGCGAGCAACCTGCGAAAACGCAGCGGCAGCCGCGCTCGCCACCACCGATCCGGCTGCGGCTCGCGCGGCTGCCGCCGCGGTTCTCGAGAGCTGAGGGGTCAGATTCGCCGCATCACGGTGACGACCTTGCCGAGGATGACGGCCTCGTCGCCCGGGATCGGGTCGAACAGCTCGTTGTGCGGCATCAGCCAGACATGACCCTTCTGGCGTTTGAAGGTCTTGACCGTGGCCTCGCCGTCGATCATCGCGGCGACGATGTCACCGTTGTCGGCCACGTTCTGCTGGCGGACGACCACCCAGTCGCCGTCGCAGATCGCAGCGTCGATCATCGACTCGCCGACGACCTTCAGCAGGAACAGCGAACCCTCGCCGACGAGCTCGCGGGGGAGCGGGAAGACGTCCTCGACGGCTTCTTCCGCGAGGATCGGACCACCTGCGGCGATCCGGCCGAGCACCGGCACGAAGGTGGGCTCGGGCAGTGCGCCTCCGGTCGGTGACGTGGGCGTCGGCGGTTCGCTCGGCGCGATGTTGACCGCACGCGGACGATTGGCGTCCCGCTTGAGCAGGCCCTTGCGTTCGAGTGTCCGCAACTGATGGGCGACCGAGGAGGTCGAGGTGAGACCCACCTCGTCACCGATCTCGCGGATGCTCGGCGGGTAACCGCGTTCGCGCACGGATTTGCGGATCACCTCGAGGACTCCGCGCTGCCGCGGCGTCAGCGAGGCCTCGGCCGCTGCCATGTCTGCCGGGGTGACGGGCTCGTCGGCGCCCCGCGCTCCGGTGCGCTTACCGCCGTCATCGCTCATGATCGGGCTTCCTCTCGATTCCGAACGTGCTGGTAGATCGCTTGTCTGCCGACGACCCTAGCCCAGAATGCCGACCGCATCAAACATTTGTTCGACGTGTCGCGAGACAATTGTCGGAGTGCCGTGCTACAAATTCGAACATCAGTTCATCGAACAGGTGATCGACACTCGAACAGTTCGAACGCCGACGACGCAGTCGGACGCACGGACAGAGTTCGACCGGAAACACGGAGGGCACCATGCGCACCGCCACTCTCATCGACCCCGTCCGCTCCACCGATCCGGTCCGCGGTGACGTCCTGGAACGTCCGCGCCCGATGCGCCGCGGCGACGGCCGCCGTCCCGCCGACGGCCGCCCGGTGCCGGAGTCGGCGGTTCTGGTCCGTCGGGTCGCCTCCACCCAGTGCGCCTCGCCGGTCGGCCTGCGCGGTCGGGGACCCGTCGTCCCGGCCCAGCATGCCGCGCAGCCCGCCCCCTCGGCGGTCATCCGCCGGCGCCGGCGCGCGGCGACGGCAATCCTCGCCGGCGTCGGACTCGCGCTGGCGGTGTGGGTCATCGCGGTCGTCGGGCAGAACTACGCCGCGACGGTCACGCCTTCCTCGGTCGGCACCGAGGTCGTCCACGTGCGCTCGGGCGACTCGCTGAGCACCATCGCATCACGCGTCGCCCCGGAGATGCCCCGCGAGGCGGTCGTCGACGAGATCATCCAGCTGAACGACCTCCCGTCCAGCGGCCTGCGCGTCGGCCAGCCCCTCCTCGCCCCCCGGTATCACTGAGCGCGGGCGGTATCCTCGATGTCACAGGGACCGGCCGACTACCGGCCTGGCATGCGGCCCGGCTGCATCAGAGTGTCCCGTGACCTGCGTGAGGATACGATGCGCTGCCCCTTCTGCAAGAACGACGACACCAAGGTCATCGACTCGCGTGTCGCTGATGAGGGGCAGGCCATCCGGCGCCGCCGCTCCTGCGTGGAGTGTGGGCGACGCTTCTCGACCGTGGAGAGCGCAGTGCTCGCGGTGGTCAAACGCAACGGGGTCACCGAACCGTTCAGTCGCGAGAAGGTGATGCGGGGCGTCCGGCGCGCATGCCAGGGACGCCACGTCGCCGAGGACGCGCTGGCACAGCTCGCCCAGCAGGTCGAGGACACGGTACGTGCCAGCGGATCGGCCGAGATCCCCAGCAACGAGGTCGGACTCGCGATCCTCAAGCCGCTGCGTGACCTCGACGAGGTCGCCTACCTGCGCTTCGCGTCGGTGTATCGCTCGTTCGACTCCGTCGAGGACTTCCAGCGCGAGATCGACGACCTGCGCTCGGCGTCGTCCGATTCCGGCAAGGCCTCAGCCGAGTCGGTCAAGAGTTCGTAGGACCCGCTTCTCCGACACCGGGTAGGCGGTGCCGAGTCGCTCGGCGAACAATCCCACCCGCAGCTCCTCGACGAGCCACTGCGCCTCGTCGTTGACGACCGCCTTTCGGTGCTCGGGCACCTGCGTCAGTCGCTGGGCCCACCGCTCGGTCACCCGGTCGACGACGGCCACTCCGGCCTGGTCCCGGGCCGCGGAGGCCGGCAGTGCCGTCAACCGGGCTTCGGCCGCCGCGAGATAGCGCGGCACGTTCTCCAGATGTCGTCGCGCGGTGGCGGCGATGAAGCCGTCGAAGACGAGATTGTCGAGCTGTTCGGCGACGTCGTCGGCTGCGAGTGAACCGGCATGACGGTCGATCGCGGCGCGTACCGGCGCCACCCACCCGAGGGATTCGACAGCGAGAGAGAAATACTCCGGCGCCGATTCGGAGATCCGCGGCCGCAGTTTCTCCGTGAGCGCGCGGAACGCCTCGGGTGAGCGCACCGCGGACAGCGTGCCGGCGTCGAGGCCCGCGACGACATCGCGGATGGCGCGGCGTGTGCAGTCGGCCAGCAGCGCATCGAGATCCGGGTAGGGACTCTGACTCAACGCGAGTCGGCCCGCCGCCCCGAGTGAACCGGCGACCCGTCGGTGCAGCGGCGGGATCGCGAGGTCGAGCAGTGCGACGATCCCTCTCTCCGCCAACCGATCACGGGTCTGCTCCGAGGCTGCGTCGATCACGACCACCCCGCGGGTCCGCCCGGCATCGTCGGTGATCGCGTCGATCGTCGGGTAGCGGGTGAGGCGCTGTCCGGCGATGTCGACGGTCCGCTGGGCGGCGAGCGTGCCGATGCCCTCGTCGGTCCAGGTGCGGTACAGGGTGCGCTTCACCGTCTTCGTCGCGGCGGGGGTGCCCGCACGCTGGAGTTCGGCGATGGAATCGGCACGCGCGGTGATCTTTCCGGCGTCGTCGACCACCGCGAAGTGCATCCTGAGGTGGGCCGGAACCCGGTCGACGTCGAAATCGGCTGCGGTGACCGTCATCTGCGTGATCGTGGTGAGCTCGCGTGCGAGCCCGACCGTGAGCGGTTCGCTCCGGGGTGTGAGGCGCGCCAGGGCCAGCTCGGCGAAACGCTGTGCCGGGGACATCGACTTGCGCAGCTGCTTGGGCAGCGACTTCACCAGTGCGGTGGCCAGTTCCGTCCGCATGCCGGGCACCGACCAGTCGAAACCCGCCGAGCGCACATGGGGGAGCAGAGCGCGCGGGATGATCACGGTGACACCGTCATCGGGTGCGCCGGGTTCGAACCGGTAGCGGAGTTCGAATCGTGTGTCGCCCTGTTGCCAGGCACCCGGGTAGTCGGTGGGCGCGGCCTCGGTGCTCGCCGCGACGTCCTCGGGCTTCAGATCGAGCAGAGCCGCGTCAGAACGTCGGGCCTTCTTCCACCACGTGTCGAAGTGCCGTGCGGAGGTGACCTCGGGGCCGACGCGCTTGTCGTAGAACTCGAAGAGCTGATCCTCGGTGATCACCAACCCGCGCGTGCGCATGCGGTTCTCGACGTCGGAGGCCGCTTCGAGCAGGGCGCGGTTGCGTTCGAAGAACGGGTGCTGGGTACGCCAGTCGCCCTCGACGAGGGCATGGCGGATGAACAGTTCGCGGGAGACGACCGGGTCGATGGGGCCGTAGTCGACGCGACGTTGCGCGACGAGTGTGACGCCGTACAGCGTGACCCGTTCGTAGGCCATCGCGGCACCGCGCTTCGACGACCAGTGCGGCTCGCTGTACGTGCGTTTGACCAGATCGCCGGCCAGCTTCTCCGCCCACAACGGATCGATGCCGGCGACCGTGTGCGCGAACAGGCGAGAGGTTTCGAGGACCTCGGCGGCCATGATGAACGACGGCGGCTTCTTGGCGAGCGGGGACGCCGGGAAGATCATCAGGGTCGTGTTGCGGGCCCCGGTGAACTCGCGGCCCTCGGTGTTGCGCGCGGCGATGTTGGACAGCAGACCCGAGAGGATGGCGCGGTGGACCGCGTCGGCGTCGACCTCGGGGAGGTCGGAACCGGCCGGACTCACCGGCCAGTCGAGGTCCTTGACGATCTCGGTGAGCTGGCGATGCAGGTCGCGCCATTCCCGGATGCGCAGGAAGTGCAGGAACTCCCGTTCGCACATCCGCCGGAACTTGCTGCTGGACAACTCCTTCCGCTGCTCCTCGAGGTAGCGCCACAGCTCGACGTAGGCCAGGAAGTCCGACTGCGGCACGACGAAGCGACGGTGGGAGGCGTCGGCGGCCTCGCGATGCTCGGCCGGACGTTCGCGGGGATCGGGCAGCGACATCGCGGAGGCGATGACCAACAGGTGGTCGAGACAGCCGAGTTCGCGGCCGGCGATGAGCATCCGGGCGATCCGCGGATCGACGGGGATACGGGACATCGAGCGGCCGACGGGGGTGAGGCGCGGCGGACCGCCCTCACGGCTCACCGTGATCGCACCGAGCTCGGCCAGCACGCCCATGCCGTCGCGGATGGCGCGGTCGTCAGGCGGCTGCACGAACGGGAAGTCCGCGATCTCACCGAGTTTCAGCGAGGTCATCTGGAGGATGACGGCGGCGAGGTTGGTGCGCAGGATCTCCGGATCGGTGAACGCGGGCCGGGCGTCGAAGTCGTTCTCGCTGTAGAGCCGAATACACACGCCGGGGGCGACGCGACCGCATCGGCCGGCGCGCTGGCGGGCGCTGGCCTGCGAAACGGGTTCGATGGGAAGCCGGTTGACCTTGGTGCGGGTCGAGTACCGGCTGATGCGGGCCGTGCCGGTGTCGATGACGTAGCGGATCCCGGGCACCGTGACCGAGGTCTCGGCGACGTTGGTGGCCAACACGATCCGGCGACCGTTGGACGGGGCGAAGACCTTCTGCTGGTCGGCGATCGACAGCCGCGCGAACAGCGGGACGATCTCCGCGCCGCCGTTCCGGCCGGATCCGGTCCGACGCTTCAAGGCATCCGCGGTCTCGCGGATGTCGCGCTCGGTGGGGAGGAACACCAGGATGTCGCCGCGGCCACCGGCCCACAGTTCGTCGATCGCGGCGTCGATGCCCTGGATCTGGTCGAGGTCGGCGTGCTCGCCGCCACCGGTGTCGTCACCGCTGTCCGGGCGTTCCTGCAGACTCAGCGGCCGGTAACGGATCTCGACGGGGTAGGTACGACCCGACACCTCGATCACCGGGACCGATGTCTCCGGAGTGCTGAAATGCCGTGCGAAACGGGCGGGTTCAATCGTCGCCGAGGTGATGATCACCTTCAGGTCCGGTCGCTGCGGCAGCAGCCGTCGCAGATAGCCGAGGATGAAATCGATGTTGAGGCTGCGCTCGTGGGCCTCGTCGATGATGAGGGTGTCGTAGCGGCGCAGCATCGGATCGGTGGCGATCTCGCGGAGCAGGATGCCGTCGGTCATCACGCGGATCAGCGTGTCCGCGCCCGAACGGTCGGTGAACCGGACCGAATAACCGACCGCGTCACCGAGTTCGGTCTCGGTCTCGTCGGCGATGCGCTTGGCCACCGAGCTGGCTGCGATGCGCCGCGGCTGGGTGTGGCCGATCGTGCCGCGGATACCGCGGCCGAGTTCGAGGCAGATCTTCGGCAGCTGCGTGGTCTTGCCGGAACCGGTCTCACCGGCGACCACCACGACCTGGTGGTCCCGGATCGCGTCGGCGATCTCCTCGCGGGCGGCCGAGACGGGGAGTTCGTCGGGGAAGCGCAGCACCGGCACGGTGGCCCGGCGACGGTCGAGGCGGCTCCGGGCCTTATCGACGTCGGCGACGACTTGTTGCCATTTGCGCGGGTCGGGGGTGCGGCCCAGTTTGTCGATGCGGCGGCGCAGACGGTGGGCGTCGAGGATCGCGACCTCGTCGAGCGAACGCAGCAGTTCGGTACGGGAGATGCCGGGCTGAGGATCTCGCGGGGCTGGATCTGGGGACTCGACCGACATGATGACTCCAGGATATGGGTCGATGCGGGGAGCGCTCACCTCGCCCGGCATCATGGTGGGCATGTCTGAAACTTCTGGTGCTCTGTGGCACGGCTTCGCCGACATGGGTGCGGTGACCGCGAGTGGACCCTTCGTCGTGACCAAGGGCGAGGGGACCCGTATCTGGGACCGCGACGGCAAGGAATACATCGACGCGACCGCCGGTCTCTGGTTCACCAACGTGGGCCACGGCCGCACCGAGATCGCCGACGCGGTGTCGCGTCAGCTGGGCACGATCGCGCACTACTCGAACTTCGGTGACATCGCGAGCGACGTCACGCTGCAGCTCGCCGACGAGCTGGCCGCGATCGCGCCGGTGCCCGGGTCGAAGATCTTCTTCACCTCGGGCGGCAGCGACTCGGTCGACACCGCGGTCAAGCTGGCCCGCCGCTACTGGGTGGAGCAGGGCAAACCCGCCAAGCGCGTCGTCGTCAGCCGGACCAAGGCCTACCACGGCATGCATGCCGCGGGTACGTCGCTGGCGGGCATCCCGCTCAACCACGACGGCTACGGCGAGCTCATGCACGACGTGCAGAACGTCGACTGGGACGACGCGAAGAGCCTGCTCGGTCTGATCGAGCGGGTCGGCGCGGAGAACATCGCCGCGTTCTTCTGCGAGCCGATCATCGGCGCCGGTGGCATCTACCTGCCGCCGGCCGGGTACCTCGACGAGGTCCGCGCGATCTGCCGCGACCACGACATCCTGTTCGTCGTCGACGAGGTCGTCACCGGCTTCGGTCGTATCGGTGGCGACTCGTGGTTCGCGTCGGCGCGCTTCGACCTGCAGCCGGACATGATCACCACCGCGAAGGGCCTCACTTCCGGCTACGTGCCGATGGGTGCGGTGTTCATCGCCCCGCGCGTCGCCGAGCCGTTCTTCGCCGGTGGCGTCTGGTGGCGTCACGGCTACACCTACGGCGGTCACGCGGCAGCAGCCGCCGCCGCTCTGGCCAACCTGGAGATCATCCGCCGGGAGAACCTGCTCGCCGAGGCGTCGCGCCTCGAGGGCGACCTCGCGACGGCGCTGGCCCCGCTGGCCGACCTCGACACGGTCGCAGAGGTGCGCACCGGCCTCGGTGCGGTCACCGCGGTCCAGCTCGCCGACCCGGCCACCGCCCCGGCCGCAGTCCTGAAGCTGCGGGAGCACGGGGTCAGCACCCGCGCCGCCGGGCAGGGTGCGCTGCAGATCTCGCCCTCGTTCGTCATGTCGACCGACGAGGTCGGCGAGATGGCCGACCGCATCCGCGCCGCGCTGAGCTGACGGGCCGAACACTGTCGAACACGACGAAGCCCGGCTACCGAAAGGCAGCCGGGCTTCGTCGTATGTGTTGCCCGATCAGGCGTTCGCGAGCACCTCGGTGGTGGCGATGGCCTGGGCCACGCCGGCCACGATCGAGGCGACCTTGAGGGCCTCGAGGATGGCCTCGCGGTCGACGCCGGCCTCACGCAGGGTGTTCTCGTGGGCGGCGACGCAGTGGCCACAGCCGTTGATCGAGGACACGGCGAACGACCACAGCTCGAACGCGGCCTTGTCGACACCGGGGTTGCCGATGATGTTCATCCGCAGGCCGGGGCGCAGGTCGTCGTACTTGCCGTCGAGGAAACCGCGACCGCGGTAGAACACGTTGTTCATACCCATGATCGACGCGGCACCGAGTGCGGCGTTGTAGGCCTCGGCCGACAGGTTGTCAGCGGCCTCGTCGGCGATCTCGGAGAGCACCTTGGCACTCTTGGTGGCGGCCGCGGTCGACAGCAGGGTGCCCCACAGCTGCTCCTCGTTCAGCGCGGTGGTGCGGCTGATCGAACCGAGATTGAGCTTGAGGTCCTTCGCGTACTCCGGAAGGGCTTCCTTGAGGTTGTCGATGCTCATCGTGATCTCCTTCTCTAGACGCCAGAGGTCATGAGCTCGCCGGCGTTGATCGTCGGGTCGCCCTTCTTCCAGTTGCAGGCGCACAGTTCGTCGGACTGCAGGGCGTCGAGGACGCGCAGGACCTCGTCGACGTTGCGGCCCACGGAGCCGGCGGTGACCGACACGAACTGGATCTCGTTGTTCGGGTCGACGATGAAGGTGGCGCGGTCGGCGACACCGTCGGCGTTGAGAACGCCTGCGGCGGTGGCCAGCTCGCGCTTGAGGTCACTCATCATCGGGAACGGCAGGGTCTTCAGGTCCTCGTGCTGTGCACGCCACTGGAAGTGGACGAACTCGTTGTCGACCGAGGCGCCGAGCACCTGGGTGTCACGATCGGCGAACTCGTCGTTCAGCTTGCCGAATGCGGCGATCTCCGTCGGGCACACGAAGGTGAAGTCCTTCGGCCAGAAGAAGACGACGCGCCACTGACCGGGGTGGTCGTCGGAGGTGACGGTGGTGAAGTAGTCGTCGGGCTGCTGGGCGTTGACCTTGCTGAGGTCGCCACCGATCACGGCGGTGAGGTTGTAGGCGGGGAACTGGTCACCGATGGTGAGCAGGGCCATGTATCGCTCCTTCAGCTGAGGGGGTGTACCGAAATTGCGCGCGAAAGACTTTCGCGACGTACGAGTACTATCGTGCCGGAAAATCGGCAAAAGCGAAACGTGATTAGTAGCACTACACTGATAACCATGCCCGATAAAACTTATCAGCCCACCATCGCCGGCCTGCGCGCGTTCGTGGCGCTCGCCCAGCGCAGGCACTTCGGGACCGCCGCGGCGGACCTGGGAGTGAGTCAGCCGTCGCTGTCCCAGGCCCTTTCGGCGCTCGAGACGGGTCTCGGCGTGACACTCGTCGAGCGGACGACCCGTCGGGTCCTGCTGACCCAGGACGGCGAGGAACTGCTGCCGCGAGCGATGGCAGCCGTCGACGCCGTCGACGAGTTCACCGCCGCGGCCGCGGGGGCCGGCCAGCCGCTGCACGGCGCGATCCGCCTGGGGGTCATCCCGACGGTCGCGCCCTACGTGCTGCCCGCGGTGCTGCGCGGACTCGCCGAGAAGCTTCCGGACCTGCGCCCCCGTGTCGTCGAGGAACAGACCGGGCGGCTCGTCGAGCAGCTGCGGGGCGGCACCCTCGACGTGGCACTCCTGGCGTTGCCGCTCGACGTGCCGGGTATCGCCGAGGTCCCGCTCTACCGTGAGGATTTCGTCCTCGCCCTACCGGCCGGGCACGCGCTCGCCGGCAAGCGGCGGGTGGACCCGAGTGCATTGGCCGACCTGCCGCTGCTGCTTCTTGACGAGGGGCACTGCCTGCGGGATCAGGCACTCGAGGTGTGTGCTCTCGCCGGGGTCCGACCCGACCTGGGGCAGACACGCGCGGCGTCGCTGACGACGGCCGTGCACTGCGTCGTCGGCGGGCTCGGGGTGACCCTCATCCCGCAGACCGCGGTCGCCTCGGAGACGGCTTCGGGAGACCTGGCGATCGCCACGTTCGCCTCGCCCCGACCTGGGCGTCAGATCGGGGTCGTCTTCCGCCGGTCCGCGCGCCACGACGACGCGTATCGGCAGCTCGCGACGATCATCTCGGAGATCGTCGCCGACACCGGCGCCGTCACGCCGGTGTGAGGGTTCAGGCCTCCGCGGCCTGGACGGCGAGCGCCTCCCACTCGTCGACGAGGCTCGAGTCGACCTCGCGGACCATGGTGCCGAGATCGGCCACGATCTGCTCGATCTCCGGCGTCACCGCGCTGGTCGGGACGCCCTGGCGCAGAACCCGATAGCAGTCGGACAGGTAGCGCAGCACCACGCCCTCGCTGCGGGCGAGACCGTAGGCGGAGATCAGCTCGGTGAAGGTCATCGCCTTCTCGAGCATCTCGCGGAGCACCGACTTCGGATTCGGTGGGAACGACGCCACCCAGGGGTGGCCGCGCCGGTAGATCTCGAACGCACCGAAGATCTCCTCGAACAGCGGCTGCGGCCAGGTGATGTCCTCCAGCCGCGTCATCCGTTCCTCGTACTCGATGCCGTCGGCCTTCATCTCGGCGATCGCCGCGTCCCGGGCAACCTTGCGCTGAGCGAGCAGCAACGGTCGCGGGTTCTCGAGGGTCGACTCGAGAATCGAGATGACATCGAGGGCGTACGTGGAGGATTCGGGGTCGAGGATCTCGAACGTGGCCATCGCGAACGCCGACAGCGGGTTGGTCAGCGCGAAGTTCTCCGGCATGTCCACACTGAGGGCGATGTGCCGACCGGCCTCGTCGGGTTCGTCGAGCTGCACGACGATCCCGGCGTCGCGAAGGCCCCGATAGAGCTCGATCGTGTGCTTGATGTGGCGTAGCTGCCGATCGCGCGGCTCGTGGTTGTCCTCGAGCAGATGCCGGATGGCGGCGAAACAGTCGCCCGGACGGCCGAGCACCTCGAGCAGCATCGCTGTGGTCATCTGGAAATGTGACCGCAGTGGCTCGTCGGGCGCGTCGATCAGCTGGGTGAAGGTCTTCTCGCCCCACGACACGAAACCTTCGGGAGGCTTGCGGCGCACCAGCTTCCGCAGCTTCTTCGGGTCGTCGCCGGCCTTGGCGACGGCGCGGGCGTTCTCCACGTCGTGCTCGGGCGCCTGGGCGACCACATAGCCGACGGTGTCGAAGCCGGCCCGGCCGGCGCGGCCCGCGATCTGGTGGAACTCACGCGCCCGCAGGCGCCGGACGCGGCGGCCGTCGTACTTGCTCAACCCGGCGAACAGCACCGTGCGGATCGGCACGTTGATGCCGACACCGAGGGTGTCGGTACCGGCGATCACCTTCAGGAGTCCCTGCTGCGCAAGACGTTCGACGAGGCGACGGTAGCGGGGGAGCATCCCGGCGTGATGGACACCGATGCCCGAACGCAAGAGCTTCGACAGGGTGTTGCCGAAGCCGGTGGAGAAGCGGAAGTCGCCGATCGCCTCGGCGATCGCGGCCTTCTCCTCCTTGTCGCAGATCTTCACGCTCAGCAGTGCCTGGGCGCGCTCGACCGCGGCGGCCTGGGTGAAGTGCACGACGTAGATCGGCGCGCGACCACGGTCGACGAGGTCGGCGATCGTCTCGTGGATCGGGGTCATCGCGTAGTCGTGGACGAGCGGCACGGGCCGTTGGGCGCCGGTGACCTCGACCGTGTCCCGCCCGGTGCGTCGCGCGAGGTCGTCGACGAAGAACGAGACGTCGCCGAGCGTCGCCGACATCAGCAGGAACTGCGTGGACGGCAACTCGATGAGAGGGACCTGCCACGCCCAGCCGCGGTCGGGTTCGCCGTAGTAGTGGAACTCGTCGGCGACCAGCGTCCCGATATCGCTGTCGCCGCCCGCCGCGAGGGCGAGATTCGCGACGATCTCGGCGGTGGCGCAGACGATCGGCGCATCCGGGTTGACCGACGCGTCACCGGTCAGCAGGCCGACCTGATCGGCGCCGAACATGCCGCACAGTTCGAAGAACTTCTCGCTGACGAGCGCCTTGATCGGCGCGGTGTAGAAGGCCCGCTCGCCCCGGCAGCGCGCGAAATACAGTGCGCCGGCGGCCACGAGCGACTTCCCCGAACCGGTCGGGGTAGCCAGGATGACGTGGCTGCCGGCGAGTAGCTCGAGCAGGGCCTCTTCCTGGTGTTCGTAGAGGTCGAGGCCACGTTCGGTCCACCACTGTGTGTAGGTGTCGAGCGCCTGGTCCTCGTCGTCGACGGGCACCAGGGCCGTCGGGCTCGCGGTCAGATCGACGATTGCGGTCCCTCGTCTCCGGGCTCGTCGTCCTTAGAGGTCTGCTCGGCTGCCTGCTCGGCGAGGAAGCGCTCGAGCTCGGCGCCCAGTTCGTCGCCGCTGGGCAGCGACTCCTCGGCGGCGAGCAGCGACGCGCGCTCCTCGGCGGCCTGGGTGAAGGTGTCGTACTGGGTCTCCAGTGCGGCGACGACCGACTCGATCTCGGAGTTGCCCTCGACCTCGGTGTCGACCTGGGCGCGCACCTTCTCCGCGGCGCTCTCGAGTGCCGCGAGCGGCAGGTCGAGACCGGCCAGCTCGGCGACCGCGGACAGCAGCCGCGCGGAGGCCGCCGGATAGTTGGTCTGCGCCAGGTAGTGCGGCACATGGACCGACAGGCCGGAGGCCCGGTAGTCGTGCTCACCCATCCGTAGTTCCAGCAGCATCGAGGCGCTCGCGGGCAGCTTCATCGCCGAACCCCAGCGGGGGAGGTCGCCGAGCGCGTCGGGGTCGCTGCCGTGCGCGGTGATCGACGGCGGCCGGGTGTGCGGCACGGCCATCGGGATCGCGTTGAGCCCGATGACGTCGGTGACGCCCAGCCGATCCGAGAGGCGGCGCACCGCGTCGACGAACTGCTCCCACCGCAGATCCGGTTCGGCACCGGCCAGCAGCAGGAAGCCCTTGCCCGAGTTGTCGCGGATCGCGTGCAGGGTCAGGGCCGGCATCTCGACCTCGGTGAAGGTCTCACCGCTGAACGAGATCGTCGGCCGGCGGGAACGGTAGTCCATCAGCTCGTCGGACGAGAACGTCGCGACCAGTTCCGACTCCAGGCTGTCCCGGAGATGGGCGGCCGCGAGCGCGACGGCGTGGCCGGCGTCGGCGAACCCTTCGAGGGCATGGATCAGAACCGGGCCCGTGCCGTCGGCGCGGGTGACCTGCGGAGCGGGAAAGGCGAGTTCGTACAGCGCGTCGTTCCGCGCGGGTTGCTCGTCCACGTCATCCCTCCTTGTACGTGGCGGCCGTGGCACAGCACGGCCGGATTCTCGTCATATGTCTCATTGTCTCGCACCTTCGTCGCGGTTGAGCACCGGCGTCCGGCGGAACACCGAATATGTAACGACATCGTCGCGCCAGGGATTCCCTCCCCGGGTGTGTCACCTGCGTGAGCGGACGCCTGCGGTGGCACAGTAGATCGCTGTGACCCCGGCAACCGCTGCACCACCTACGTCCTCCGGACGCCGTCTGCCCGTGCTCGTACTGGCCGCTGCCTGCGCCGTTCTCGCCGGTGGTGTGTTCTCGGCGTGTTCGATCGTGGGAGACGCCGAGCCGGCGAATCCCGACCTCTCGTCGCGGTCGGTGGCGGCGTCGGATTTCCCGGGCGGCCCGGCGAGCCCGATCCCGCCCCAGGCGGTGGGAAACGCCCTGGCCGACGTGACCGGCGGCCCGGCACCGGGGCAGAAGGAGAACACCGAGGTCTCGCCACCCGAGTGCGCACCCGCCCCGGTCTCCGCCGACGGCGCCGTCGCCTTCCTCGGCCCGGGCACCGCGGAACGCTCGACCCTGACCACCGTCGTCGCGCATGCCGACACCCCGCTCGCCGACGTCGTGCAGCGTGCCGAGAAGTGTCCGGAACTGACGACGACCACGTTCGGGGCGTCGTCGACGGTCACCACCGAGGTCCTGCCCGCCCCGCCCGCGCGCGACGGCGTCGACACCGCGACCATCCGTCGGACCATCGTCACCGGCGGTGGCACCGCACCGGTCACCATCAGCTCGCTCGCCCTGATCGGCCAGCGCGACGGGGTGCGCGTCTACGCCGAATATCGGTGGCCCGCAGCCGGTCCGGTGCCCGCCGAGGATTCGGCGGCGCTCGACGAGCTGTTCACCAAGGCGGTGTCGGCCGCTTTCGGTTGACACGATCCCGGCCTGTGGACGGGCGGCGGCGGTTGTCCACAGGTCGTCCCGCGCGCCGTCCGGATGGCATTCCGCGGCCGATGCTTCGTGAATGCCCGCCTTCGCGTCCTCCCCACCCGTCCGTGACCCCATCGATCCGACGACGCTGCTGACGGCGATCCCGGCGTTGCTCGGCTTCGTCCCGGAGCGTTCGATCATCGTGGTCGCCTTCGCACCCGACCGGGGGATCTCGGCCACCATGCGCCACGATCTCGCCCTCGACGACACCGGCGAACCGACCTCCGAGCTGTCCACCGTGCTCGCGGGACTCGGGGCGATCACCCATTCCTACGGCGCCGACGAGGTCGTGGCGATCATCGCCGACGACCGCTATGCGGCCGACGATCCTCGCTATCGACGGGTGTTCGCGATCGCCGACCGCCACTTCGACGCGATCGGGGGCGTCGCCACCGGATTCGCCCTGTCCGCATTCGATCCCGGTGCGGCGTGGTCGGTGATCTGGTGTCCCGACGGACAGGCGTGGTCGGTCGACGTCCTCGACGACCGTGAGGGCGTCCTCGACGATCCGCAGACCTGCCCGACCGCCATCGCCGAGGCGGTGAAATCGGGTCGGCGCATCCTGCCGCGCCGGTCGGAGATGCGGGCCATGCTCGAACCCCTTCCCGGCGAGTGCTGCGCCGCACGACGCTGCTCGTACTGCGAGGCCGGCCGTGTCGAGGTCCCGGCGATGTCCGACGCGGTGCTGCTGAACCTGCTGACAGGGGTGGTCGCCGACGGCGGGGCACCGCTGGACTGTGCGGAGGTCGCCGTGCTGGAACAGGCCGTCCGACGCCCCCGGGTCCGCGACGCCGCACTCGCGCTCGCCGTCACCGACCTACGGGACGACGCCGAGTCGGTCTGGCGAGAACTGACGCGGCGCCTCTCCGGACCGGGACGGGCCGCCGCCGCGACCCTGCTCGCGCACCTGCACTACATCGGCGGGGAGGGGGCGTACGCCGGGGTCGCCCTCGACGTCGCCCTCGAATCCGACCCGGACGCGAAGCTGGCCCGCCTCCTCGACACCGCCCTGCGGGCCGGCGTCCGGCCGACGATGCTGTGGGAGATGATCGACGGCTCCTACGGCACCGCCCGCGAACTCGGGGTCCAGATGCCAGAGATCACCCGGCGCGCGGCCGGGTGATCTCTGCAAAACCCCTGGGTCAGACCTCTACTGCGTCAGACTTTTTCGACGACCTTCTCGACGAAGACCGAATGCGCCATGTCGGCGGAGAGTTCGAGGCCCTCGTGTCCGGGCGTGTTGATCGTGATGGTGCCGGCGACGTTGGTCACCGTCACGCGGGCGTTCGGAACCACACCGGCCTCCCGCAGATGCGAGATGAGACCCACATCGGACTGTGCGTGCTCGGACAGCCGCCGCACGATGACCGCCACGGTGTCGCCCGCGGGCAGATCCGCGATCCGGGTGGCGCCGTCATCGGCCGAGGACACCTCGACACCGAGCAGATCCAGGCCCGGGATCGGGTTGCCGTAGGGGGAGGTGGTCGGGTACTCGAGCACGGCGAGCAGACGGCGCTCGACGTTCTCGCTCATCACGTGCTCCCAGCGGCAGGCCTCCTCGTGGACCTGATCCCAGGGCATGCCGATGACGTCGACCAGGAGTCGCTCGGCCAGGCGGTGCTTGCGCATGACCGCGACGGCCAGCGAACGGCCGCGCTCGGTCAGTTCGAGGTGGCGGTCACCGGCGACGCGCAGGAGTCCGTCGCGCTCCATACGGGCGACGGTCTGGGAGACGGTCGGGCCGCTTTGGTCGAGGCGCTCGGCGATGCGCGCCCGCAGCGGCACGATCCCCTCTTCCTCGAGGTCGTAGATCGTCCGCAGATACATCTCGGTGGTGTCAACCAGATCGTTCACTGTGCCCAATCCCTTTCGTCCCCGCCAAGATTACCCTGTTCGCCCACGGTGACAGCCCTCTCACGCGCCCGGCGCACCCCGGCGACGACCCCGACCGTACCCATATGTGGCCGAACCGACATCGTGCACCCGCCCGCGAGCTGAACCACTAGCCTGAACCTGTGACCGACACTTCCACGACGGCCGTCATCTGGAGCGAGGACTTCCTGTCCTACCGGTGGGCCCACACCCACCCGATGAATCCCGTGAGGCTCGCGCTCACGATGACCCTCGCCCAGAGCCTGGGGGTGCTCGACGACGTCGAGACCGTACCGCCGCAGGCCATCGACGACGACGCCCTCACCGTGGTGCACACCCGCGACTACATCGACGCCGTCCGCGCGGTGGGTTCCGGGACCGCGTCGCTGTCGGGACCGCTGCTCGAGCGACTGTTCGGACTGGGCGACGCCGACAACCCCGTGTTCGCCGGGATGCACGAGGCCGCCCGCCTCCTCGTCGGCGGCACACTGGCCGCCGCGCAGACCGTGGCGTCCGGTGCCGCGACCCGTGCGGTCAACATCGGCGGCGGCATGCACCACGCGATGAAGGCCCGGGCGGCCGGGTTCTGCATCTACAACGACTGCGCTATCGCGATCCGCTATCTGCTGGACAAGGGCTTCGACCGGATCGCCTACATCGACGTCGACGCCCACCACGGCGACGGCGTCCAGGTGGAGTTCGCGGCGGACCCGCGCGTGATGACGGTCTCGCTGCACCAGCATCCCGCGACGCTGTGGCCGGGGACGGGCTGGCCGACCGAGGTCGGCGACGGCGACGCGCAGGGGAGTGCGGTCAACCTCGCGCTGATGCCCAACACCGAGGATCGCCTGTGGCTGCGGGCGTTCCACGCTGTCGTGCCGTCGCTCGTCGCCGAGTTCAAACCACAGATCATCGTCAGCCAGTGCGGCGCCGACAGTCACCGCGCCGACCCGCTGACGGATCTGTCGCTGACCGTCGAGGGTCAGCGTGCGGCGATGATCGCGATGCGTGATCTTGCCGACAAGTACTGCGAGGGACGGTGGATCGCGGTCGGCGGCGGTGGTTACGGCGTCGTCAACGTGGTGCCCCGCAGCTGGACCCATCTGCTCGGCGTGGCCCTCGACCGGGAGATCGACCCCACCACGACCATCGACGAATCCTGGTGTGCCACAGCCGAACAGATATCCACCCAGGTGCACTCCGACTATGCGCGGCCACCGGTCGGGGTGATGGGCGACGGCGGCGACGTCGACTATCAGCCGTGGGACGGCGATGCAGGTCAGGAGCCGTTCGAAGGGGTGAGTGCAACAGCACAGCGACAGACCGATCGCGCGATCCTCGCGACGCGCCGCGCGGTGTACCCTCTGCACGGTCTCGACCCGGAGGATCCCCGTGACTGATCAGGACGTGTCGTCCACCCCAGAGCAAACCCAAACCGCGCCGCAAACACTGGCCGATCAGCCCGAACCCCGTGGCGCGTGGGATTATCCGCGACACTGGATCGCCGACGTGCTGGCCTCCGACGGCGGGGTCGTGCACCTGCGTCCGATCGTCCCCGACGACGCCGAACGGATCGTCGCCTTCCATTCCAAGCTCTCCGAACGCACCCGCTACATGCGGTACTTCGGCCCGACGCCGACACTGCCGCCCCGCGAGGTCGCGCGGATGACGACCGTCGACCATCAACAGCGCGTGGCGATCGTGGCGGTGCTCGGCGGCGAGATCATCGCCGTCGGCATCTACGAGGGACTCGCCTTCGACGGTAAGCCGGAATCGGCCGAGGTCGCGTTCGTCGTCGCCGACGAACACCAGGGACGCGGTCTCGGACCGATCCTGCTCGAACACCTCGCCGGCGCCGCGGCCGAGAACGGCTTCACCCGCTTCGAGGCCGAGGTGCTCAGCGAGAACCCGAACATGGTCGCCGTGTTCCGCGACGCGGGCTACCAGCTCGCCCGCAGCTTCGACGGCTCGACGGTGCACGTCGAGTTCCTCATCGACCCGACCGAGGCGCTCCTGTCGGTGCGCAACGCCCGCGAGAACGCGTCGGAGGCCCGCAGCGTCGCGAATCTGCTGCGCCCCACTTCGGTCGCGGTCATCGGCGCCTCGACAGATCCGAACAAGGTCGGCAATGCGCTGCTGGCCAACATCATCGCCGGCGGGTTCACCGGTCCGGTCTTCCCGGTGAACGGGCCGGCCCGCGTCGAGGAGGAGCCCGGTCGCGACGCGCAGCGGCTCGGCCGCCCGACGACCTCGAGTCGGAAGCGGACCCGTGAACGGCCGCCGTCGGTCCGCGGCATCCGCGCCTACGAGACCGTCCGTGACATCCCGGACCCGGTGGACCTCGCGGTGGTCGCGGTCCCGGCGTCCCGGGTCGACGACGTCCTCGACGACTGTCTGGTGAAGGGTGTGCGGACGCTGGTCATCGTGTCGGCCGGTTTCGGTGACTCCGGCGAGGAGGAGGGCCTGGAGAACGAGCGTCGCCTCGTCGCACAGGTCCGGGAGCACGGCATGCGGCTCGTCGGCCCGAACGCGCTGGGCGTGGCCAACAACGATGCCGGGATCGCGCTCAACGCGACACTCGCGCCGCGGATCCCCGCGGCCGGCCGCGTGGGGTTCTTCTGCCAGTCCGGTGCGCTGGGCATCGCGATCCTCGACACCGCGGCGCGGCGACAGATCGGGTTGTCGACCTTCGTCTCCGCGGGCAACCGCGCCGACGTCTCGGGCAACGACCTGCTGCAGTACTGGGACAGCGACGCCTCGACCGACGTGATCCTGCTCTACCTCGAGAGTTTCGGTAACCCGCGCAAGTTCTCCCGCATCTCGCGGCGGGTGTCGCGGGCCAAGCCGATCGTCGCGGTGAAGTCGGGCGCCGGGGCCATGAGCCCCGTCCGGGCGGCCCGGTCGACGGCCAACTTCGACGACCAGATCGCGCGCATGATGCTCGAACAGGCCGGTGTCATCCAGGTCGAGACGATCCCCGAACTGTTCGACTGCGCGGCGCTGTTCGCCTACCAGCCGCTTCCACGTGGACCGCGCGTGCGGATCATCGGCAACTCGTCGGTGCTGGGCAGCCTCGCCGCCGACCAGGCACGCACCGGCGGCCTCGAGGTGGTCGACAACATCGACCTCGGCGCGGGAGCGTCGGAGGAACTGTTCGAGGATGCCGTCTCCGCGGCGATGACCGACCCCGGCGTGGACGCGATCATCGTCGTCTTCGTGCCGCCGGTGGCCGTGGATGCCGACTGGCACGCCCGCGCGCTCATGGCCGCGGCCAACACCCCGGGTGCGGACGGCGAGAAGCCGATCGTCACGACGTTCCTCGCCGTCGACGGCATCCCGCAGGGGCTCACGAGGCCCGGCCCGAACGGGATGCCCGAACGCGGGTCCATCCCGTCGTACGCCAGCCCGGAGCGCGCCGCGGCGTCGCTGGCCCGTGCCTGGCAGTACGCGAAGTGGAGGTTGCGGCCGGAGTCGGTGGTCCACCGCGCCGAGGGCACCGACCCCGAGGCGGCCCGCATGTACGTACGCGAGGCGATGGACTCGAACGGCCGGTCGTCGGACCGGCTCCTCGGCCAGGTCGACTCGGCGAAACTGCTGCGCTGGTACGGCATCTCGGTGGTCCCGTTCCGCGAGGTCAGGACGATGCACGAGGCGTCGGCGGCGGCGCGCGAACTCGGCTTCCCGGTCGCGGTGAAGGCCACCTCGCCCAAGTGGCGGGGTCGACTCGACCGTGAGGGCGCCCGGCTCGACCTGCCCGACGCGACGGCGGTTGTGAACGCCTTCGCCGAATTGAGCGAACTCACCGGCGACCACGTCCTGCACGTGCAGAAGATGGCACCGAAGGGTGTGGGCACGGTCATCCGCGTCCGCGACGACCAGTCGTTCGGGTCGGTGATCTCGTTCGGGTTGTCGGGGCGGACCTTCGACCTGCTCGGCGACCACGGCTACCGGGCGGTCCCGCTCACCGAACTCGACGCCCGTGAGCTGATCGACGAGCCGCGCTCGGCGCCGCTTCTCTCCGGTTATCGGGGTGAGGAACCGGCCGACAAGGAGGCGCTCGTCGACCTGTTGCTACGGATCTCCACGCTCGTCGACGACATCCCGGAGGTGCGCGAGGTGCTCTGCGATCCGATCCTGGTGTCGGTCGACGGCGCCGCGGTGCTCAACGCCCAGATACGAGTCGGCCCGGTGCCCGACAGGCGGGACACCGGACCGAGACGATTGAGCTAGGAGACGGTTGAGCCAGGAGAGCGGGAACGTCAGCTGGCGTAGGCGCGCAGGCGCTCGGCACGATCGCCTGCGCGCAGCTTGCCCATGACCTCGCGCTCGATCTGACGCACGCGCTCGCGCGACAGTCCGAACATGCGGCCGATCTGGTCGAGGGTGCGCGGCTGGCCGTCGTCGAGGCCGTAGCGCATCCGGATGACCTGCTGCTCGCGCTCGTCGAGAGTCGCGAGAACCGCGCGGATGTCGGAGTGCAGCAGACCGGCGATGACGGCGTTCTCGGCGGAGGTGGCCTCGGCGTCCTCGATGAAGTCGCCGAGCGGTGCCTCTTCGTCGCTGCCGACCGGCATGTCGAGGCTCACCGGGTCGCGGCTGTGGTCGAGCAGATCGGCGATCTTCTCGGCCGGGATGCCGGACTCGTTGGCCAGTTCCTCGTCGGTGGCCTCACGACCGAGCTGCTGGTGGAGCTCACGCTTGATGCGGGCGAGCTTGTTCACCTGCTCGACGAGGTGGACGGGGAGCCGGATCGTGCGGCTCTGATCGGCCATGCCGCGGGTGATGGCCTGACGAATCCACCAGGTGGCGTACGTCGAGAACTTGAAGCCCTTGGCGTAGTCGAACTTCTCCATGGCGCGGATCAGACCCAGATTGCCCTCCTGGATGAGGTCCAGGAGCGGCATGCCGCGGCCGGTGTAGCGCTTGGCCAGCGAGACGACGAGGCGGAGGTTCGCCTCGAGCAGGTGGGCGCGTGCGGCCTCACCCTCGCGGACGATGGTCGCCAGGTCACGCTTCTTGGTGGCCGAGAGGCGCTTCTTGGTGGCCAGGACGTGCTTGGCGTAGAGGCCGGCCTCGATCTGCTTGGCGAGTTCGACCTCCTGCTCTGCGTTGAGGAGAGCGGTGCGTCCGATCCCGTTGAGGTAGACGCGGACGAGGTCCGCGGCGGGCGACTGGGCGTCGAGATCCTGCTCCGTCATCGCCGGGCGGGTGCCCGGGGCAGCGGGATCGGCGAAACCTGTGGTCGGGGTCGAACGTGCAACTGTCGAGCGTGACATGCGGCCTCCTGACTTGAATGCGTTCACTGGGTCCAACGTCCAGATGTTGGCGATAGTTCCCGAAAGTCATTCGGCGCAAACCCGAAGGAGGCTTGGTGACCTGCGAAGACTTTCGCCGATTCGCAGGAGTGGCTGAGAAGTTGCTGAGATGTCGAACGCGGGGGAACCCGCGGCGGCCGCGGCGGCGGTCGTCGGGTTCGGCGATGGGTCAGTCGTCGGGGTCTACGACATGCCCGTCGACGGTGCGGTGGGGGAGCTGCTGTTCGGTGCGCGAGAGGGCGGGCGGGCCGACGACGTGATCGTCGGCACCGTACTTGTAGTGCGGGACCTCACCACGCTTGCGGGGTGGACGGTCGTTGGCGATCAACACGGCCATCCACGGCAGCGGGATGGAGATGGCGACGATGGCCAGGGCGAGGAGTCCGGAGCCGGTGATCGAGTAGGCGATGCCGGCCACGATCAGCGCAGGGACGCGGAACGCCATCATGATCAGGTACTTGCGGACGCGGGCCTTCTGCTGCGCCTCGAGCGAGTCCTGGGCGTCGGTGATCAGGAAGGTCTCGGCGGACACGGCCGGATGCGCCGACCTACCGAATCGTCTCGACTCCTCGTGGGGGTCGTGCGGCTCATTGCCGGTCGCGCCCATGGAATCCCTTTGTTCGAACACCCTCTCCACTGTCCCACTTTCGGTTGCTCATTGCACTGATGGATTCCGGGCACCTGTGCTCGCGGTTCCCCGGTGACGCACAATAGAGCAATGGCAACTGAAACCATCGAACGCCCCGATCTCGACGAGTGGACCGACACCGAGACCGATGAGAGGTCCGACGCCGACGCCACCGACAGCAGTGACGACGACCGGCCCAAGTTCTTCCACTACGTGAAGAAGAACAAGATCGCGGAGAGTGCCGTGATGGGCAGCCACGTGGTCGCGCTCTGCGGCGAGACCTTCCCGGTGACCCGCGCGGCCAAGCCGGGTTCGCCGGTGTGCCCCAAGTGCAAGAAGATCTACGCCAAGCTGCGCAAGTAGCGCGAGGTCCGTCGGGACCGGTCAGTCGCCTCCGCGGTCGCGCGTGGGGCGTCGGATCGGTCCCGACGACAACCGGTCGGGAATCGTCTTGAGCTGACCGGTGAGGTCGGAGGTCTGTGAGTTGACCCAGTGCCGGACCTGGGTCGTCGTGGACGCCTTGGCCGGCCAGAACTGTTGCACCGCGGCGTTGAACTCGGCCCCGATGACGATGCCGAAGCCGAGCGAGAAGGTGAACAGCAGGAAGGCGATCGGCGTCGCCAGCGCCCCGTAGGACACACCTGCCTCGGTGATCTTGGTCAGGTAGATGCGCAGCACGTAGCTCGCGACCCAGAAGAACACGCCCGCGACGATCGCGCCGCCGATGAGCCGGTGCCACGGCAGCGGATTGGGCAGCGCCAGGTGGTAGAGCGTGGTGAGCACGAACAGCAGCAGCACGGCGACGAACGGGAAGTAGCCGTAGTCGATGAGTGTGGTCACGAACGACCCCCACGACTCCGGGACGATGGCCCGCAGGTAGTTCGGTCCGAGTGCGACCAGCGGCAGCAGGAACACCGCGACGAACAAGAAGCCGACGTAGAGGAACAGCGCGAAGAACCGCTGCCACACCGGATTCCGCACCTCGTGCTGATCGTGCGCCTTGGCGATGGAGGCGATGAAACACGACATCGCCGACGAGCCGGCCCACAGCGACAGGATGAAGCCGACCGACATGAGTCCGATGCGGCCCCGTCCCAGGACGCTGTCCACGGTCGGGGTGATCAGGTCGTCGACCACCGTCTCGGTGAAGGTGCGCTGCGCGAACTCGATGATGCGGTCGTAGACGATGTCGACGGTGCCGGGTCCGAACCAGCCCGCGACGTAACCGACCGAACCGAGCAGTCCGAGCAGCAACGGGGGCAGTGACAGCGCCTGCCAGAACGCGGCCTGGGCCGCCCAGCCGATGATCCCGTCGTCCCAGGACTTCACGATCGTCCGCCACACCACCCGGTGCATGTTGGGCAGTACCGGGGGACCGGGTTCGTTCTCGGCGTCGTCCGAGCCGGATGCTTCCTTTGCGCCGTTCGCCGGGACGGGCTCGTCGACGCCCTCGGGCTTCTGCGCGTCCGTCGCCTTCCGTGCCGATGCGGGCGCGACCGCGACGTCACGCGAGGCGGGGGCGGTGACACCGGGAACGTCGGTGTCGCCGGCGAGCGGGGCCGGCCGGCGCGGAGTCCGGGTCGAGGTGTCGAGCGGAGCGGTCACCGCGCTCGACGGATTCGGGCGCACGGCAACCACCGGCGACGTCGCGTCGTCGGTCAGTGGCACCGGGTTCCTCTTTCGCGTTGTGATGAGTTCAATATCCCCGATCGAAGGCCGCAAAGGGTACCCGGGTCACCAGGCGCGTCGTTCGGAGTGACCACGCGGCGATGTCCGCGCCGGTGTCGGCGCGCCGCGACGAGGGGGTGTCGCGATGTGGGTGCGGGGGCGGCCCGGCGGTACGATTGCCGGGTCCCCTTCGGCGCGGGTCCTCCCAACGCGAGGGGTCATTTCATGCCCGGTAGGGAATCCGTACGCCGTCAGGAGCAACACACACGTGACGTCCGCCGAACCCTCCACCAGCACCACCAACGCGGGAACCGCCGCTCCCAACCTCGGATCGCTCCGTGCGTGGCAGCGACGCGCGCTGACCAAGTACCTCACGCGCAAGCCGAAGGACTTCCTCGCGGTCGCGACGCCCGGCGCAGGCAAGACGACGTTCGGCCTGCGTGTCGCCCGCGAACTGCTCGACGACCGCACCGTCGAACAGATCACCGTCGTGGCGCCCACCGAACACCTCAAGCACCAGTGGGCCGAGGCCGCCGCACGCGTGGGCATCGCCCTGGACTCGCACTTCTCCAACTCGACCGGTCAGACGAGCTCGGACTACAACGGCGTCGTCCTCACCTATGCGCAGGTCGCCGCGCACCCGACCAAGCACCGCGTCCGCACCGAGAACCGGCGCACCCTCGTGATCCTCGACGAGATCCACCACGGCGGTGACGCCAAGTCGTGGGGTGACGCGATCCGCGAGGCCTTCGACGATGCCGAACGCCGCCTGCTGCTCACCGGTACGCCCTTCCGCTCCGACGACTCGCCGATCCCGTTCGTCGTCTACGAGGCCGAGGCCGGCGGACACCAGCGATCCAAGGCCGACCACACCTACGGCTACGCCGACGCCCTCAAGGACGGCGTCGTCCGCCCGGTCGTGTTCCTGGCGTACTCCGGTGAGGCGAGCTGGCGGACCAGCGCCGGCGAGGAGTTCACCGCGCGACTCGGCGAGCCGCTGTCGGCCGAACACACCGCTCGCGCCTGGCGCACCGCCCTCGACCCGCACGGCGACTGGATTCCGGCGGTCCTCACCGCCGCGCACACCCGACTCGGTCAGCTGCGTGCCAGCGGGATGCCCGATGCCGGTGGCCTGGTCATCGCGACCGACCAGTCGACCGCCCGCGACTACGCCGAACTGCTCACCGCCATCACCGGCAAGCAGCCGACCCTCGTCCTCTCCGACGACCCCAAGTCCTCCTCACGGATCGCCGAGTTCTCCGCGTCGAAAGACGAGTGGATGATCGCGGTGCGCATGGTGTCCGAGGGCGTCGACGTGCCGCGGCTCGCGGTCGGCGTCTACGCCACCAGCTCGTCGACCCCGCTGTTCTTCGCGCAGGCGATCGGTCGCTTCGTGCGATCGCGGCGCCCCGGCGAGACCGCCAGCGTGTTCCTGCCGTCGGTCCCCGTGCTCCTCGACCTCGCCAGTCAGATGGAGGCCCAGCGCGACCACGTCCTCGGCAAGCCGCATCGCGAGAGCGACGGTCTCGACGACCAGCTGCTCATCGACGCGAACAAGCAGAAGGACGAGCCGGGGGAGGACGAGCCGGCATTCCAGTCGCTGCACGCCGACGCCGAACTCGACCAGGTCATCTTCGACGGCGCGTCGTTCGGCACCGCCACCTTCGCCGGCAGCGACGAGGAGTCCGACTATCTCGGCCTGCCGGGGCTGCTCGACGCCGATCAGGTGCGAGCGCTGCTGCAGAAGCGCCAGGCCGAGCAGGTCGTCGCCCGGTCCACCCCGGCGGCCGAGTCCAAACCCGAGACACCGGATCCCGGTCGTGCGCCGGGCACCACGGGGGAGAACCTCCACGCGCTGCGCAAGGAACTCAACACCCTGGTCGCCATGCACCACCACCGCACCGGAAAGCCCCACGGCATGGTGCACAACGAGCTCCGCACCCGGCTGGGTGGTCCGCCGACGGCGATGGCCACCGCCGAGCAGCTGAAGGAACGCATCGCCGCGCTGCGGACGTGGCGCTGACCGGACCCGGACACGAGAGAACCCGGCCGGATGATCCGGCCGGGTTCTTCGTCGTCTGTGGCTCGCCCGTCAGGCCATGACGAGTGTCAGACCAGCTCGCCCTCGGCCTCGACCACGGTGGCGCTGAGCTCCACCAGTCGGGCTTCGTGCTCGTTGAAGTGATGACGGCAGAAGAGAAGCTCGCCGCCCTTGGGCAGGACGGCTCGTACCTTGGCTGCGGCACCGCAACGATCACAACGATCGGCGGCGGTGAGCGGTAGGTAGATCGGGGCTGTGGTGGTGGCGATGTCAGTCATAGTTCCTCCGTCCCGGTCCGGCGCCGGTGTCCGGACGCCTTCCCTTCGAGCCGACACATCCGGGCGATGCGTCAACCTCACTCTGTCAGACGCTCGGCGGCTTCGTATTGTTCCGGCAGGTGCTATCGGTGTGTCGTCACTCACCGTTTACCTCGGGCAACAATCCGACAACGTCTCCCGAAATCAGCCATCCGGGGTCGGCGGCTGATCAGCGGACGCGTCTGACTCCACGGTACCGATCACACCGCGACCGGGCCGCCCGAGAACCCGTGGCGTGGACAACACTTGACGGAGCTCGGGTGCGTCGGGCTTGATGTGCGAATGGCGGCACCCGGATCTCCCGTTCTGACCCATCTCATCCCGGCCTCGGACTGGGCCGAGGCGCGCCATGGGACACACATCCGGCCGCCGTCGCTCGACGAGGTCGGGTTCGTGCATCTGTCGACCCCGCAGCAGGTCCACCTGCCGGCCAACCGACTGTTCGCCGGCCGTCACGACATCCTGCTCCTCGTCCTGGACCCGGCGCGTCTCGGTGCCGAGGTGCGCTGGGAGCCGGGAGTGCCGACCGACCCGGATTCGATGCTCTTCCCGCACCTGTACGGGCCGCTGCCCGTCGACGCGGTCGTCGACATCCAGGAGCTACGACCAGGCCCTGACAACGCCTTCGCCCCCGTTGCCGGGTGACGGCAACGGGGGCGAAGGGGAGTGCGTGTGACTAGTCCAGGTAATCCCGGAGAACCTGCGACCGCGACGGGTGGCGCAGCTTCGACATCGTCTTGGACTCGATCTGGCGGATGCGCTCTCGCGTGACGCCGTAGACCTGACCGATCTCGTCGAGCGTGCGGGGCTGGCCGTCGGTGAGACCGAACCGCAGACGGACGACGCCCGCCTCGCGCTCGGACAGCGTCTCGAGGACCGACTGCAGCTGATCCTGCAGGAGGGTGAAGCTCACCGCGTCGACCGCGACGACTGCTTCGGAGTCCTCGATGAAGTCGCCGAGCTGGCTGTCGCCCTCGTCGCCGATGGTCTGGTCGAGTGAGATGGGCTCCCGGGCGTACTGCTGGATCTCCAGCACCTTCTCGGGGGTGATGTCCATCTCCTTGGCGAGTTCCTCGGGAGTCGGCTCGCGGCCGAGGTCCTGGAGGAGCTCACGCTGGATACGGCCCAGCTTGTTGATGACCTCGACCATGTGCACCGGGATACGGATGGTGCGGGCCTGGTCGGCCATCGCGCGGGTGATCGCCTGGCGAATCCACCACGTGGCGTAGGTCGAGAACTTGTAACCCTTTGTGTAGTCGAACTTCTCGACCGCGCGGATCAGACCGAGGTTGCCCTCCTGGATGAGATCCAGGAACGCCATGCCGCGGCCGGTGTAGCGCTTGGCGAGCGAGACGACCAGACGGAGGTTGGCCTCGAGCAGATGGTTCTTCGCACGGTTGCCGTCGCGGGAGATCCAATTCAGGTCGCGCTTCTGCGCGGTGCTGATCTTCTCGCCGGAGGCCATCATGCGACGAAGACGCTCGGTGGCGAAGAGGCCGGCCTCGATGCGCTTGGCGAGCTCGACCTCTTCCTCGGCATTGAGGAGGGCGACCTTGCCGATCTGCTTGAGGTAGGCGCGGACGCTGTCGGCCGAAGCGGTGAGCTCGGCGTCCTTGCGGGCCTGGCGGAGTGCCTCGGACTCTTCTTCGTCCCAGACGAAGTCGCCGGACTTGGCGGCGGCGTCGGTCTTGGTCGATTCCTTGGCCGCGGTCTTGGCGCCGGTAGGAGTCGCTTCGGCTTCCTCGGAGTCGTCCTCGTCGTCGGAGTCCTCGTCCTCGTCGTCGACCTCGATGTCGTCGATCTCCACGTCCTCGAGTTCGCCGTCGGCGACGTCGATGTCGTCGATCGAGTTCGGGTCCTCGGGCTCGGCGTCGGTGTCGCCGACACCCTCGGCGGAGGTGGCCTTCTTGGCTGCCTTCTTGGGGGCTGCCTTCTTGGTGGCCTTCTTCGCTGCTGCCTTCTTGGCGGGCGCTTTCTTGGCCGCGGTCTTCTTCGCAGCCTTCTTGGCGGTCCGCTTGGCCGGGGTTTCGGTCGAGGCGCTGGTCGACTGGGTTTCGTCGGCCTCGGCGTCCCCCTGGCGGGTCTTGATGGCTGCCACGTACAACCTTTCGAACTTCTCTTCTGCGGAGTCTTTGTCGGGTCTCGTGAGACGTGACACGGCAGCACGAGCCGCCGTGGACAAGGGCTTGGTTTATCGGTTCAGATGACCGGTGACGACCATTGTAACGACATCGGCTCGCCCGATGTGACAAAGCCCTGGTCAATCCAGGCGCGGCCTAGGTTTTGATGCCTTGTGAGACCGCCATCGCCGCGCCGACGATACCGGCGGTGTTCTGCAGCGTGGCGGGCACGACCGGGGTCTTGTTGGTGAGCAGCGGAATCCACTTGTCGGCCTTGCGGCTGATGCCGCCGCCGGCGATGAACAGCTTGGGCCAGAACAGCGCCTCGTAGGCCTTGAGGACGTCGGAGACCTTCTCGGTCCATTTCTCGTAGGACCAGTCCTTCTCCTCCTTGACCCGCGAGGACGCCTGATGCTCGGCCTCCTTCTTGCCGACCTGCATGTGACCCAGCTCGGTGTTGGGCACGAGGATGCCGTTGATGAGGATCGCCGAGCCGATGCCGGTGCCGAATGTCAGCAACATCACCACGCCGTCCACGCCCTTGCCCGCGCCGTAGGCGTCCTCGGCCATCCCGGCCGCGTCGGCGTCGTTGAGCACCGAGACCGCGCGACCTCCCAGGTGGCGGCTGAACAGCTCGTAGACGTCGGTGCCGATCCACGCCTTGTCGATGTTCGCCGCGGTCCGCATGATGCCGTCGGTGACCACACCCGGGAGGGTGATGCCGACCGGACCCGCCCAGTCGAAGTGGGCGACGACCTCGGCGACGGCGGCCGCGACCGCCTCCGGGGTGGCGGGCTGCGGTGTGAGCACCTTGAATCGATCGCCGACGAGTTCGCCGGTGTCGAGATCGACGATGCCGCCCTTGATCCCGGAGCCGCCGACGTCGACGCCGAATCCCAGATTCGTCGGGGTCGGTGAGCTGTCGGTGGCGGGCGTGTCGGTCATGGCGGAGTCCCCTTCCGGGCCGGCGGTGATCGACATCAGGCTATCGGCGCCCGCCGCCGCCCGCGCGGCATCCCTCCAGATGCGTTGCTTCACCTCACCGGTGAGCGGTCGCGGTCGCCGATGTGCTGACATGGAACACGTGGATCAGACAATTCCGGTGGACGAACTGGCCGCCATCGCGGTGGACGTGGCGCAGGAGGCGGCCGCGCACGTGCGACGCCGCCGCCCCGAATTGTTCGGTGCGACAACGCAGCCGACGGATTCGACGGTCAATCCCGTCTCGACCAAGTCGACGGAAACCGATCCGGTCACCGTCGCCGACACCGAGACCGAACGCCTCATCCGTCAGCTGCTGCACGAGGCACGGCCCGCCGACGAGGTCCTGGGGGAGGAGCACGGCGGGAGTCGTGCCGTCCCGTCCGGCGTGCGCTGGGTGGTCGACCCCATCGACGGCACGGTCAATTTCATGTACGGCGTCCCCGCCTACGCCGTGTCGCTGGCGGCGCAGGTCGACGGCCGCTCGGTGGCGGGCGTCGTCGTCGACGTGGCGCGTGAGGTCGTCTACGGGGCCACCCAGGGCGGCGGTGCCTGGGTCGCCGACGGTGACGGACCGCGTGTGCCGCTGCGCTGCAATCCCGTCGACCGCGCGGAACTCGCGCTCGTGGCAACGGGTTTCGGTTACGCCGCCGACCGTCGGCGAGCACAGGGTCGGATCGTCGCGGAGCTGCTCCCGAAGGTGCGCGACATCCGACGGATCGGTGCCGCGGCCCTCGACCTGTGCATGGTGGCCTCCGGTGCGGTCGACGCCCATTACGAACACGGCCTGAGTCCCTGGGACTGGGCTGCGGGCGGACTCATCGCCGCCGAGGCGGGTGCGGTCGTGGTGACCCCGCCGCCGGACTCGCGGGCGGACGAGGGGCACATCACGGTGGCCGTCGCGCCGGGTATCGCCGACGAGTTCCTGGGACTGCTCGACGGGCTGGGGGCGCGGGAACCGCTGGTCTAGAAGGCACTCAGCACGGCGCCGAGTGGACCGCCTTCACCAGTGCGGGATCGGCGCCGGTCTCGGGGTTCGTGGGATCGGCCGATCGCAGCGCCTCGAGTGCCGCCTGTGCGTCCTGGGAGAGCTCACCACCCGAGTGGTAGGTGCCGAGTGCGACGTCGACCGCGGTGCCCCGGCGTCCGTCGTCGACGAGCTGCGCGCACGGGAACACCAGCCAGGCGGCTGCGGCGGAGGCACGGCCCGCGGGACCGAACCGGATCTGCGCGACGCAGTCGAGATCCCGGTTGACGTAGACGGGATCATCGGCGAACGGGGTGTCGGTGGCCGGGGTGAAGCCCTGTGTGGCGAGGTCCTCGGACACCGACCGGGCCGCGCCCCGTTCCTCGGATGCGTTGAGGACACGGACCTGGAAGGTCGACAGCGCGGCGGGCGCGACCTCCAGCATCTCGTCGCGGGGGACCGGGGAGAGGGCCGGCGGCTCCGCCGGCTCCGGTGCGCCGGCCTCGGTGGCGGTCGCCGGGGACGGTTGATTGCAGGCGGTGGGGACCGATTCGCTGTCGTCGCTGCCGAGCACGACCGCCCAGACGATCACGCCGAGGACCATGAGGACCACCACCGTGATGATCGCCGGGGCATACCGGCGGCGCGGGTACGGGCGGCCCTGTTCGTCGGTCGGGTAGCCGGTCGTAATCTTCGAGACCACCGTGGAACGACTCCTCACTGGGCGAACTTCGCGAGCGGTTGTGACTTCACCGGGAACGACGCCCCGCGCGATCTCCGCAACACTCTAGAGGGTCGACCGCGTCGCGGGCGCGAGCCTCGCCGCCGGTGCCGTGTCGTGACCACGCCGACGGGCCCGACCTGCGTCAAACGCCAGATTTCGGACAAGTTCGCGTTGCCACATTGACGATTGACTGGACGTGGTCTATTCTTCGGGCGCCCGCGCTTCCAGACTCGGGGTGCAGCCGAAATCGAACCGTGACCGAAGTCACGCAATACGACGGATTCTCGGGAACGAATTGTGCTCGAGCCGGTGTTGTAGTGACCCCACCGGCTAGACAATCCCGGCGGAGTCGTGCGCACCACCCCTGGGTGACGGCCACAAGCCGGAACCGAGAGCGCCCCCTCACACTCTCAACAAGTAAGGCACACAATGGCTACTGATTACGACGCGCCACGACGCACCGAGGCCGAGGACCTCAACGAAGACTCGCTCGAGGAGCTGAAGGCCCGTCGGAGCGAGGCGCAGTCCGCAGCCGTCGACGTCGACGAGACCGAGACCGCGGAGTCCTTCGAACTGCCCGGTGCCGACCTCTCCGGTGAAGAACTGTCGGTCCGGGTCATCCCGAAGCAGGCCGACGAATTCACTTGTACCAGCTGCTTTCTCGTCTACCACCGCAGCCGGTTGGCCGAGGAGAACGGCAACTCGCTGATCTGCGTCGACTGCGCATGAGGTCTGCGGGTCACCCGCGGATGCGCACGACGAATCCCTGACGCACGGGTAACCGACGGGCAGGGCGTGACGAAGAAGGGGCCGCGCCATCAGGCGCGGCCCCTTCGTCTGTCTCCGTTGGTGCCCCCGGTGCCGTCAGGCGGTCGCCGCCGGGCGGTCCGCTGCGGCATCCGGGATGTCGAGGGCCGCCAGCAGCTCGCCCGGTCGTCGGGTGGACACCAGCCAGTAGGGGGTCGGGTCGTCGGGATCGTCGAGGACGATGAGGACCATGGTCTTCACCCAGAAGCGGTGCACCAGGTACGCGGCGGGGTCGAGTTGCCGGCCGAGCGCGGCGCTCTTGGCCGTCGCCGGGATCGACGCGCCGCGGGCGACGACGGACCGGGGCAGCAGCGCGCGATGCGCCTGCAGTTCGCGGTCGGCGGTCACCCGGACTCGGGTGCGGCTCATCGACCACAGCACCAGCACGCAGAGGATCGCGGTGACGACGTAACCGATCACGCTCCACCGGCTGCCGTGGGCGGACAACTGGATCTCGTAGCCCACCACGCCGGTCAGGACGGCGGCGGCCGGCCACCACCACCACGGCACGTGCAGACGCTCGTCGAAGAGGTCCGCGGATCCGGAGTCGCGGCGCGTCGCCGGAGTCCCCGACGTGCCGCCGGTGTTGTCAGGCGATTGAGGTGCGGTCACGTTGACCAGCGTAGTCTGCGTGCGTGACCCCAGATCTCCCCCCTCTGCCGCCCATCGCGGTACGTCGACTCGATCCCGATCTGCCGTTGCCCACCCGAGCTCATCCCGGGGATGCGGGTGTGGACCTGTGCTCGACGATCGACCTGGAACTGCCCGCGGGACGCCGTCAGCTGGTCGGCACCGGGATCGCCATCGCGCTGCCGTTCGGCACCGTGGGCCTGATCCATCCGCGCTCCGGGCTGGCCGCCCGCGCCGGACTGTCCATCGTCAACACGCCCGGCACGGTCGACGCGGGATATCGCGGGGAGATCAAGGTCTGCCTGATCAATCTCGATCCCGAACAGTCCATCACCATCTCGCGCGGCGACCGGATCGCACAGCTGATCGTGCAGCGCGTCGAACTGCCCGACTTCGTCGAGGTCGACGAGCTCGACGACACCAGCCGCGGCGACGGCGGATACGGGTCCAGCGGCGGCCACGCGATCCTGGGCTGAGCACGACACGCCGGGCGTCGTCTGCCCCCGCGTCGATTAATCTTCAACACGAATGCGGATCAACGAGGAGTAGGCGATGACGAATAACGGTTCGGACGAACTGCGGGTCGGACAAGCACTGGGCCCCTACGACATCGACGCCCTCGCGACGGAGATCAGCGAGCTGGAGAACTCCCACCTCGACCTCGGCTCGGTGCTCGTGCCGGTGGTCGAGGGCGGGCAGGTGACCGTCGAGATGTCGGAGACCCACCAGCCCCAGAACGTCTACCTGGTCACCCCGATCGGCCGGATCTCGGTGAGTGCCTTCGCGGCACCCAAATCGCCGGGGATGTGGCGTGAGGTGGTCCGCGAACTGGCCGAGTCACTGCGCGACGGTGGCGCCTCGACCAGCATCGAGGACGGCCACTGGGGCCGCGAGGTCGTGGCCGAGGTCGAAGGCGGTACCCACCGCTTCATCGGCGTCGACGGCCCCCGCTGGCTGGTGCGCTGTGTCGGGAGTGGACCGTCGGAGAGCGCCGAGGACCTCGCACGCCTGAGTCGGGCCGTGCTGGCCGAGACCGTCGTACGTCGCGGATCCGAGCCGCACCCGCCGCGCGAACCCCTCCCGATCGTGCTGCCGCCGGTGCTCGCCGATCAGGTCGCCGCCGCGCAGCAGCAGATCTTCGCCGAGGGGGAGGCAGGGGCACCGGCCGAGGCGCCCACCCCCGAGGTCCCGACCGCCGACGATCCGGAAGGGGTCGCCGGGGGAGCGCTGGACCAGGTGGCACACGCCACCGTCTACGGCGAGAACTCCTACACCGAGGCTCCGGCCGAGGGCGGGCCGGGCGAACACGACACGTCGGTCGCCGCCGACCCGGCCCCCGAGGACGACGCGCCGCTGCCGCCGTCGTCGGGCTCGGCGATGCAGCGCTTCTTCCGTCGTCGCTGACCCGGTGACGGCGCCTTACCGCCGCGACAGGCGTGTGTACGCGTCGACGCAGCTCTCGCCGAGCAAACCGGGGTCACGGCCCCATCCTTCGAGGGTGACCTCGACCAGCGCCGACAGCGGAGCCGCTTCCTGCCATGCGCCGGCAACGGCGATGGGGTGGATCGGGTCGTCGGGCGCCGCGACGAGGGCCAGCGGCACCGTGAGCCCGGCGATCTGGGCAGGTGTCGGGGCGCAGTAGCGTGCCGCGTCGCGCAGCTGGCCGATGACCTCGGGATACAGCCTGCGCCAGGATCGGGAGAGTTCTTCGGCCAGCCAGTCCGGACTGCTCGCCGCCATCTCGGCGACCGTCGTCTCCAGGCCGTTCTGTTCCATCGCGTCGGCAGTGGCCCGCGCGCTGGCCGCGGCGAGCGCGGAGTCGGCGTCGCCGCTCCAGGCCGGCAGCGCCGCGAACACCCCTGCACAGCGTCCGCGACTGTCGGCGAGGGCCCACTCGAGGGCGATCGCGGCGCCGATCGACACTCCGCCGACCAGAACCCGGTCGTGTTCGGCCGCAGCGCGCTCGAGACCCCGACGGTGTCCGTCGACCAGCTCCGACGTCGGCTCGAGCGCCACCAGCTCCACACCGAGCGTGGCGGCCGCGTGACCGAAGGCACGTGTGACGTGGTCGGCATCCGAGCCGGTCCCGGGAATCACCACCAGCGCGGTGGCCGTTCGTGTTTGCGGACTGTCCACGACGGGCATCAATTGTTCATCCGGATGCGGGGCACCCAGAGATCATCCCTTAGGGTGTCCCGGGACCGCGGGTGCGCCCCGGTCATCCACGTTGTCACCGGCGGGTGCCGGGTCTACGCTGGCGGACAGCCACCGATCATTCGTTCGGTGGCCCCGGACGCTGCGGCGGAAGCCCCGGTGCCCGGCTGAAATCCATTGGGAGGTTGGGATGCCCACAGCTGGTTATCTCAAGCGACTGACCCGCCGACTCACCGAAGATCTCGGGGATGTCGACGCGGAACGAATCGCCGAGGAGTCGAAGGCGACGGGCGCACAACGCGCGTCGGAATGCACCCGCGGCGAGGAGGTCACCATGCACGGCGAGTTGCGTGCGGTGGAGACCTGTTCACGCTCGGCCAAGGCCGGGGTCAAGGCAGAGTTCTTCGACGGCTCCGACATCGTCATGTTGAAGTGGCTGGGCCGCAATCGCATCGCCGGTATCGAACCCGGCCGGAAGGTGACCGTGCGGGGCCGACTCGCCCTACAGGACGGTCACAAGGTGATCTTCAACCCCTATTACGAGCTGCAGGGCAGCGACGACGAGTGACACCCACGAGTGACACCGGAAGGTCGGACGACGAGTCGGCCGACCAGGACGTCGAACAGAGCCCTGGCCCCGAGCCGACCCCCACCGTGCTGGACCAGATCGGCGGCGTGTCCGGTCTGATCTACTCGACGGTCCCGGTCGTCGTGTTCGTGCCGGTCAACTCGTTCTTCGGCCTCACGGCCGCCATCATCGCCGCGCTCACCGCCGCGGCCCTCGTCTTCGTTGTTCGGCTCGTCCGCCGCGAGGGACTCACCCCGGCGATCTCCGGCCTTCTCGGCGTGGCCATCTGCGTCTTCATCGCCAACCGGGTGGGGGACGCCAAGGGATACTTCCTCTTCGGCATCTGGACCACCCTCGCCTACGCCATCGCGTTCGTGATCTCCATCGTCGTGCGCTGGCCGCTGATCGGCGTCGCCTGGCACCTCGTGAACGGGCAGGGGACCGCCTGGCGTAAACACCGTCGGACGTTGCGCGCCTACGACATCGCCACCGCCCTGTGGGCCCTGGTGTTCGCGGCGCGGTATCTCGCCCAGTCGGAGCTCTACGACCTCGGTGCCACCGGCTGGCTCGCCTTCACACGGATCGCGATGGGCTGGCCGCTGACCGCCCTGGCCGTGCTCGCCACGGTCCTGCTCGTCCGCCGCGCGGTGCGTGAGGAAGAGGCCGTCGGCGCCTGATTCTCAGCGGGTGATCTTCATGGCGTCGTAGAGGGCCGGTTCGGCCTCCGACGGGGCGATGAAGATCAGCTCGTCGCCGCCCTCGATCGGGTCGTCGCTCTGCGGCACGATGACACGCCCGCCCCGCAGGATCGTGACCAGGGCCACGTCGCGCGGCAGTTCGAGCTTGCGTACCGGCTTGCCTGCCATCGGTGTGTTCGACGGCAGGGTGAGCTCTACCAGGTTCGCCTGCCCCTGACGAAAGGTCATGAGGCGGACCAGGTCACCCACCGACACCGCCTCCTCGACGAGGGAGGCCAGCAGACGCGGCGTCGACACCGCGACATCGACGCCCCAGTCCTCGCCGAAGAGCCATTCGTTACGGGGGTCGTTGACCCGCGCGACGACGCGGTTGATCGCGAACTCGGTCTTGGCCAACAGGCTCACGACCAGGTTGGCCTTGTCGTCGCCGGTCGCCGCGACCATCACGTCGAAGGTCTGCAACTGTGCGTCTTCGAGTTTCGCGAGTTCGCAGGCATCGGCGAGGATCCATTTCGCGCCCGTCACCGAGTCGGGATCGATGTGGTCGGCCTTGCGCTCGAAGAGTGTGACGTCGTGCGAGTTGACCAGGAGTTCGCGGGCGATCGAGCGCCCGACCGCGCCGGCTCCGGCGATGGCGACCTTCACAGGATGACTCCTCGGTGTTCGGGGCTCTGGGCGTGCGGCTTCGGGGTGTTCAGGACTCGGCCTGGGTGAACGGTTCCGCGGCGGCGCGGCGGGCGTTGACCAGGTTGTCGAGCAGCACCGCACCGTAGATCACGTCGTCCTGCTGGAGAACGGTCTTGGCCTCCGGCAGGACCGGCCGCCCGACCCGGTTGAGGAATGCGACCCGCGCCCCGGTCTGTTCCTGGAACTTGCCGACCGACACCCCGATCCACGACTCGTCGACGTCGATCTCGGCGACCGCGAGGGTGCCCGACGGGTCACGCCACTCCGTGGTCGCGGTCTCGCCGAGCGCGGAGACGAAACGTTCCGTCGTCCACGGCACGGTGGCGACGGTCGGGATACCCAGCCGCTCGTACACCTCGGCGCGCTTGGCGTCGTAGATGCGGGCGACGACGCGCTCGACGTCGAAGGTCTCCCGGGCGACACGGGCGGCGATGATGTTGGAGTTGTCGCCGGACGAGACCGCGGCGAAGGCGTCGGCGTGCTCGATCCCGGACTTGACGAGGATGTCCCGGTCGAAGCCCACACCGGTGATCGTGCGGCCCGCGAAGTCGGCGGACAGCCGGGCGAACGCGGACGGGTCCCGGTCGATGATCGCGACGTCGTGTCCGCGTTTCTGCATCGCCATCGCGAGCGACGATCCGACCCGCCCGCAACCCATGATGACTACCTGCACGACATTCCTCTCCTGACGCGACCTGCGTGCCGCGAGTCGAACCTACCCGCCACGACGCGGACGCTCTAGGGTTGCCTGGTGTCCACCGTCTCCAAGGTGTCCGTTGCGACGAAGCGCCTCCTGCTCGGCAGGCCCTTCCGCAGCGACAAGCTGGGCCACACTCTGCTCCCCAAACGGATCGCCCTCCCGGTCTTCGCCTCCGACGCCATGAGCTCGGTGGCGTATGCGCCCCAGGAGATCTTCCTGGTCCTGTCGGTGGCCGGTATCACCGCGCTCGCCTTCACCCCGTGGGTCGCCGTCGCCGTCGCGGTGGTCCTCGCGGTGGTGGTCGCGAGCTATCGGCAGAACGTGCACGCATATCCGTCGGGTGGTGGCGATTACGAGGTCGCCACGGTCAACCTGGGACCCAACGCCGGCCTGACGGTCGGCAGCGCGCTCCTCGTCGACTACGTGCTGACGGTCGCGGTGTCGGTGACCTCGGCGGCGGAGAACATCGGTTCGGCCGTCCCGTTCGTCAGCGAACACAAGGTCTGGTTCTGCGTCGGCGCCATCGTGCTCATCGCCGCGGTGAACCTGCGCGGTATCAAGGAATCCGGTGCGCTGCTGGCTATCCCGACCTACGCCTTCATCGTCGGTGTGCTGGGCATGCTCGTGTGGGGGTTCACCGAGATCTTCGTGTTCGGCGAGGAGATCCGCTCGGAGACCGCCGACTTCGGTATCGCCGCCGAACAGGACAACCTCACCGGCCTGGCGCTGGTCTTCCTCGTCGCCCGCTCGTTCTCCTCGGGCTGCGCGGCGCTGACCGGGGTCGAGGCCATCAGCAACGGTGTTCCCGCGTTCCGGAAACCCAAGTCACGCAACGCCGCGACCACCCTGCTGATGCTCGGCGCGTTCTCGATCACCCTGCTCCTGGGCATCGTTCTGCTCGCGCAGGAGATCGGCGCCAAGTACGTGATGAACCCGGCGACGGACCTCGTCGGCGCCCCCGAGGGCTACCAGCAGAAGGCGATGATCGCGCAGCTCGCCCACGCGGTCTTCGACGCGTTCCCGGCCGGTTTCTTCTTCGTCGCGATCGTGACCGCGCTGATCCTGTTGCTGGCCGCCAACACCGCGTTCAACGGTTTCCCGGTGCTGGGATCGGTGCTGGCGCAGGATCGCTACCTGCCGCGGCAGTTGCACACACGTGGCGACCGACTCGCGTTCTCCAACGGCATCCTGTTCCTGGCGGCCGCGGCCATCATCTTCGTCGTCGCATTCGACGCCCAGGTCACCTCGCTCATCCAGCTCTACATCGTCGGCGTGTTCGTCTCATTCACCCTGAGCCAGACCGGCATGGTGCGGCACTGGACGCGCCTGCTGCGCACCGAGTCCGACCCCAGCGCACGCCGCCGGATGATGCAGTCGCGGGTGGTGAACTCGGTCGGGCTGGTCATGACCGCGACGGTCCTGGTGGTGGTGCTGATCACGAAGTTCACCGCGGGAGCGTGGATCGCGGTGCTGGCGATGGTCGCGCTCTTCGTGGTGATGAAGCTGATCCATCACCACTACGCCTCGGTGCAGCGCGAACTCGACGAGGCCGAGGCCGACGACGAGGGGGTGCTCCCGAGCCGGACCCATTCGATCGTGCTGGTGTCGAGTCTGCACATGGCCTCGCGTCGTGCCCTGCGCTATGCGCGGGCGACGAGACCGGACGTCCTCGAGGCGATCACCGTCAACGTCGACGACCGCGACACCCGGAAGCTGGTGTCCCAGTGGGAGGCCAGCGACATCACGATCCCGCTCAAGGTCATCGCCTCCCCGTACCGCGAGATCACCCGCCCGGTCATCGAATACGTGCGACGTGTCCGCCGGGAGTCCCCGCGCGACGTGGTGACGGTGTTCATCCCCGAATACGTCGTCGGACACTGGTGGGAGCAGATCCTGCACAACCAGTCCGCGCTGCGGCTCAAGGGACGTCTGCTGTTCGAGCCCGGGGTGATGGTGACCTCGGTGCCCTGGCAGCTCACGTCGTCGGACCGCCGCAAGGAGACCAAGAGGTACTGGGCGCCGGGCGAGACCCGCCGCGCCCTGGGCGAATCGGAGCGCACACTGTGACACCCCCGGCAACGACGCGGCGCGTCGAGGTCACCGTCGATCGTCCCGCCAACGGTGGGGAGGCGGTCGGACGTGCCGACGGCCGGGTCCTGTTCGTGCGCGGTGCGATTCCCGGCGAGCGCGTGGTCGCCGAGATCACCGACGACCGCCACGACTCGTACTGGCGTGCCGACGCCGTCGAGATCCTCGACGAGTCCCCGCACCGGGTTCCGGTGGTGTGCCCGGCGGCGGCCGGGGGAGCGGGATGCTGCGACCTAGGGCACATCGAGCCAGTCCCCGCGCGCGAACTGAAGAAGGCCGTGCTGCTCGATGTCCTGAGCCGGGTCGGCCACCTCGACGAGGAGACGATCGCCGGCACCGACCTCGCGACGCGCGGGGTCGACCGCCTGCCCGGCGCCGACACGGGCTGGCGCATCCGGACCCGGCTGGCCGTCGACGGACGAGGGCGCGCCGGGCAGCACGCCTTCCGCGGTTCCGCGGTGATCCACGACATCTGCGTGCAGCCGGCGCCGGGGATGGTCGACGACCTCGTCGGCCGCAGCTTCACCCCGCACGCCGAACTGGCCGTGGTCCTCGACTCCGACGGCGCCCGCCACATCACCGAGCTCGCACCCGTTGCCGAGGTCCGGCACGGCGATGCCCGCCGCCAGGCACAGAAGAACCGCCGACGCCGCTCCCGACCCCGCGCACAGGTGGTCGTCGAGGGGGCCGAGTCCGCGGTCCATCGCGTCGGGAACCGGTCGTGGGACATCCCGGTGACCGGGTTCTGGCAGGCGCACCGCGCCGCGCCGCAGACCTACGCCGACACCGTCGTGGGCTTCGTCGGCGACCACCTCGGAGCCGGTCCGCGGGTCGCGTGGGACCTCTACGGCGGCGCCGGGGTGTTCGCCGGCGCACTGCTCGACCACTACGGGACGGGCCTCGAGGAGGTTCACATCGTCGACTCCGACGCGGGCGCGCTGGCGGCCGCGACGCGCACCTTCGACGCCGACGGCGATCGCGTGGTCACCCATCAGGGAGAGGTGGCCGCCCGCGTGCACGACCTCGGAGAGGCGCCCGACGTCGTCGTCCTCGATCCGCCGCGCACCGGCGCCGGCGAGCGGGTCATCGACGCGATCGCCGCCGCGAAACCGGCCGCGGTGGTGCACGTCGGCTGTGATGCCGCCCGTTTCGCACGTGATCTCGGTCTCTTCACCCGCGCCGGATATCGCGTGGCCCAGGTGCGTGGCTTCGACGCTTTCCCGCTCACGCACCATGTCGAGGCCATCGCGTGCCTCGTTCCGGCCTGAACCACACCCGCCGAGTGAGGTCGTCGGCCATCCGCCGGGCATGGTCGTACCGAATGCTTCCGTAGACTGACGGGTTATGAGCCGGGGGTTTTCTCCCGGAAATGTGAACCGGGTTCCCCGGGGCGTCACGTGATGGAGGAAACGATGGTTGTGCTCGACCGGATCAACTCGCCGGCCGATCTGCGGTCTCTGTCGGAAGCCGAGATGGAGACGCTCGCCTCCGAGATCCGGACGTTCCTGATCGAGAAGGTGGCGGCGACCGGCGGTCATCTCGGCCCCAATCTCGGTGTGGTCGAACTGACCCTCGGAATCCACCGTGTATTCGACTCGCCCCACGATCCGATCCTCTTCGACACCGGCCACCAGTGCTATGTCCACAAGATCGTGACCGGCCGCAAAGGCGGCTTCGACCACCTGCGCCAGCGCGGCGGCCTCACCGGCTACCAGGAGCGCGCCGAATCCGAACACGACTGGGTCGAGTCCTCGCACGCCTCGGCGGCCCTGTCCTACGCCGACGGACTGGCCAAGTCCTTCGAGCTGACCGGCCAGAAGGACCGCACCGTGGTCGCGGTGGTCGGCGACGGCGCCCTCACCGGCGGCATGTGCTGGGAGGCGATCAACAACATCGCCGCCTGCAACCGGCCCGTGGTCATCGTCGTCAACGACAACGGCCGGTCGTACGCCCCGACCATCGGCGGCCTCGCCAGCCACCTGTCCGGTCTGCGTCTGCAGCCCGGCTACGAGAAGTTCCTCGACGAGAGCCGGCGCGTCGTCAAGCAGATGCCCGTGGTCGGCGAACCCGCCTACGCGGTCCTGCACGGCATGAAGAGCGGTCTCAAGGATCTGCTGGCACCCCAGGCGATGTTCACCGACCTCGGGCTCAAATACGTCGGCCCCGTCGACGGCCACGACATCAACGCCGTCGAGTCGGCCCTGCGGCACGCCCGCGACTTCGGCGGACCGGTCATCGTGCACACCGTCACGCGCAAGGGCATGGGGTACGCCCACGCCGAGAATCACGTCGCGGACCTGATGCACGCCACCGGCATCATCGACCCCGTGACCGGGCGGCCCACCAGCGTCGCACCGCAGGACTGGACCAAGGTCTTCTCGGCTGCGCTGCTCGACGCCGGCGCCAACCGCCCGGATGTCGTCGCGATCACCGCGGCCATGCCCGGCCCCACGGGACTCACGCCGTTCGGCGAGCGCTACCCGGACCGCATGTTCGACGTCGGCATCGCCGAACAGCATGCGATGACCTCGGCGGCCGGCCTCGCACTCGGCGGCCTGCACCCGGTCGTCGCCATCTACTCGACGTTCCTCAACCGCGCCTTCGACCAGCTCCTGATGGACGTCGCACTGCTGAAGCAGCCGGTGACCCTCGTCCTGGACCGGTCTGGCATCACCGGCCCCGACGGCCCCAGTCACCACGGCATGTGGGACCTGTCGCTCATGGCGATGGTCCCCGGTCTCCGGGTCGCCGCGCCGCGCGACGCGGTCCGGTTGCGCGAGGAGTTCGACGAGGCGCTCGGCATCGACGACGGTCCGACCGCCCTGCGTTTCTCCAAAGGTGCTGTGCCCGAGGACATCCGTGCGGTCGAACGACTCGACGACGGGGTCGACGTGCTGCACCGCGGCGATCGCGACCTCGGCCCGGTGTCCGGTGACGTGCTCATCGTCGCGGTCGGCGCCTTCTGCAGCCTCGCAGTCGACACCGCCGAACGCCTCGCGCAGCAGGGCATCGACGCCACCGTCGTCGACCCGCGCTGGGTGCTGCCGGTGCCGACCTCGGTGGTCGAGGTCGCGCGTCGTCACCGCCTGGTCGTCACCCTCGAGGACGGCTGCGTCAGCGGCGGCGTGGGATCGGCTGTCGCCGGGGCGCTCTCGGCGGCCGAGGTACCGGTCCCGGTGCAGATCAAGGGAATTCCGCAGGCGTTCATCGAACATGCCTCGCGCGGAGAGATTCTCGGCGACCTCGGCCTGACCGCGCAGGATCTCGCCCGTTCGATCACCGCGACGGTGTCGGGGATGCAGGCCGGTCCGGCACTGGAACGCCACATCGAGAATCCCGCGGATCCCGCGCAGAGTCGCGCCGAGGACTGACGCCGGAGGGTCGGCGCCCGATGGTAGGCGCCGACCCGTTCGAGCTCAGCGCAGGTTCGCCAGGTTCGAGATCGACTTGTGCACGTCGGATTCCAGGACCTTGGCGACGAGGCGCCCGACGGGTCCGTTGAGCAGGCCGCCGGAGATGTCGGCGGACAGATCGAAGTGCGAGCCGTCGACGATCTCGTCGACCTTCATCGCGAGGTCGATGTTGATCCCTCCGCGGCCCGTGCCGGACAGTGCGATCATCCGCGGCTCGTCGTAATCGGTGACGGTCCAGTGGATGACGTTGCGGAACCCCTTCACCTTGATCAACGACGAGACCTTCGTCCCCTCGGTGATCGTGTCGGGGACCGGGGAATTCCACCCGCCGAAGATCGTCATCCACTCGTCGAATCGCGAGAGGTTGCTGGCGAGTGCCCAGGCCGCGCCCGGGTCGAGGTCCGAGTCGATGCCGACGGAGACTGTGGCCACTGAGTGCTCCATTCCGTGTGGTCGTGCCTGTTGCGAGGTCGTGCCTGTCGGAAGGTCTCTTACCCAACTCGGAGCGGGGCTAGTCCGACGGTGTGGTGTCGGTCGTCTCGGTCCCGACCTCGCCCAGCGCCTCGGTCAACGCGTCCACGGTGAGCCGCCGCTGCCACGGACGGGCCCCGGCGGCGGTGAGGTGGGCGTCCACGGCCTCGGCGGTCACCGGTTCGGCCAGCCCATCCCAGCACAGCTGGCGGACGACGTCCGGGGCGAGGAGGTTCTCCACGGGGAGGTTGTGGCTCTCGGCGACCTCTTTGAGCGCGGGGCGGACCTTCTGCATCCGCGCCGCGGCCTCCGGGTTGCGCTGTTCCCAACGGCTCACCGGGGGTAATCCGGGGCCGTTGGTCTTGCGTGCCGGCAGTTCGCTGTCGGGGAGCTCGCGGGCCCGCTGCAGAGCGCTCAGCCAGATGCCGGCCTGCCGACGCTGGCGGGGACCGCCGAAGATCGGCAGGCGGGTCAGTTCGTTGTTCGATTTCGGGTCGACGGTCGCGGCGTTGACGATCGCGGTGTCGGGCAGTACACGGCCCGGGGCGACATCCCGGCGTTCCGCCAGTTCCTCACGCGCCGTCCACAATTCGCGGACGGCGGCCAGGGCACGAGCGGACTTCACGGTGTGGATGTTGGAGGTCTTGCGCCAGCGGTCGGTGCGCGGCGGGGCCGGCGGGCGCGACAGGACGTAGGCGAACTCCTCGCGGGCCCAGCCGTCCTTGCCGGACTCGGCCAGTGCCGCGTCCATCGCGTCCCGGAGTTCGACGAGCACCTCGACGTCGAGCGCGGCGTAGTTCAGCCAGTCGTCGGGGAGCGGCCGCCGTGACCAGTCCGCCGCGCCGTGACCCTTGAGTAGGCCGAGGCCGAGGAACTGGGCGACCATCGCGGCGAGGTTCACCTTCGCCAGGCCGAGCAGGCGCCCGGCGAGCTCGGTGTCGTACAACTCGACGCATTCGAAGCCGAGTTCGCGCAGGCAGGGGAGATCCTGGTCGGCGGCGTGCAGCACCCATTCGGGCCCGCGCAGTGCGTCGATCACGGGAGCGAGCGCCTCGGGATCGGCGATCGGGTCGAGCAGAAAGCTGCCGGAGCCGCGTCGTTTGATCTGGATCAGGTAGGCACGCTGGGAGTAGCGGTAGCCCGAGGCGCGCTCGGTGTCGACGGCGATGGGGCCCTCGCCGGCCGCGAGCGCCTGCGCGGCGTCGGCGAACTCCGCAGCGGTCGACAACACCGGCGGGACACCCCCGGCGGGGGTCAGCAGCGGCTCGACCTCGGGGGCCTCGTCCTCGGGGGCGTTGTTCTCGGACGTGTTCTCGGGTGGTGTGTCCACGGTGCTCACGTCGGGCCGAGTTGGGTCACGCCTGCCGGCGGGAGACCGGCAGCCGACGCCAGCACCTCACAGAACGCCTCGAGATGGCCGTTGAGGCCCTCGGCGGTCAGTGCGGTCCACGACGCCCGGACCTCGAGCTGGTGGGCGCGCGGGGGTCCGGCGATGTCGCCGTAGCGCACCGACGTCGTCGACGTGACGGTACCGCCCAGTGCGGTCACCTCGATGCGGTGTGCGGTGCCGTTGGGGGAGGCGGGGGTGCTGCTCTCGCCGACCGGCACGCCGAGGGCGTCGGACAGCCAGCTCCACGCGACCTCGGGCAGCAGTGGATCCATCGCCAGGGCGGCCTCGACCTCGGCCTGCAGGTAGGCGACGAGGCGGATCGTCCCGTTCCAGGCGTCCTGGCCGGCCGGGTCGTACAGCAGGATGAGTCGTCCGAACGCGGTGCCCTGAGAATCGGTGGGGACGACGTCGGGGTCGTCCGGCGGGCGCACCTCGGCGCCGACCGCATAGCTGTACGGCGCGAGCCGCTGCGGCGGGCGGATGGGTCCGACCTCGATCTCACGGCGGACGCGGGCAGCATGCAGCGACTCCACCGCCGCGCGGAAATCAGCAGGCTCGTCCGGAGCTCCCGAGGAAGTCACCGTTCGACCGTAGGTGTGTCGTGCCTGGCAGCGGCGGAGGCGCGCCGAGTCACCGGCCCCAGAAATGGGGACGCAGACCCGGAAGTGTCGAACCGGGCAGGCCGGGGCAGGTCAGATCGCCGAACATGGCAGAGTAAGCGGTGATGTCGAACGTAACTGGTACCCGGGTCCATCGGTCGCACCTGCCGCTCGTCGCCGCGGCCACGGGTGGGACCCCGTCACGCCGTCCGGTGTGGTTCATGCGGCAGGCGGGCCGTTCGCTGCCCGAGTACCGCGCGATCCGTGCGAACCACGGCATGCTCGAATCCTGCTTCGACGCCGAACTGGTGTGTGAGATCACCATGCAGCCGGTGCGCCGGCACGACGTCGACGCCGCGATCCTGTTCTCCGACATCGTCGTCCCGCTCAAGGCCGCGGGTATCGACCTCGACATCGTCGCAGGCACCGGTCCGGTGATCGCCGAACCCGTGCGGTCGGCCGACGCCGTCTCCCGCATCCCGCGCCTCGAACCCGCCTCGGTCGGCGCGATCTCCCACGCCATCGAACTGCTGCTCGCCGAACTCGGCGACACCGCGCTGATCGGTTTCGCCGGCGCGCCGTTCACCCTCGCGTCGTACCTCATCGAGGGCGGGCCGAGCCGCAACTACGAACGCACCAAGGCGATGATGCACGGCGACCCGGAGACCTGGGCCGAGCTGATGGCCCGCCTGGCCGACATCACCATCGCCTTCCTGAAGGTCCAGCTCGATGCCGGTGTCGACGCCGTCCAGCTGTTCGACTCCTGGGCCGGCATGCTCTCCGCTGCCGACTACCAGCGTTTCGTGGCACCGCACAGCGCCCGCGTCCTCGCCGAGGTCGCCGGGTACGGCGTCCCGCGCATCCACTTCGGCGTGGGCACCGGTGAACTGCTGGCACCCATGGCCCATGTCGGGGCCGACGTCATCGGCGTCGACTGGCGGGTGCCGCTCGACGAGGCCGTCCGCCGCGTCGGACCGGGCAAGGCCGTCCAGGGCAACCTCGACCCGACCCTGCTCTTCGCGGGACCCGAGGTCGTCGACACCGAGATCCGCCGCGTGGTCGCCGACGGCGACCGGGCGATCGCGGCCGGCGCCATCGGCCACATCTTCAACCTCGGTCACGGGGTCCTGCCGGGCACCGACCCGGACGTCCTCACCCGCGCCGTCGAGCTCATCCACAGCCTCTGATGGCACCTCGGCTCCGGATCGCGGTCGTCGGCGGAGGTGTCTCCGGCCTGACAGCCGCGTACCGGCTGCGTGGCGCGCTCGGCGCCGACGCGCAGATCGACGTGCTCGAAGCCGGCGAACGGCTCGGGGGTGTCCTGCACACCGCGACGGTCGGCGGCCAGTCCGTCGACGTGGGGGCCGAGGCGTTCATCGTCCGACGACCCGAAGCGCTGGGCCTGGTCAACGAGCTCGGCCTGGGGGACCGGGTCGTGTCACCGACCGGCCGACGCCCGTCCGTGTGGTCCGGAGGCGGCCTGCACCCACTGCCGGCCCCGGCGCTCATGGGTATCCCCGCGACCCCCGAGGCGGTCGCCGAGGTCGTCGACCCCGCCGACCTGGAACGTCTCCGCACCGAGACGCAGCGTCCCTGGCATTGGGACCCGTCCGCGGACCCGACGGTCGGGGACCTCGTCGCCGACCGTTTCGGCGCGTCGGTGGTCGCCCGCAGCGTCGACCCCATGCTTGGCGGTGTCTACTCGAGCCTCGCCGGCGACATCGGGCTGCGTGAGGCGCTCCCCGCGCTCGCGGCACGACTCGATTCCGGTGCTCCCAACCTGACCGCGGCCGTTTCCGGACTGGTCGCCGACGCCACCGGCACGGGACCTGTGTTCGGCACCCTCGTCGGTGGCTACCGGGTGCTGCTCGACGCACTCCGGTCCGCTGCCGCCGTCGAACCCGAGCTCGGCGCGTATGTCCGCGGTCTGGCGCCGACCGCAGGCGGCTGGTCGCTGGACGTCGCCGGCGATGCCCGCGACTACGACGGCGTCATCTTGGCCATCCCGGCTTGGCAGGCCGGGGACCTCTTGCGCGCGTCGCAGCCCGATTTCGCCGCCCCGCTGCGCACGGTCCGCGGCGCGTCGTCGGTGGTGGTGTCGATCGCGTTGGCCCCCGGAACCCGGGTGCCCGACCACTCCGGCGTGCTCGTCGGGACGGGGGAGAACCTGCGCGCCAAGGCATTCACGCTCAGCTCGCAGAAGTGGGGACATCTCTCGCACGACGACGCGCCGGTCTCGGTGCGTGCGTCGTTCGGCCGGTTCGGCGCACCGGTTCCCGACGCGGACTTCGAACCCGGCGTCGATGACCGGCTGACCCGGGAGGCGCTGGAGGATCTCGACGAGGTGTGCCGGGCCGCCGGCGTGGCACCCGCGTCGCCTAACGTCGTGGACACCTACGTGCAGCGCTGGACCAACGGGCTGCCGGTCTACGGCTCCGGACATCTCGCCACGATGGCGCAGGTGGCCGCGTCCCGGCCTCGTCGGCTCGCACTCGCCGGGTCGTCGTATGCGGGGGTCGGTGTCCCGGCCTGCATCGGCCAGGCCGGACGCGCCGTATCGGCTCTGCTGACCGACCTGACCTGACTGTTCGTGCCACCGGAGGCGGTGGCAACATGTCAGTCATGGCCCGCTTGGATTACGCAGAACTCAACTCCACGATCCGCTACCTGATGTTCTCGGTGTTCGCCGTCCGCCCCGGCGAGCTCGGCACCGACCGGGACGAGGCCAAGTCGGATGCCGCAGACTTCTTCAAGTCCCTCGAGGACACCGGCGTCGTGGTCCGCGGCGTGTACGACGTCTCGGGTCTCCGCGCAGACGCCGATTTCATGATCTGGTGGCATGCCGCCGACGTCGAGTCCATCCAGGCCGCCTACGCGAAGTTCCGTCGCGAGACCGTCCTCGGCCGCGCCTGCAATCCGGTGTGGAGCAATGTGGCGCTGCACCGGCCCGCAGAGTTCAACAAGAGCCACATCCCGGCGTTCCTCGCCGGCGAGGAAGCGGGCAACTACATCTGCGTGTACCCGTTCGTGCGGTCTTATGAGTGGTACCTGCTGCCCGACGAAGAGCGTCGCAAGATGCTCGCCGACCACGGCAAGGCCGCCCGCGAGTACAAGGATGTCCGCGCCAACACGGTGTCGTCGTTCGCCCTCGGTGACTACGAGTGGCTGCTGGCCTTCGAGGCACCGGAGCTACATCGCATCGTCGACCTGATGCGCGATCTGCGTGCCACCGAGGCGCGGATGCACGTCCGCGAGGAGACACCGTTCTTCACCGGACCGCGCGTCGAGGTCCCGGCGCTCATCGACGCGCTTCCCTGATCCCAGAACATCCCTCCAGGGGCATCCGCGGCCATCGCGGGTGCCCCTGTCCTGTTCGGTCCATCGGATGAAAACCGGGCCGATTCGCTGCGTAGCAGCACGTCAGGGCGGAACGTGAGCTTCGTCTCACTTGAGGCGACGCAACATCCTGACTCGACGTGGAGGAACCCTCACGATGCTCCGTATCGTCCCTGCCGCACGCGTACTCGCGGCCTTCCTGTTCTCGGCAGCACTGGCCGGAGGCGTCGCGATTGCCGATGCCAAGCCCTGTCTGATCGACATCGGCAACGGGCAGTTCGCCCCGTGCGCGCCGGGGGTGGTCTCGCACTCTCCCGACGACCCGGGCGGCGGCAACGACCCGGCATCCGAGCCGGCGTCGTTCGAGCACACGCTGGTGGAGACGACTCCGCCGGCCGCAGAGGAGGAACCCGCAGAGGAGCCCGCGGAGGAGGAGCCCGTCGAGAGTGAGCCGCCGGCCGTGAAGTGACGTCTGAACGACCGTCTCCGGTAGAGGCACCCGCGGACACCGCGGGTGCCTCTTTTCTTTATTTCGTTGTGGCACAAGCGACTTGGTCATTCGACCCATGTCACTCCAACAGACGAAAAACGGACAATTCGCCTGCCGACTCTGTTATGACATGGAATGTGAGCTTTGTCTCACAAGGGATGCAACGACGTTCTACTCGACGTGAAGGAACCCCCGATGACCCATATCGTCCCCGCGGCCCGCCTCCTCGCAGCGTTGGTCTTCTCGGCCGCCCTCGCCGGTGGCGTCGCGACCGCGAACGCCCAACCGTGCCAGATGCTTCTACCCAACGGGAAGCTCGCCCCGTGCGCTCCCGACGTCATCTCCACGGCGCCCGGTGAGTACGGAGGCGGCGGCAACGACGGCGCCTCCGACCCCGCTTCGTTCGAGCACACGCTGCTCGACACGACCCCGGCTGTCGCGGCGCCGGAAGAGGAGCCGACCGACGGGCCGGTGGACGAGAACCAGATCGAGGTCCCGCAGCCCGAGGAGAAGGACCCGGACAAGGAGAAGGAAGAGAAGGCGCAGAAGGAGAAGGAGGAGCGGGAGCAGAAGGAGCGGGAACAGAAGGAGAAGGAAGAGCGCGAGCAGAAGGAAAAGGAAGAGCAGGAACAGAAGGAGAAGGAGGAGAAGGAACAGAACGGCTAGTCCTGATCCCTCCCTTCGGCCCCCTTGTGCTACTGCATCATTCGGCCGGCTCGAGCTTCAGGCTGATCGAGTTGATGCAGTAGCGCAGGTCGGTGGGGGTGTCGTAGCCCTCACCGGCGAACACATGGCCCAGGTGGCTCTTGCAGTTCGCGCAGAGCACCTCGACCCGCTTCATGCCGAGTGAGTTGTCCTCGACCTCGATGATCTTGTCTCCGGCGAGCGGGGAGAAGAATGACGGCCAGCCGCAATGCGATTCGAACTTCTGCTCGCTGCGGAACAATTCCGTGTCGCACGCCCGGCAGCGGTAGACGCCGACCGTCTTGGTGTCGGTGTACTCACCGGTGAAGGGTGCTTCGGTGCCGGCCTGGCGCAGTACCCGGTACTCGGCCGGGGTGAGCCGCTGCTTCCACTCCTCGTCGGTGAGGTTCGCGAGGTTCTCGGTGTCGGGCTTGCTGTCGGTCATGGGTTCCACGTTAGCGCGGTCCGGGGTCTCGCCGGCGTCGCTACTTCGACAGCGACAGCTCGTCGTCGGACTTCGCCGCCGGCGTCGGGGGAGCGTCATGCTCCGATCGCATCACCACGTCCTCGCCGGCGACGCCGTCGGACCGCATGTCGAGCCAGCGGAACAGCAGCGAGCAGAACACGGCGATCATCAGCAGCGACCATCCCCAGGTCACCTTGTTGTACTCGACCATCCAGCCGAAGGCTGTCCAGCGTTGCGAGTAGAAGCTGTCGAAGGTCATGCAGCCGTATACGCCGAGCCAGGCCGGCCAGTTGCGCATCGCCGATCCGGGTAGGAGCACCGTCATCAGCAGTGGGAAGAGCAGCATCGAGTAGTAGCCCTGGCCCAGTGAGCCGACGAGGAAGGTGGTGCCCAGTAGCACACCCGACGACGTCGCGAGCCAGAGGAGCTCGTTGGTCTTGCGGTAGTAGCGGTACAGGAACCACAGCGAGAACGCGGCCATCAGCACGAAGGCGACGCGCAGCAGCAGCACCAGCCACGGCGCGACGCCGAAGTATGCGCCGTTGCCCGCGATCGAGCTGTTGTAGTAGTCGCGGGCCTCGCCCAGGTAGGGGACCGTCCGGCTGATGAAGGCGTCGGCGTCCACCGACATCGGCCAGGCGATCGCGGTCAGCACGAGCGGGACCACGATGGCGAAGGCGAACACGCGCCACTGCCGGTTGAGCAGCGGCAGCAGCATCAGCGGCGCCAGAACGGGCTTCACCGACAGCGTCAGGCCCATCGGGACGCCCGCCCACCAGTCGTGCCGCGACCGCATCAGCATCAGGAAGGCGATCATGCCCAGCAGCACGAACGAGTTGAAGTTGGTGAAGATCAGTGTGTGCGAGACGGTCTCGGTGAAGAAGAAGACGAACAGCACCGTCGGCATGACCCACGAGTTCAGGGCGTACCCGAACATCCGGGTCAGCAGGTAGGCGCAGACGAGCAGGACCACGACGCTGACCGCGATGAACGCCCACCGCGCGCGTTCGTAGTCGATGACCGCGACCGGTGCCATCAGCAGCGTGCCCGACGGCGGGTACAGGTAATGCGGGTCGACCGTGCCGTAGTTCTCGCCGTAGACCGGCAGGTTGTTCAGGAAGTTGTAGGCGGCGGCGTACACCGGCTTGAAGTCGTCGGTGCGGTCGCCGTTGACACCCAGGAACAACGAGCGGTGCACGACCATGAACAGGCTGATCGGCCACAGGATCATCGGGATGATCCGCTGCGCACTCATCTGGGGATAGAGATACCTGTCGAGATTCGCCACCCGCGCACCGTACTACGGGTGGCCTCCGACGCTCCGCAGAACCCTCCGGGCCAGCACCGATCCGCCTCGGCTCAGGCGGGGCAGCCGCGCTGGGTCGGCCCGCCGAGGGGTGTCTTCTTCACGTATTCGGCCGCCACCTGGGCAGCGCAGGCGCTGCGACCCAGGACCGAGAAGCCCAGCCCGTCCCAGCTGACGGTGACGGGCTCGGCCCCGGCGTTCATGAACAGCGGGACGAGGGTGTTCGCGCCGTCGCCGCCGTTCACCGGGTCCCGGGTGCCGTTGAGGACCAGCGGGTCGGCGGGCAGGGACGACGGCGGGCGAACCGCGCTGCCCGAGGCCCAGCCGTTGCAACGCACGAGTGACAGGGCGCTGTCGGAGCCGGTCAGGGGACTCTGCTTGGTCCAGGCCTCGACGAGCCCGGGGATCTCGTTCTGGCCCACCGGGCCGGTGACGTCGTTGCATCGCGACACCAGGGCGCCGTCGGTCGTCCGCAGGGCCGCGGCCCGGTCGGCGAGCCGGACGAGCGCACCGGTGTCGCCGCGGTCGGCGGCGGTGATGGCGCGGGACAGATCGAGCAGCGACTCGGGGCGATCGGAGGCGAGCGCGAGTGTCGTCGTGATGGCGTTGAGAGCGGTGGTGTCCGACAGTCCGTCGAGACGCCCGTCTTCGGCCTTGGTGAGGAGGCCGGTCATCACCCGTACCCCGTTGGTGCCGAGGGTGCACCCGTCGAGCGTCGAGCATCGCTGCGCGAATCCCTGCAGCGCGGTCTGGACACCCTGAGCGCGAAGGTGCGCCCGATCGCGGGCGTTCGCGCCGAACGGCGTCGGGGTGTCGAGGATGATGCGTCCCGCGCGGCCGCCGTAGAGGGAGGAGTACGCCAGGACGACGTCGGAGCCCTCACCGACACCGATGAGACCCAGGTGTTCGACGCCCCAGCGCTGCCGGAGGGTCTCGAGGTCCGCGGCGGCGAACTGCGCCCCGAAGTTGAGCTGGTACGGCGTGAGCGTCTCGGTGCAACCGTCCGAGGCCGACGATGCAGCCGAGGCGAGCCGGGAGATGCGCGCCTGCGTGCTGGTCCCGCGTGCGGTGAGTCCGTTGTCGGCGATCGTGCTCCGCTCGAGCCGGGTCATGCAGTCGAGGTCCCCGCTCTGGGGGATGCCGCGATGGTCGACGGCCACCACCGGGTGGGCGTCGAGGAAGGCCCGGCCAGGCCCGGACGACATCACCATCAGCGTGCGGGACGACGGGAGATCCGATCCCGAGGTGAGGACGAGCGGCGGGGCGTCGGCGGGCGTCGCGGCGGTGCGGGCCCGCGTAGCCGCGATGCGTACGACCTCACCGTCGGGCTTGTTCCGGTCGACGGGGGAGTCGAACTCCGCGCACTCGACGGTCACCCCGGCCGGGCGGGCGATGCCGTAGCGTCCGGCGGTCCCTGCCGCGCAGTCCGACCAGTCGAGGTCGGCCTTCGGCGCGGCGAGCGCCGGCGCCGGGGGAGGCGCGGACGACGAGGGCGCCGGACCCTGACCGCCGCCGCCACCGGGGATGAGTTCGGGGCCGCGGTCGGGGCCCACGGCGCACGACGACACTCCGATCGCGACGATCACACCCAGGACTGCCGTGACGGCGTGCGCTCTTCGCATGTCCGCGAGCGTAGTCAACGATGCCCGGTGACGGCCGTGCGGTGATCCGTTCGGATCGGTCAGTGGATGGACGATCGGCCGTGACGCAGCCAGCGCGTGAAGACGTAACCGTCGTCGTCGGTGATGATCGCGGCCGGTGACATCCCCTTGAGTGCGGCGGTCCCGTCCTTACCGTCGCCGGCCTGCACGGCGATGCGGCCGGCATCCCCACCGGCCAGATGGGGGCTGGTCGTCAGGCACAGTTCATCGAGCAGGTCGGCGGCGATGATCGAGCCGAGCAGCCTCGGGCCGCCCTCGCAGAGCACCCGCGGCCAACCTCGCTCGCCGCAGGTCTCGATCAGCGCCGAGGTGTCGACGGCGTCCTCGCCGCAGTCGATCAGGGTGGCGCCGGCGTCGACGAGCGCGGTGCGGCGCTCCGCGGGGGCCGACGCGCAGGTGAGCACGACGGTGTCGGGGTCGCTCAGCGGCGGGTAGTCCGGCGGGATCGAGAGCGACCGCGACACCAAGGCGAGCGCGGGCGCGGGCGCCTGTCCGTTCGCTTCCCGGAGGTCGGCGAACGCGGAGTCGGGTCGCGGCTGGCGATACCCCTCGGTCGTCGCCGTCCCGGCGCCGACGAGGATGACGTCGGCGAGTCCGCGCAGGACCCGGAAGACGGTCTTGTCCCCGTCGCCGCCGAGTCCGCCCGACTTCCCGTCGTGGGTGGCCGCGCCATCGATCGAGGCGATCATGTTGGCCCGGACGAAGGGGGCCGCGGCGCCGGGCCCCTCTGACGGCCGCGGTGGATAGCGGTAGTGCTCGGCCAGGCCGAGCAGTGTCTCGTTCCCCTTCTCGCCGGACTCCGCGGATGTGACCTGGGTCGCTTTCTGCAGGTGGAACATGCATCCATACTTCCGGAGATCGCTACTCTCCACACATGGCGGCCCGACTTTGCGATCGCAACCCTGCGACCTCGCCGGACGCACTCATCGATGAGATGGTGCCTCCGTCGACCTTCGACGACGTGAGCTTCGATTCCTACATCCCCGATCCGAAGGAGCCGTCGCAGGCCGAGGCGGTCGCCAAGGCACGCGACTTCGTCGCCCGGGCCTCCAAGGCCCGCTCCGGGAAGAAGGGCCTGTTCTCCCGCAAGGCGCCCTCGCAGGGGATCGGCCTGTACCTCGACGGCGGGTTCGGTGTCGGCAAGACCCACCTCCTGGCCTCGATCTACCACTCCATGCCCGAGCCGAAGTCATTCGCGACCTTCGTCGAGGTCACCCACGTGGTCGGCGCGCTGGGCTTCGTCAATGCCGTCGAGCGCCTCTCGAAGCACACCGTCCTCTGCATCGACGAGTTCGAACTCGACGATCCCGGCGACACGATGCTCGTGTCGCGCCTGCTCACCGAGCTGACGGCGAAGGGTGTGTCGGTGGTCGCCACCTCGAACACCCTGCCCGGCCAGCTCGGCGAGGGCCGGTTCGCGGCCCAGGACTTCCTGCGCGAGATCCGCAAGCTCTCGGCGGTGTTCGAGACGATCCGCGTCGACGGCCCCGACTACCGTCACCGCGACCTGCCGCCGGCCCCGGACCCGCGCACCGAGTCCGAGCTCGTCGACATCGCCGACTCCACCGAGGGCGCGACCCTCGATGAGTTCGACGCGCTGTGCGATCACCTGAGCACGCTGCATCCGTCGAAGTACAAGGACCTCGTCGACGGCGTCTCGCTGGTGTGCATCACCGGCGTCCACCCCGCCAAGGACCAGTCGGTGGCCCTGCGCCTCGTGGTGCTCGCCGACCGGCTCTACGACGCACACGTCCCGGTGACGGTCTCCGGCGCCAAGCTCGACGAGATCTTCACCGACGAGATGCTCGCGGGTGGCTACCGCAAGAAGTACCTGCGCGCGACCTCGCGTCTGCTGGCCCTGTCGCGATTCGCCGAATCGGCTGCCTGAGGGTTTCTGCGGCCTGCGCTGAAAAGCGCCCCTGGAAACCACCCGATGGAGCGGGGCCACCGACATAGTGTCATTGGCCCAGCTGTGGAGGGCGGATCGCAGGGGCGTTTTTCGGGGGCGGATTTCAGCGCCGACGGTAGCTGCTTTCCAGCTTCTGCGTGAACACGTAATCGTGTTCGACACTCCCGCCGAGGTCGAAGGTCCGCACGCCGGCGCGCGTGAAACCGGTTTTGGCGTAGAACTTCTGGGCCCGTTCGTTGAGCTGGTTCACGCCCAGCCAGACGACGACGCTGCCACGGTCGCGGGCACGATCGAGCGCCGCGTCCATCAGAGCGCGAGACGGGCTGAGACCGGGACGCGAATGATGGTCGGGGAGTACGTACATCTTCGACACCTCGCTCGCCGGTCGCTCCGGGACGAGTTCGGCGACAACGGGGTTCGTTGGATCGCCGTGCAGCACCAGCGCGTACCCGATGATCGGACCGCCGGCGCCGTCCCGGGCGACGAGCACGTCGGCGTCCGGGTCGGCGATGTACCAGCGGAAGTTCCTTTCACCGAGGTTGGTCGCGATGAACTGCGCGATGTCCTCGGTGGCGGCATGCGGCGGGCACGCCAGGGGAAAGGTCGCGCCGGCGACCTCGGCCACCGATGCCGCCCGCTCGGGATCGGTGACGAGCTCGACGCTCACCGCGGGACGAGTCGACGTCACGACCGCGAATCGGCCGACGACAGTGGACGATCCGGGTCCGCGGTCCAGGCGTTCATCGACCCGTCGTACACCGCGACGTCATCGCGGCCGAGTGCCTTCAGAGCGAATGCCGCTGCCGTGGCGGCGATCCCGCCACCGCAGTAGGTGACCGGTCGTACCGACGGGTCGAGGGCGCCCGCGTCGGCGAACAGTCCGCGCAGTTCCTCGAGCGGCTTCAGTGACCCGGACTCGTCGACGAGTTCGCCGAACGGGACATTGACGCTGCTCGGGATGTGTCCGCCGGCGAACGACTCCCGGTCGAGAGCGTTGACCAGCAGCACCGACGAATCCGCGGTGGCCGCGACCACCTCGTCGGTCGAGAAGATCCGTTCCGGTCGGCGCTGCGCGGTGAAAGTCGATGCCGGATAGGTCGATTCACCGGTCTCCGTCGGGAGCCCCGCCGCCACCCAGGCGCCGTACCCGCCGTCGAGGACGACGACGTCGTCGAAACCCTCGAGGCCGAACTGCCACCACAGGCGGGTTGCCCAGATGCCGTTGACCGTGTCGTAGACGACGACGGTCGAGTCGTCGCCGATCCCGCCCGCGCCGACCGCCGCGGCGAACTTCTCCGACGACGCCGCCGCGAACGGGGCCTCGCCGTTCGGATCGGACAACTCGGTGATCTGGTCGAGGAACACCGCGCCCGGCAGGTGACCCTGGAGGTAGGTGTCACGACCGGAGGCGACGTGCGCACCGTCGGCGTCGAAGCTCAGGTGAACCGTCGCGTCGACGATGCGCAGGCGCCCCTCACCGAGGCGCTTCTGCAGTTCGTTCGGGGTGATCAGAGGTGCGGAGGTCATGCCTGACACGGTAGTCCGGCAGCCGCCACGCCGGTTCTCAGGGATCGAGCGGTTCCGCCGTGATGGGTTCGGTGTGGAAGTCGGCGAGATCGACGTGTCGGGTCTTCGCCCAGTAGTCGACGATCCGCCACGGCAGCACGGCCACGACCCGCCCGTCGGGGTTGCGATACCAGTTGGTCATCGCGGGATGCGTCCACACCATGCGTGCGTGCGCGCGGTCGACGGCGTCGTTGTACTCATCGGTGACGTCACGACGCACCTCGAGAGCGCCGAGGCGGCGCTCGATCATGGCGCGGATGGCGTCGCAGACGTAGCGCACCTGGTATTCGAGGATGCTGATGAAGCTGCCCCCGTGTCCGAGCGCGGTGTTGGGACCGGTGAGGATGAACAGGTTGGGGAAGTCCGGCGCGGTGATGCCGAGGTAGGCGTACGCGTCGTGATCGCCCCAGGCCTCGACCGTCGTCTTGCCGCTGCGGCCGACGACGTCCATCGGGTACAGGTAGCGGTCGCTGTGGAAGCCGGTCGCGAAGACGATGATGTCGAAGTCGTGTGCCCGGCCGGTGGAGTCGACGAGCCCGGACTCGGTGACGGAGTCCACGCCGTGGCCCACCAGCTCCACGTTCGGCTGCCGCAACATGCGGAACCAGCCGTTGTCCAACAGCATTCGCTTGCCGAAGGGCGGATAGTCCGGCGTCGACAGCTCGACGAGATCGTCGCGGTCGCCGAGCTCGGCACGCATGTACCGCAGGTAGAACTCGCGGTGGCCGTGGTTCGCGGCGTTGATCGACGCGGTGGGTTCGGGCCATTCGGGGTCGACGTGCAGAGTCGAGTGGACCTTGTCGTTGAAGATCCAGGACAGCCGTGCGCGGTACCACTCCCGGTACCCGGGCAGGTTGTTCATCAGCCAGTGCACGTTGTCGCCGACCGGCGCGAAGTAGTCGTCGTTGGGGGCGATCCACTGCGGCGACCGCTGGAAGACCGTCAGCGACCCGACCTTGTCGACGATGGCCGGCCCGATCTGCATCGCCGACGCGCCGGAGCCGACGATGGCGACGCGCTTGCCGGCCAGGGCGCCGGGCTCGTCGAGTTCGGTGGGCCAGTGGGCGGAGTGGAACATCCGGCCGGTGAAGGTGTCCATGCCGGCGAGTTGGGGGAGTTTGGGCCGGTTGAGGATGCCGACCGCGCTGATGAGGATGCGCGAGGTGAGGGTGCTCTCGTTCCCGTCCCGGTCGCGGACCCGCACCACCCACTGTTGGGCGTCGGAATCGTAGGCGGCCGAGAGGACCTCGGTGCTGAACCGGACGCGGTCGCGCACCGCGTGACGGTCGGCGAAGGCCTGCAGGTAGCCCTGGACCTCGTCGCGCTTGCCGAAGTGGGTGGACCAGTCATGGTCGAAGGAGGAGATCGAGTACAGGTAGCTCGGGGTGTCGACGCCGGCGCCCGGGTACTGGTTCTCGTACCAGGAGCCGCCGACCTCGTCGTTCTTCTCCAGCACGGTGTGCTCGATGCCGGCCTCGGCGAGCTGCGTGGAGATCAGCATCCCGGCCACGCCGGCGCCGATGACCAGGGCGTTCATCGTCGAACCGAGGTCGTCGGGCAGTTCCGGCAGGTGGGAGTCGCGCAGGTCACCGCGCACGATCTCGCTCATCATCGGCGCGAACTCCGGTGCCACCGGTTCGCCGGCGGTGAAGGACATCAGTGTGGCGACGAGATCCTCGTCGGCCGGCACCCGTGCCGGTGACCCCTGCTCGTACCAGTCTTCGAGGGCATCGACGACCGCGTCGCGGATCTCGGCCTGCACGTCCTCGGGCAGGCCACCGGTCGAGTTGTCGTCCATGCCGCGGCTACGGGTCGGACGGTAGCGATCGGCCAGCCAGCGGCGATCGCCGGTCATCTCCACCAGCACGGCGAGCAGCGTCGGGATGTTGCCCGCGTCGACCGCGGTCCGGATCTCCGAGGGGGCCGGACGCGTCTCCGGGCGCAGGGAAACTGAAGTCATGGTTGCAACTAACCACTGTTAGTCCCAGTTCGTCAACACTGGGAAAGTGTCGATTTGTGATGCTTGACGGCCGCGATCTCGTGTGGAACTGTGTCCCCAGTCATACTAACAACGGTTAGTGATCACGGAGGTTGACATGGAACTCAGCGAGGCAATGCGCACTACCGGCACGTGCCGCTACTTCAGCGACAAGCCCGTCGAGGACGAGGTGTTCTACCGGGCGTTCGACGACGCGCGCTTCGGTCCGCAGGGCGGGAACCGGCAGCCGGTCCGCTGGGTCGTCGTCCGTGACGACGTCACCAAGAAGGCGCTCGCCGACCTCTACCTGCCCTTCTGGGAGCCGTACTACAACTCGATCCTCGAGGGTTCCAAGAAGGTGGGCGCCGTCCCGAAGACCATCGAGAGCGCCAACTACTTTGCTCACCACCTCGCCGAGGTGCCCGCGCTCGTGGTGGTGTGCGCCGACGCGGAGGGACTGCATCCCACCGATCACGAACTCGGCCGACTCAGCGTCGTCGGCGGCGCGTCGATCTACCCGAGCGTGCAGAACCTGACCCTCGCACTGCGTCAGCAGGGTGTCGCCACCGCACTCACGACTCTGTTGTGCGCAGCGGAGAACGAGGTCAAGGACCTGCTCGGCATCCCCGACGGATTCATCACCGCGGCACACATCGCGGTCGGCTACCCGCAGAACGGCTTCCCGCGCAAGCTCACCCGCAGCCCCGTCGAGGAGATCGCCTTCCTCGACCGCTTCGACAATCGGATGTTCGCGTGAGCGCCCCCGCCATGACCGCAGAAGGACATCTCACCGACCGCAGACTCACGGAGAACCAGACGTCGCCGTTGGGGCGCGCGACGATCGGTGACCAGCTGCGCAGGCTCTCGCGGTCGCAGGGCAACAAGCCCGCGATCATCGCCTACGACGCCGCCGGCGGCCGCACGTCGACCAGTTACGGCGACCTCAACCGCATGGCCAACCGGGTCGCGCACGTGCTCGTCGACCTCGGCGTCCGGCGCGGCGACCGGGTCGCGGTGATGAGCCGCAATCGCGTCGAGACCGTGGCGTCGTACTACGGCGCATTGAAGGTCGGCGCTGCGTACTCCGGGGTCAGCCCTCTGTTCCGCGAGAAGGAGGTCGCCCAGCAGCTCGGTCATCTCGAGCCCGCGGTCCTCGTCGTCGAACGCGACCTGGCACCCCTGGCAGGCCCGATCGCCGACAGTCTCGGCATCTCGGTGCTCGTCGTCGGGGAGCCCGCATCGGACTCGTGGAACTCCTTCGACGAGCTGGTCGGACGGGCCGACGACGCCGAACCCGACTCCGACGTCGACGAACACGACCTGGCGATGATCGTGTACACCAGCGGCACCGAGTCGACCCCCAAGGGCGTCGAGATCGCGCACCGCAACTACCTGATCTCCACCGCACCCGCGTACACCTGGGGTCTGCGGTGTCTGAACGACGACGTCTGGCTGTACGTCATGCCGTTCCACACGATCGCGGGTATCGGATCACTGACCTCGCTGACCCTGCTCGGCGCCACGCTCGTGCTGCCGGCGGCGGTCGACCCGGCGACGTCGTTGCGGATGATCCGCGACGAGAAGATCTCGGTGCTCGCCCAGACCCCGACGTTCTTCATCGCCCTGGCCAATCACCCCGACTTCGGGCCCGACACCGTCGGCACCGTGCGTCGCTGCCTCACCTACGGCGGTCAGGTGTCCCCGCACGCCGTCGACGCCTGGGCCACCGCCACACCGGATTCGGTGTGGGGCACCTACTGGGGCCAGTCCGAGCTCACCCAGCTCGGCTCGGTCGGATGGTTCAAGCGCCTCGAGGACGTCCCCAATCAGGACCCGACCTGGATCGGCAAGCCGGTCGGCCACCTCGAGGTCCGCGTCGTCGACGCCGACGGCAACGAGGCCGAGGAAGGCGAACTCCTCTGTCGCACACCGTCGGTCATGCTCGGTTACTTCAAGGACCCGGAGAAGACCGCCCAGGTCCTCGAGGGTGGCTGGGTGCACACCGGCGACATCGTGCGCATCGACGACGAGGGCAACATGTTCTTCCGCGACCGGCGCAAGGACATGATCAAGACCGGTGGATACAACGTCGCCTCCCAGGAGGTCGAGCGAGTGCTGCAGGCGCACCCCGACGTCGAGCGGGCCGCGGTCGTGGGCCTGCCCGATCCGTACTGGTCCGAGGCGGTCACCGGTTTCGTCGTGCTGCGTGCGGCTAGTTCGTTGTCCGCGGAGGACATTCGCGAGCACTGCCGCACCGATCTGGCGTCGTACAAAGTGCCCAAGGCGGTGCACCTCGTCGATGAGTTGCCCACCGACGCCCAGGGCAAGTTGCTGAAGCGGGAGTTGAGGAGGTCCTATGGAACCGGTCAGGGCTGACGACCCCGTCGCGGACGCCTCGAGTCGAGCGGTGGAGGGGACGCGTCCGCGCACCCGCCGCGACGAGATCGCCGAGGCCGCGGCACGCTACTTCGCCGAACACGGCTACGCCAACGCCGGCATGCGCGACATCGCCGAGGCCGTCGGCATGCGAGGTGCGAGTCTCTACAACCACTTCCACTCCAAAGAGGAGATCCTCTACGCGATCGCGTTGCGTATGACCGAGGATCCGCAGGCGGACCTGCTCCTGCTCGACGGTGAAGGCGGACCGGTTCAGCGGCTCACCGGCCTGGTCGAGGCCCACGTCCGACGCCTCGCCCGCCACCGGGTGGAACACCTCGTGGCGCTCCGGGAGCTGTCGGCGCTGACGCCCGAACATCGCCGGGTGGTCACCGACTATCGCAAGTACTACCAGCGACGCATCCGCGACGTGATCGAGGCGGGCGCCCGTATGGGCGTGTTCGAGGTGCGCGACGCGCATCAGTCCGCGATCGCGGTGCTCGACCTGATGAACGGCATCAGCTGGTGGCTGCGCGATGAACACGACGTCGACCAATTGGTCGACGACTACGTCGATTTCACCATCCGCGGAATCCTCCACCACCAGGCGGATTCGTGACCGGTCCGCTCGCCGGCGTGCGCGTGGTCGAGATGCCGGGCCTGGGTCCGACACCGCACGCCGCGATGATGCTCGCCGACCTCGGCGCCGACGTCGTCCGGATCCGACGCCCCGGCCCCGAGGCCCCGGGCCCCGACGGCATCGTCGAGGCGGACGCCGGGCTCTACCGGTCCCGACGCAGCGTCGACGCCGACCTCAAGGACCCCGCCGACCTGAATCGTATCCGCGAGATGATCCGGCGCGCCGACATCCTCATCGAGGGTTTCCGGCCGGGCGTGATGGAGCGTCTCGGCCTCGGACCCGAGATCTGTGACGGCGCACCGCAACTCGTGTATGCCCGCATGACCGGGTGGGGTCAGGACGGTGACCGCGCGATGCTTGCCGGCCACGACATCAATTATCTGGCCGTGACCGGTGTGCTCGAGGCGATGGGCCCGGCCGGAGCGCCACCGGTTCCGCCGCTGTCCCTGGCCGGCGATTTCGGCGGGGGATCGATGCTGCTCGTGGTCGGCGTGCTGGCCGCGCTCCACGACCGGTCGCGCACCGGTCGCGGACAGGTCGTCGACGCAGCGATGGTCGACGGCGCCGGTCTGCTCGCGCAGCTGCAGTGGTCGTGGAAAGCGGCCGGCCGCTGGGTGTCCCGGTCGGAGGGCAACCTCCTCGACGGTTCCGCACCCTTCTACGCGACGTACGAGTGCGCGGACGGCCGGTTCGTCGCCGTCGGCGCGCTCGAGGAGAAGTTCTGGCGCAACCTGATCGGGACCCTCGGACTCGGCGACCTTCCCCACCGCTGGGATCGCGCGCACTGGCCGGTCATCTCCGCCGCCCTCGCCGCCCGGTTCGCCACGCGCAGCCGCGACGAGTGGGCCGACGAGTTCACCGGCGTCGACGCGTGTCTCACCCCGGTACTCGACTTCGACGAAGCGGCCGCCGATCCCGTTGCGCGGCAACGCGGCAGCTACGTCACCGTCGACGGCGCCGTACAGCCCGCACCCGCCCCACGGTTCTCTCGAACCGTCCTGCCCACGCCGTCAGGATCCTCGACCGTGGACCTGACGCAGATTCTCGATCAATGGTCGACCGATTCACCTGTGGAGGTGTCGTGAGTTTCCCCAGCCCGTTCCCCGACGTCGAGATCCCCGAGGTCAGCGTCCACGAGTTCCTGTTCGGCTCGATCGCCGACGACGAGCTCGCACGCACCGCCCTGGTGGACCCGAAATCCGGTGCGGTGACGTCCTATCGAGAGCTGATCGCCCAGATCGACGCGGTCGCCGGCTGGCTGACGTCGCGGGGGATCGGGGTGGGTGACGTCGTCGGCATCCTCTCGCCCAACATCCCGGCGTTCGCCTCGGTCTTCCACGGCATTCTGCGTGCCGGAGCCACCGCGACGACGATCAACGCGCTGTTCACCGCGCCCGAGATCGCCAAGCAGTTGCGGGATTCCGGCGCCACGATGCTGGTCACGATCTCGCCGATGGCCGCCCAGGCGAAGGCCGCCGTCGCCGAGGTCGGACTGGACGACGCGAGCCTCGTCGTGCTCGACGGTGAGGGGCAGGACGCCTCGGGTCACCCGAATGCCGCCGACGTGCTCGGCGCGGGATTGCCCGCGCCGCAGGTGTCCTTCGATCCGGCCAGCCATGTCGCGGTCCTGCCTTACAGCTCGGGTACGACCGGCAACCCGAAGGGGGTCGCACTCTCGCACCGCAATCTGGTCGCCAACGTCGCCCAGCTGAAGCCGTTGCAGGGCATGACCGCCGACGACGTGGTGATCGCGGTGCTGCCGTTCTTCCACATCTACGGCATGACCGTGTTGCTGAACGCGGCGCTGTTCAACCGGTCGTCGCTGGTCGTGATGCCGAAGTTCGACCTGGTGGAGTTCCTGGAGAACATCCAGAACCAC